>JADCJJ010000627.1 GCA_020247085.1 Myxococcaceae bacterium | reverse complement strand
GGCATCACGCTCGCGCAGCTGGAGGAGCGTCTGCTCCGCATCGCCAGCGTCGTCGCCCGGTCTCGCAACCAGCGGCGCGAGCGTGCGAAACTCAAGCGGGAACGGGGACTTGGACATGCTCCCTAAACCGATCGCGCATGGCTGGAGGACGAAGGGCTCGGCATCGACCTCACCGCCGCGGGGCGCTGAGCTCGCGCTCACAAGAGCCCGAACCCTCGATGTCGGTATCGGCGGCTCAAAACGAGACACCCAGGAAAAGACTACCGGTCAGAAACCAGTTTGGCTTTCCATTCCGCGGTCCGTAGTTCGCGACACCCAGGGAGTTCAGCACGCCGAACTGTGGCGTGATGAAGAACCCAAATGGCAGCTGTTTGTCTTGAAAGAAGCCGCCGGGCTCGAAGAAGCCGAAGCGGTACCCGATGCCGCGGTTCAAGAAGAGGGTCGCGGTGCGGTAGAACTCGCCGTCGAACAGGTTGGTGCCCCACGCGATGCCGGCGTCGATGCCCGTCTCGATGTGCAGCCCTCGCCAGAGGTACTGCCGATAGCTGAGGGTGAGTTGGTACTCGTTCATGAAGGCCAGCACGTCATGCTTGACGTTTGGGCGAAGGGTGAAGCCAACCAGCACGTCGCCCCGCAGGCCTCCGGGCTTCCCCCACACCGTCCTGGTCACATGCATGCGGAACACGTTCACATTCGGGATGAACGGCTGAAGCGCCTCGACCTCGATGCCCCACGGGCGCGCGGGACTGGTCGACGGCGCAGCGGCAACCTCTGGGTCGGCGAGAGAGACCGAGGCATGAAGAAGAACCAGACCGGACATCAACACAGGGCGGAGCAGTGGTTTCATGCCCCCCGTCGTGGCACGAGTTCGCTCCGCGAGAATGAACCTGGGTTTACGAGCACCACACCGCATGTGGGGCAGGGCGCAGTGGACGGGCACTGGCGGTGCGGGGGAATTCACGTGCGGGGTAAGCGAAGAGTCGGGGTCTCGCCATGAAGGCCCTCCTTCCCGTCGCGCTGCTCGCTGGTTGTGTGGAACAGCAGGTCGCGCCCATGAAGCGCGAGCTCTACTCGAACGCGGTCGACGACGACGCAGACGGCAAGACCGACGGGTCTGGATCGGCTGCTGAGCAAGGGGGCACTTGGTGAAGACGGGGAAGGAAGCTCAAGACGGCGAGCATGAGCGAGCAAATCAAGCTGGTGACGTCTGGGGTCCCTGAGTCGTCGGCGGGCCCGATGAAGAAGTTCGAGCGGGAGCGTCGAGGCGTCGACGCCGGACACGAGTGGGGGCCGCGCGGTGGACTTTGGGGCGTTCGTGCGGGCGGTCGAGAAGAGCACTCGTGACAGCCCTGCGCGATTCCGACACCGACTCGATGAGCGCCGAGGCCACGCCCGCGGTGCACGAGGCCATCAGAGACCTCGAGAACAACGGAGAGCGGATGAACTCCGCAGGGGCCCGCCGACAGGGACTCCCCATCGGCAGCGGGCCGACCGAGGCCACCTGCAAGTATCTCTTCGAGGTCCGCTTCAGGCGCGATGGCTCCCGCTGGCACGATGAAAGCGGCTCCCACGTCGTCCAACTCCGTGCGCTCGTTCTCAGCGTCCGCTGGGACTCTGGCATCGCTTTCGCCCTCGAGACGCTTCGTGCACCGGTCAGACTCGCCTCGTGATCAGCAGCCGAACCAGACCTGTAGATGGGAACAAGCAAACCCATCACGCCGGTGCCCAGGCTGCGCAGAAACGTGTGCGCGAAGATGAGCACCCAACAGTCGACGGCCAGCAACTGCCCCCCCCGAGACCGGCGAAGATGAGGATCACGAGGCGCGCATTTCTCCGTCCGCACGTCACCGCGCCAGTCGATCGAGCGCGGGGACGTTGGACTCGGGTGGTGGCCCGGCGACGAGGTGCGGCCCTCGCGAGGGCCAGCTTTTCGGCCCGCGTCACGTGCTTGCTCCAGCACTCCTGGCGAAGCGCCGAGCGCTGGTCGCACACGCTGCGGCTGAACACGAACTCCACCGGTCGACGGAAGGGCGTGTAGCGGGCGCCCTTGCCGCCATGTGCGCACGCACCCAGAGGTTCGGAGCGCTCAGTGGCAGGCCTCGAGCGGCCCGCCTGCCCGGAACCAGGCGTGAACGGTCTCGTACATCTCCCAGCCCTGCTCCGCGGCCTGAAACACGGTCGAGTGATGGAAGCCAGCAGCGCCGCCAGCGGCAAAGAGCGCGGCGCCGGCGAACTCTTTGGCTAGGGCCACCTTGTAGTGCTCGAAGGCAGCCTTGAAGCAAGGGGTCAGGTCGCACTCTTCAGCCCCCATCAACGCCGCTCCGGCGCCCGCGTAGAGACACTTGTCGAGGTCGACCAGCAGGTTCGCGGTCGCGAGCATGCCAGGCACGCCACCATAGAAGGTGCCCTCGAAGCGCAGCTCCCCGAGCGCCCGGCCTGTCCGGGTGTCGAAGCGCCACCAGGCGATGAGGGGCGCCATGCCGTCGCTCACCACCGCACCGGGCGTCGAGACGAGCACCTCGTCTGCGTACGCGGCGGCCGCCTCGACGACGTCGGCGGGAAAGAGCGCAGGGTCGAGTCCCTGAGGGTTCATCGCCGACCACTTCCCCGCCAGTGCCGGGTCGTGCAGCATCGTGGTCGCGCTCACCACGCCGTCGAAGCCGTGCGTGATCGCGGCGACCGTCTCGGCTTCGGTGACGAGCGCGCCCATCGCGAGCTGCGCGCGGAGCCTGCCAGTCGAGTCCGTGCCAGCCCCTGTCCGCACCACGAGCAGCGGCGCATCGAGCACGTCGACGATGGACTGCTCGACGACGTCCAGCGACGTGCCACTCACGCCAAAGCCACGCCGTCGAACCTGACTCAACAACCAGGGCCGCTCGACCATCAGGGCAAGCCCAGGCCCGAGCTCTGACGGAGCAAAATGGGTGACCGCGCCGAGGATCGCATAGTAACCGTTCAGGAGGCCGGGCCTCGATCAGCCGCGCACATCCCGGCGATCAGTTCCCGCACTGACTCGGCTCGCGTGAGCTGCGCAGGCGTGATCTACGGGCGAGGTGTCCGACCCGCGTGACCAGCGCATCGCCGAG
>JADCJJ010000626.1 GCA_020247085.1 Myxococcaceae bacterium | reverse complement strand
TTACTACGGCGCATTGCCGAACATGCGCGAGCCGAAGGCTCAACTCCTCATCAACAAGTTTGGCGAGTTGATGCGCGGGGTCCCGTTCTTCCGCGAGGTGTTCGGTCTTGTTTGACGTCAAAAACGAGGGGATTGCTCAGCACTGGCTGACCTGTCAGGCCTCGACGACGCCCGCCTCGCCACGCTGTCGCTGGGTGCAGTCACGTGCGGCGCACGAGGTGACGTCGCGCGCACGCCTTCTGGCTGACGAGGGAATGGCCTTGTTCGCAGGGTCCGGTCCCGAGGAGCCCTCCGACATCACCGTCCAGCACGTGAAGGGGCGACTGACGGTGACCGCGAAAGGGAAGGGCTCGATGAAAGGCGACGTCATCGTGTCGACACCGGACGGCGACGCGAAGCTCAACGCGAACTCTTGCGTGGGCAAGCGCCTCTCCGACGACGAGTATCGGTGACGCGACGCAGCCACCGCCCCGTGGTCGGGCCCGGCGAGTCTGACGCCACGGCGAGCTGTGTCCGGTTCCCGAGCGAGTCGAGGCTGCTCCCGGTCACGTTCGGACCGATGCGCGGCCGAGGGGGCTGGTGTCCCTCGTGCACCAACCGCCGCGCGGTGGAGTCGGGCGCCGCACTGGAGGATGTCGCTCGACTTGAGAACCGACTCGGCGAGCGTGGCGATCCCCCGAAGGCACATTTGTTGCCGGCCCCGACGGCCAACTCGTGCAAGCAGATTGAGGCTGTCTACGCGGCATGCCCGTGGGTGCTGCGGGCGGAGAGAAGCGCATCGATGGTGCGGGCGAGGGCGCCCCTGTTGCGTCACCAACCCGTGACAGGCCGTACAGCGCCCCGGGGAGCCTCAGCCGAGCGGGTTGAAGTACACGGCGTCGAGGTCGAGCTCGACGCCCAGCGAGGGGAGGGGCACGCGCTGGCCAGGGCCCCATGGCGTGAGCAACCACGACGCGCCGGCACCACGAGAGAACACCTCGATGCGCCGACTCGACTGAGACACGAGGACGTAGTCCTGCAGCGACTCGAGCCGCTGGTAGTGCGCGAACTTCTCGCCGCGGTCGCTCGCCTCGGTGCCGGGAGAGAGGACCTCGACGATGACGACCGGGTTGATGACGGTCGTCTTGTCGTCGGGGTCGGTCTTCATGGCGCCACAGACGACGAAGGTGTCGGGGTAGGTCGCGCGGTCCGTCTCGTTGACCCGGACCCGGACGTCCGAAGTGAAGACGACACAGGGGCGACCATCGAGGGCGTTCCCAAGGAGTCGAATGACGTTGGCGGCGAGACGGCCATGTTCCGGCGTGCCACCAGCCATCGCCCACACGTCTCCGCGAAGGTATTCGTGCTTCTGGTCCGAGCCCTTCTCGAACTCGACGAACTCCTTCCAGCTGAGCTTTTGCGCGGCGGCTGCTGAGGCCATGACGGGAGACATACCGCAGCTCGAGGGGTCACCGCGACAGGCCGGCTCGGCGTGGTGGCGCGGAACATCTCGATGGTGCCGCCGGTGATGGGGCGGCGCCGCCGCGGGCAGTGATGGATGACGCCTCCCTGAAGCCGCGGCATCTGCCGGAGAGGATGGGCAGGACCGCCGAGCATCGCACTCAGCGCTGCGGGCTCCAGCTCACCTCGACCGCCACTCCCAGGAGCGGTTGCCACGACGAGGTCGCGCCGACCGTGACCGGCAGCACCCGCATGTCGGCGGTCATCGCCACGCCCAACCAGCTCGTCGACCAGCCCACCCGGAGCCGTCCTCCCACTGACGGCGCAGCTGCCCCATCGGAGGCGACGAAGCCGGTGCTCATCACCTCCCGAAAGAACACCGACAGGCCGCCAGTCGCGAGCAGGTCGAGGCGCCAGCCACCGAGCGAGACGGTGGGCCCCAGCCCTGCGAGCAGCGCGAGCTGATGGGTCCGGGTGCGGAGCGACACACCGATGCCAGGGGTCTCTCCCGCGCCGGTGCCCCACCCGACCTCACCCTCCAGCGCGAGCCACTGCAGCCCCAGCCGCCGGCCCATCACCCGCGCCGCCGCGCCGAACAGCACGGGCACCACGTTCTGACGAAACGGCCCCGACAGCGGCGCGACGACCTGCACGCCAGCGCCGACCTCGACCGACACGGGGCGTGGCAGCAGCTCTGTCAGGCTCACGCGCTCGCCGTCTTCGAAGGTGCGGCGGGCCGTCGCGAGGACCCGCGAGGTGCTGCCGTCGACGACGGAGAACTCGTGAGTGCCAGGCTCGACCGCGATGCTGCCTGGGAGCGCGCCCTTGTCGCGCCCTTCGAGCAACACCCGCAGGCCCTCCGCCGAGCGCGCGTGGCTGAAGACGACGGGCCGGCCCGAACGGGCGCGGGCCCCCCGCAGGACGATGGGGTCGACGCCGAGAATCTCGCTCTCGGAGGTCGGCCGCTGCTGGCCCTCGGTGAACTCGTAGGTGCGGCCCCGCGCGTAGTCGTGCGCCTCCGTGGCGGTGATGGCGCCGTCCTGGTCGAGGTCTCCCTGCCGGAAGCCCTCCAGCAGGAAGTGGGTGTAGACGTCATGCGCGAGCGCGTCGCTCTCACGCGCCGTCTCTCCGAACGCACACGCCGTGAGCACGACGGTCGCCTCGGAGACGGCCTCGAGCGATGGCGGCGGGCCCTTCTGCTGGCGCAGCGCGTTCGCGAGCGGGTCCGACAGCTGCGACTTGCCCTTCCCAGAGTGACACAGCGCGAGGACCAGCAGGCGGCGCTTCGCCGCGGACTTCTCGAGCAGGGCCTTGAGTTCGTCGACCGCGAGGCCGGTCTGCAGCAGCACGTCCATGCGCGCGTCGCGCGTGACGACGACGCGCTCGAGCCCGGCGCCCGGACGCTGCGCGAGTGAGCCGTGCGCGGAGAAGTAGACGACCACGGTGTCTTCTGGTGCGCGCGCCTCGTTCAGCAGCGTGGAGAGGGCGTCGAGCTCGACCGGCCGTCGCGTCTGCTCGCCGGTGAGCAACACCACGCGCGAGAAGCCCTCGAGCGACGCGGCGAACGCCTCAGCGTCACGCTCGGCGAAGCGTAGGTCGGTGAAGCGCGGGTCCTCGAAGCGGTTGACGCCCACGACCAGCGCCAGCTTGCGGGGCTGCGACGAGGAGGCCCGGGGCGCCTCCTCGGGCACCCAGCGTGTTCCCTTTTCGCGGATCGTCGCGCAGCCAGCCAGCAGCACGACCAACACCAGGCTGAGGGCGCGGTCGGAGCTCACGGCGGGTCGAGCGCCAGTCTCGAGAGCTGCATCACCCCCGTCAAGGGGGCGCGCCGCGTCATGACCACGTGCGTGTCGGTGACGCGGACTGTCTCAGTGGTGGCGGCGATCAACGTGCGGCGGCGGAGCGGCTCGCCGAGGCGGCCGACGTGCAGGGTCACGCTCTCCGACGAGTCGGTGGACCCGGGCTGACTGAGGCGCTCGACGATGACGACGTGCTCCCGCGTGCGCACCACCTCGACCCGCTGAGGCCCGCGTGGTCGCTCCGGCGCAAAGCTGACGGCCGTGCCAGCGACGGGGTCGCACAGCCACGCTCCGTCGTCGGTCTGCACCACCACCAGCACCGCGCCGTCATCGAACGGAAAGAACGCCACGCCGTCGAAGTTCAGCACGCCGCGCGCCAGCGACTGCGCGATGGCCGTCGGCAGGGAAAGACGCTCGACGGTTCGGCTGGCGAGGTTCACACGCGTCAGGTCCAGACCCGTCGTGAAGAACGCCATCGCGTTCCCGTCGCCAAACGGCCGCAGCTCGCCCTTCCGTCGGGTGCCCAACAGCCAGCGCCGGTTGGGCGACGGCGTCAGGTCGACGTCACCCAACGAGACACTCTCGCCTGTGACGGAGTCGACGAGTGAAGCGTTGCCGCCACCGGAGCGCCAGAGCGTGTTCCCGGTGGCGTCGACACCCACCCGGATGAAGTTGAACGCGGGCACCGCTCGTTGGCGATTCTCCCCGGGCCACCACAGCCGCATCACCCGCGTGGTGCCGTCGAATCTCGAGAGGAGCGTCACGTCGGGCCCGACGTCGAGCACCCACTCGCCGGGGTCGAGCTCGAGGCTGGCCACCCGACGCGCTTGACCGCCCTTGTACTGCTCGACGGAGAGCTCGCGGCCGTCATGGGGGGGCTTCACGGAGCGGATGAGCGTGGCCCCGTGCTCATCGCACCCGAAGAACACCAGCCCGTCTCTGCTGGCGTTGTCGACGAAGCCGCTCATGTTCGGGAACTCGAAGCGCTGCAACTCCACCGCCCGAGCCGGGTCCCAGACCACGAGCGTCGTCGTCGAGAGATGCACGAGGAGCACCGGACACGAACGCCCGCTCGCGCGACGGTCTCCGAAGGCCGTCGGGGAGCGACTCGGGCTCACGAGTCCCCGCCAGTACGACGGCGCCCAGGGCAGCTCGGACGCCTGCGCGAGAACGTCGCCAGCCGTGAGGTGAACGCCGTTGAGCCGGTCCTGAGCGATGACCCAGGCGCGGTCGCCTGAGAGCTCCAACCCGCCGCTCACGCCACCCTGGACCTCCGTCAACCGTTCCTCGAAGCCGAGGCCCCGCTCCGAGACGAGCCACGGCGCGGCAACCGACGCGCTCAACCACACTCGGCCAAGCTCATTGTCACCCTGCGGCTGAGCCACCACGGCGCCGCGCGCGGCGTTGCCATCGTCATCCACTGCGAGCCAGCTCGACGGGCCACTCGCTGGTGTGGGGAACGAGAACCGGCCCTGCTCGTCGGCGTCGGCCCGAGCGATGGTCTGGCCCGACGAGTCCCGCAGCAGGAGCCGCCCACCCCGTGGTGCCCGGTCGTCCGGCGTCCGGAGTTCGCCGCGGATCCGGGTCCCGGTCGGTTCCTGGTAGTCGACGAACGTCGGCACCGTGCCACGACCACAGGACAGCAGGACGAGACACGCGACCAGGGCCGTCCTCACGGCGCCACCTCGACCTGGAACAGCTGCACCACCTCGGTGAGCGGGTCGCGCATCGTGTAGACGACGCGACGGCCATCGGCCGGTCGACGCCAGACGGGCCTTGGGGTGCGGAACCAGGTACGCGCCACCCCGTCTCCAGGAAGACCGAGCCAGAGCTGCGGCGTCGGGTCGCTCGCGGGTGCTGCGGTGACGAGCGGAATTGCCCCGCCCTCGTAGTTCGCGTACCCCGCCCCCGACGTGCTGCGGAAGAGTGGCATCGCGCCCTCCCGGAGCGGCCACGCCCACACGGTGAGGAGCTGCGACTCGTTATCGGTGTTCAACAAGCGCCATTGGTCCGCGACCGTCGCGTCGAGCGTACAGAGCGAGCTGCACTGCGACTCGGGCAGCTCGAACGTCTGCGCTCCTTCGCAGGTGGCGATGGCGAAGGTCGTTGGAGCACCACCGAACGGCAGGCTCCGGAAGAGGCGGCGGCCGTCGTGCGCGGTGCCCATCGAGAGCCAGTTGGTGCCTCGTGCACTGGCGAGATCACGAGAACTGCCGTCAGGCGCACGAACGGTCAGCATGTTTCCCTCTCGCCGCCGATCGTTGACGAACGCACATTCGTCGGTCGCAGTCATCGCCAACGCGAAGGGCTGCTCGACCCCTCGCGCAAAGGTGCGCGCATCGAAGAAGACGAAGCGGCGTGAGGTCCAGTTGGTGACCCAGAGTGAGTTCGGGCCGAGCGTGCTCCAGGTCTCTCCAGTCGAGGCGAACAAGGGAACCTGGGTGACAGTCCCCCTGGCGTCGACGATGACGCCCACTGGCGACGGGTCGCTGTCGCTGAAGCCCGAGGTGCCATCGATGAAGAGCACCGACAGCGCGCTCTCGAAGCGCCAGCCACCGCCTGGTGTGAGCCTGGACGGCGTGTCGAAGCGCGCGACCTCCCGTGAGGCCTTCAAGTCGAACACCACCGTCGTCTGACCCGCCTGACCCTCCGCCCACACGAGCCAGTCGCCGCGGCCAGGCGCCATCAGGTTCCGCATTTCCGCCTGCTCCCGGAGGACCCGGCTCGCCCCGGACGCGCGCTCGACGGCGACGACCTGCATGGACGCGCCGTTGAGAACGGGGGTCAGGAGCGCGACCGCGAACCGCCCCTCGTCGGCCAGCACGAAGGTCGAGACGGTGCGGGTGGGGTCGTCCGTGAGGCGCTCCTCGAAGCCGACGCCGCGCAAGGTGGCGAGCTCGGGGAAGTCCGTCAGCTCGCGGAGCGGCCGTTCTCCCACGTCGTTGACGCCGCCCGGTTGTACGGCGAGCCGCACCAGGGTTCCCCGGCCGCGGCGGTCATTGACGACCAGCCAGCCCTGTCCGGCCATCGGGAGGGTCAACTCGACGACGCCATCTGGCCCCGTCACCCCTCGCGCCATCACCCTCGACGCCGGGTCGAGCACCATGACGGGCAGGCCGCTGGCCGGGCTGGTGCCGTCCACCATCCGGAGGCGGACGGTCGTCGCTGCAGTGCTTTCGACGAAGTCGGTAAACCCCGTGGGCACGGGCGAACACCCCAGAAGGACGCAGAGCCAGGCGCTGAAACGAGCTTTCATGCCTGCCAAGGAGCGGCCCTCGCGAATTTGATTACATCACGATGTCATCAAGCGCGCGCTGGAGCATCCTTCAGGCGTGGATGAGGCGGCGACGGGCCCCGGGCTCGAGTTCGTGAAGGCGGCCAAGCGTGGAGACGCGCGGGCGTGGGCCGTGCTCTTCAAGCACTTCCAGCCGGCGGTGACGTCCTACTGCCTCACCTGCACGGGCGGGCGTCGCGCCGAGGCCTTGGACCTCACGCAAGACATCTTCGCCCTCGCCGTCGAGAAGCTGCATCAGCTCGAGGACCTCTCGCGGTTCCAGGGCTGGCTGTTCGTCATCGCCCGCAACCGGTGCCTCCGCTTCGGGCAGCGGTCGGCACAGGCGGAGCGCGCCGTCACCAACCTCTCGCTCCTGTTGGCGGATGAACCGCCAGAGGACGCCGCGGAGCGTGAGTACTGGCTTCGCCGGGTCGAGAGCGCCGTCCAGTCGGTCGAGAACGAGAGCCACCGCGCGGTGGTGACCGCGCACTACGGCCGTGGCGAGAAGACGCGCGACATCGCCGAGCGGCTGGGCATGCCGCACGGCACCGTCACCGTCGTCCTCAAGCGCTTTCGAGACCGCCTCAAGGTCGAGCTGCTCTCCGCCCTTGCCCACCAGGAGCCTGCCGATGTCACTTGATTCGCTCATGGCCGCCGCCGCGAAGGGGCCGCTCGACGAAGGACAACGCGCGCAGCTGCGAGACGCGTTGACGGACTCGCCCGAAGTGTCAGCGCTGGCGGTGGCCGAAGCGCTCGGCAATGGCCAGCAGACGCTCAGCCCAGAGGAGAGCGCGCAGCTGCTCGAGCACGCGCTCCGTCGTCGCTCCCCGGCCGCGGCGCCCCGCGCTCCCCGGTTCCGCCTGGCGTTTGCAGTCGCTGCCGTGCTGGTCGCCGGGCTCTTCGGCGTGCTGGTGGTGAGACAGGACGGGGGCCGCGAGAAGGGTCGCGGCGGCGCGACCTCCGTCCTGTTCGCGGCACAGGACCCGGGCTCAAAGGCCGCCCGCGCCGTCGAGAGCCCGATGGCGCTCCGTCCTGACGAGGTCTTGCGAATCATCGTGCGGCGCACGGAGCCGGGCGAGGCGACGCTGCGAGAGGAGGGCTCCGAGGCCGGCGTGGTGTGGAGGGGCGAGCTGCCGGCGGGCGAGACGGTCATCGGCCCAGCAGGCGGGACGGCGGGGCTTCGGCCGACCCTCCCGGGCGGGACCCGATATCGGCTGGTGGTGTGCTCGACACCCGAGGTCTGTGAGGACTTCGTGTTCGACGTCACCGTGCCGTGACGGGCATCGTCGTCAACAGGCTCGACCCAGCCCGTCGTCCGGGCGTTCGGACCGAACGGACGAACGGGGACGAACGACCCAGCTCACTGCATGCTCCATCTGAACGTCATTTCACCCAATCGTATGTAACTGCCGTCCAATCCTGCCTTCTCCAGTCCTGACCCAACTGAATGATCCGCCTGTTCGCCTCGAGCGAGCGCTGATTCGCCTCTCGAACCAAGTCATCAGTAATCGGCAACACGTCGGCCCCAGTGATCCTCCCCTGGGACAGAAACTCTTGTTCCGAGATCGCTACGTTCTTGGTGTATCGAAGGCGACTCTGCTCGCTAGCAGCCCGTTGAAGAAGAGGCCGCAGCCATCGTGTCCGCGGATGACTGGCTGGATGGCGCAGGACCTTCCGAGGCCCTGGGCGCGGTGAGAAATTCGAACGCCAGCAGAAACTGCTCCCAGCATGTGGTGAGCATC
>JADCJJ010000625.1 GCA_020247085.1 Myxococcaceae bacterium | reverse complement strand
GCGGGGGCGGCGTGTCACCCCACCTCGTCGGTCGTCGGGCGCGTCATCGACGCCCAGCGGCAGCCGCGCGCGGGGGTCTCTGTCTTCGCCGTGCACGACCGCCGGCCCGTCGCCGAGGCGCGGACGGACGCGGCGGGCCGCTTCCGGCTCGATGTCGAGCCGTGGCTCGGGACGGTGGCGATCTTCGGGCTCGCGCCCGGGGACGGCGACCTCGGCGTGTGGCGGCCGACCATCGCCGTCAACGCCGGCGCCGTGAGTGACGCCTTCGACCTCGAGCTGCACGCGGTGTCGTCGCACGCCGACGTGCGGTGGCTGCGTGACGTCGGGTTCGACGAGCAGTTCATGGCCGACGACGCCTCGCTGATGCCGTTGAGCGGAGGTCCGCCGGGCCAGCCCCTCGTGGCCCTGCGTCAGCGCCCCGCGAGCGTCGAGGTGCTCGTCATCGGCGATGACGGGCGCGCCGAGGTGCTGCGCGAGGTCGCGGGCGTCTTGGTCGACTTCTCGCAGACGGTGGTCGACGCCGCGGGCCTTCGGATCGTGCCGGGCGGGGGGCCGCCCCTCTTCTTCTTCACCGAGCGGCTGGTCGACGGCCGCTGGGTGCTCGCCGTGCAGCGTGGCGGCCTGACGCAGGTGGGCGCGCAGGGTGTCACGACGAGCCCCATCGAGCACCTGACGTGGCTCGAGCTGCCGAGCGGCCAGACCCTGCTCGAGGTGCCGGTGCCGGCGGGGGCCGAGGCCGTGGTGCTCCCCGCGCGGGGGGTGCTCCTGCGCGAGGCGGGGCGTCAGCGGTGGTTCGAGGTCGGCGCCGCGGGGCCGCGAGCGCTGGCAGACGCCGCCGAGGGCGAGCTGTTCGCCGAAGGGGACGCGGTGTTCCGGCTCACGCCCGCGCCGGGTCGCCTGCGCCTCGACCGCCTCGACGGCAGCGCGTTCCAGCACGGGCCGGCCGTCGAGCTGTCCGAGTCGTTCCTGCTCAGGCAACGCTTCGCCGAAGACGGCACCATCGGCGCGCTGGGCGTCGAGCCCTCGGGGCGCGTCGTCCTCGTTCGCTTCGACCGGGTGACGCTCGCCGCTCGCGTCGAGGGGCTGCCGGGTGCGAGCGAGGCCCTCGGCGCTGAGGTGTCGAAGTTGTTTCCGCGCATCGGGCGCGGGTGCGCGGGGGTGCCCGGCGCCGCGGTCGTCACGCTCCAGGAGGGCGGGCTGCGGGTGATTCGCGCCACCGCCCGTGGGCTGACGGCGGAAGACGTCGCGACGCCCCTCGGCCGACACAGCGCGATCCAGGCGGCCTGCGTGGCGCCGGCTGGCTGGTGGCTCACCGTGTCCGAAGGCTCCGCCCTGCGGCTGCTTCGCGGGAGTGCCGCGGGTGTCGAGGCCCTCCCCCTCGGGGGCAACACCTCGCTCAGGGCAGCCGGCCGGTTCGCGGTGCGCTCGGCCTCCGACGGCGTGCGGCGTCGCGTCGACGTCATCGACGCGCTCTCGAGCCTCGCGCCACGCCCGAGCCCGTTCCGCATTCCGGGGGTCGTGCCCTTCGACGTCCGCGACGGGTGGATGCTGGGGTGGGTGCCCACGCCCCTGGGCCCGGCGTGGGTGCGCGTGCGCGCGCCCGGGGAGGCCCCGTGAGGCGCGCAGCGTGGGTGGGCGTGCTCGTGGCCTGCGGGTGCCACCAGGGCGTCGAGGCCCTCGACGAGGTGCTCCGTGGGTGCCTCGTCACTGAGCGTGGCGCTCCAGCCGGAGACGTGCCGGTGTTCCTGGTTCGAGACGGCGTGGCCCAGCGCGAGGCGCGGACGTCGGCCGACGGGTGCTTCGCGGTGCAGGGGCTCGCGCCGGGGCGCTGGGTCCTCGCGGCGCACGACCTGCAGGGCCAGGGGCTGCTCGAGGCCGTGCATGACGTCGACGGCCTGTTCCGGCCGCTCGGCGTACGCGCCCTCTCGTCGATGCGCCTCGACGCGCGCTGGAGTCACCTGCGCGGCCTGGGGCTGCCCGAGGTGCTCGGCCCGGCCACCACGCCGTGGCGCTCCGTGGCGTGCGACGCCTCGGCGGTGCGTACGAGCGACCGGAGCGGCTCGGCCCGCCTCGACGTCCGCACCGGCGAGGTGCGCGCGAGTGTCCCCGTCATCGAGGTGGTTTCCCGCCCGCCGGGCCCGGGCCGCGCCTTCGACGAGGTGCTGGCGCTGCGCTGGGCGGACACGGGCCGCGAGGTGCCGCTGCCTGAGGGGACGGACGCGTGGGGCCCCTTCGCGAGCGTGAGCGACTCCGCCTTCGTCGCCAGCGCGGGCCTGCGCTCCCCCGAGGACGGTGGTGTTGCCCTCAGCACGTGGGTGTACGGCGTGGGCGGCCGCGTGACGCCGGTGGGGCGCGCGCCCTGCCGGCTGGTGCCGTCGGGCGCGTGCGTGCGCGAGGACGGGGCCGCGGGCGCGAGCCGCTGGAACCCCGACGGGACCGTCAGCGCGGTGGCCCTGGGCCTGGCGGCCGGTGAAGAGGCCCCCTGGGTGGCGGTGGCGCCGGGCGGCGCGCGGGTGCTGGCGGTGATTCGAAGGGCCACCGGCCTCGTCGCGTCGCTCCGTCGCTTCGACGACCCGGCGGTCGTCGAGACGCCCATCGACGGCGCGCAACTCGAGGCGTCGCCGCCGCCGCTCGCCTCGGCGCGCTTCTTCGGCTTCGTCACCGTCACGACGGGAGGCGAGAAACGGTGGGTGCGCGTCGGCGTCGAGCGCGGAGAGGTGCTCGAGGTGCCCCTGCCGGAGAAGCCCCCGGGTGCAGTCGAAGTGCCCTGGCGCGGCCTGAGCGCGCTCCCCCGCCTCGAGTGGGTGGCGCCCGCTGGCGACGACTTCGCGGTGACGGTGGCCGAGCACCTCGGCGCCACCGCGCGGCTGCGCTCGCTGCGGGTCCCGCGGTGGGGGAGCCCCGACTTTACGCAGCCGGCGGGGTTCGAGGCCTTCCCACGCTTCTCGCTCGCGGCCGTCGAGGCGGCCGGCCTCGAGGTGTTGCAGGTGGGTGACCGCGCGGCGCTGCTCGAGACCGGTGGGCGGCTCGACGCTGGACGCGGCTTCGCGATGCCGGGGCTCTCGACGACGCCCGTGTGTGAGGCCGGCGGGCGCCTGGTCGGCGAGACCCGTGGCGCCGACCTCTCGTTGAACGTGGTGGTGCTGGACGTGGAGCGGCTCGCGCGGGAGCTGGGCGTGGCGCCGGCGCCCCGGTGAGCGCGCCCGTCTCGCACCGACGCTGGCGCCGGGCGCCGCACCCGGTATGACGCGCGCGCTGGCGGCCGCTCCAGGCCCCGCACGACGAGGAGGCGGGCGATGCCGCGCAGGCGCAGCAGCGAAGGAGGCATGGCAGCGCACGAGTCTGCGGCCGCGGTGACGCTCGTCCTCGGCGCGGGCGTGAGCCACGGGCTCGCGCCCGACTGGAACGCCTTCACCGAGGACGTGGAGCGGGCCTGTGGCGTCGAGCCCGGGGCAGCAGCCAGCGGCGCTCCCAACCAGAACCAGGCCCGCCTCGAGCTGGCGTGGCGGCAGCTGCGGGAGCGCTTGCTCCAGGCGCCGCCGCCCGACGCCACGGTGTCCGCGGCGATGCCCGTCGGGTGGAGGATGACGGCGCTCGAGGCCGCCATCGAGGGCCGGTGGGTCGAGCTGATGCGCGAGGCGCTCTACGCGAACCGCGAGCACCCCTTCGCGAGGGCGAGGGTGGGCCCGCGCCGCGCCGCGGCCCCGCCGGCCACCCTCGGCAGCCTCGTTCGCTGGCTGACGCGCGACGACAACACCGTCGTCCAGCGGGTCGTCACCTTCAACGCCGACGACTGGCTCGAGTACGCGCTCGCGCGGCAGCTGGGGCCCGAAGGCTTCCGGCGCCGGTTCCGGGTGGTCTCGCAGCCCACCGCCGGCGTCGACGCGCTCTCGCTCGAGGCGGACGCCGGGGGCGAGCTGCTCTCACAGCGGAAGGTGCCCATCGTTCACGCGCACGGGCTGCTCTGCCACCCCGCCGAGGGCCGGGCGGGCACGGCCACCTACGCCACGCCCAACCGCGCGGGCCGCCGCCCCAGCCTCGATGCGCCCAACGCCCTCGTCTTCCGCGACCTGGACTACTGGCGGATGACGGCCACGCCCGCCAGCTTCGCCAACCAGATGGTGCTGGCCGCGCTCAGCACGTCGCGCTGCGTCTTCGTCGGCCTGTCGATGCGCGACCTCAACCTGCTGCGCTGGCTGGGCACCATCGCCGCGGAGCACGAGGCCGCCTGGCGCGAGCGGTGGCTCGTGCACTTCCGCGCCGGCGACGAGTCGCTCGCGGCGGCCCGCGCCTGGCGAGGCCGCGGGCCGAGGCACCTGTGGCTCGAGGGCGCGCCCGACCCGGTGCTGCGGCGGCTGCTGAGTCACCGCGGCATCGAGGCGCTGCCGACCGACTGGCGCGCCACCTCGGGGCCGACGTGCGTCGACGCCAGGCTCGAGGCGCTGCTCCACGCGCGGCCGGCGGCGCGGGCCGTCAGGCGGTGACGGCGCGACGGTCGCCGGGGCGGGCGCCTCACGGAGCCGGCGCGGCGTCGTCGGCCCGGCGCAGCAGGCGCATCACGGTGGGGGGGCTCGGCGCGCGCCGCGTCGGCCTCGGCGCGGTCTCGGGCGATGGGCGGCAGCGCCGCGAGCACCCGGTCGAGCCGAAGGCCACCCCGCAGGGCGAGCGCTCACGGCCGCCGCGGCGGGTGCTCCGCCCGTGGCCGCGGTGACGACGAGCTCCATCGCGACCGAGTGTCGCACGGCCCGGCAGGCGAGGGGCCGGGGCCCTGGAGGTGGCAGAGTCGCGCGCCTTCGAGTACTCGCCGGGGGTGGTGATGCGCTCCTTCCCAGCCCTTCCTCGACGAGGCATCGCGTGCGCCCCGGTGGGCGGCCGATGAGGCTCAGCCGGCGCGCCCTCGTCAAGACCGGCCTCGCCGTCGGCGGTGGCCTCGCCGTCGCCGTCTGGTCCACCGTCGAGCGCGGCGCGGGCACCGCGGCGCTGTTCGCCCCGAACGCCTGGGTGCGCGTGCCCGCCGAGGGGCCGATTCGCGTCGTCGTCTCGCGGGTCGAGATGGGCCAGGGCACGGCCACCGCCACCGCCATGCTGCTGGCCGAGGAGCTCGAGGTCGACCCGGCGGGGCTGGTGCTTGAGCTCGCCGGCGCCGACACGGCCCACGACAACCCTGCGTTCCAGTTCCAGCTGACGGGCGGCTCGACCAGCACCGCGACCAGCTTCGAGCCGCTGCGGCAGGCGGGCGCCACGGCCCGCGAGCTGCTCAAGGAGGCCGCCGCCCGGCGGTGGGGCGTGCCCCGTGACGAGGTCACCGCGAAGCTCGGCGTCGTCAGCCACGCGGCGTCGAGCCGCTCCGCCCGCTACGGTGAGCTCGTGTCCGACGCCGCGGGCGTCACCATTCGTACGCCCCGCCTCAAGCCCCGCGAGGCCTTCACCGTCATCGGCACGCCGCTCCCGCGGGTCGACGCCGCGCCGAAGACCGACGGCAGCGCCGTCTTCGGCCTCGACGTGCAGGTGCCTGGCCTGCTGGTGGCCGTGCTCGCGCGCTGCCCCGTGCCGGGGGGCACGCTGAAGTCCGTCGACGACGCCGCGGCCCGGGCCCGTCCCGGCGTGACGCACGTCGTCCGCGTGCCCCAGGGTGTGGCGGTCGTCGCGCAGACGTACTGGCACGCGCGCGAGGCCCTGGGCGCCGTCGCGCTCGAGTGGGACGAGGGCCCGCTCGCCGGCTTCGACTCGCCGGCGCTCCGTGACACCCACCGCGCGTCGATGAAGGACCCGTCGAAGACGACGCGGGTGCGCGACGACGGCCGGGCCGACGCCGTGCTGCAGGCCGCGGGCACCACCCTCACTGCCGAGTACTTCGCGCCCTTCCTCGCGCACGCGCCCCTCGAGCCGCAGAACGCTACCGCCCACGTCACCGCCGAGCGCTGCGAGGTGTGGGCCCCGACGCAGGGGCCGGCGATGGCGCGCGAGGTGGCCGCCCGCATCACCGGGCTCCCCGTCGAGCAGGTCGTGGTGCACCAGACGCTCGTCGGCGGCGGCTTCGGGCGCCGCATCAGCCAGGACTTCGTCGCCGAGGCCGTCGAGGTGTCGAAGGCCGTCGGCGCGCCGGTGAAGGTGGTGTGGAGCCGTGAGGACGACCTGCGCCACTCGCCCTATCGGCCGGCGGCGACGCACACCCTCGCCGCGGCCCTCGACGGCGGCGCGGTGACGGCCTGGCGTCACCACGTCTGCACGCAGTCGGTGCTGCTCCAGTCGGTCGACGGCTTCCTCGGGGCCATCGCCCCGGGCGCGCCGGCGCCGATGAAGGACCGCATGGCCGGGCTGGTGAAGCAGGTCGTCGCGGGCCGCGACCCCTACGCCTTCGAGGGGGCCGACACGGTGGCGTACGCGGTGCCGAACCTCGCCGTCGACGTCACGCGCCACGAGCCGATGGTGCCAGTCGGCTTCTGGCGCTCCGTGGGGCACTCGCACACCGCCTTCGCCACCGAGAGCTTCGTCGACGAGTGCGCCGCCGCGCTGGGGCGAGACCCGGTGGCGCTGCGGCGGGAGCTGCTGAAGGGTCGGCCGCGGCACCTCGCGGTGCTGGAGCGCGTCGTCGAGGCCAGCGGCTGGGCGACGCCGCCGCCCGAGGGTCGGGCGCGGGGCGTGGCGGTGCACGAGAGCTTCGGCACGGTGGTGGCGTGCGTCGTCGAGGTGAGCGTCGAGGGAAGCGTCATTCGGGTGCTCCGGGCGGTGATGGCCGCCGACTGCGGGCTGGTGGTGAACCCCGACGTGGTGCGCGCGCAGCTCGAGGGGGGCGCCATCTTCGGGCTGTCGGCGGCGCTGCTGCAGCAGGTGACGCTCCAGAAGGGCCGGGTGCAGCAGTCGAACTTCCACGACTACCCGCTGCTGCGCTTCGACGCGTCGCCACGCCTCGAGGCGCACGTGCTGGCGGGCGACGGGCCGCCGTCTGGCATCGGAGAGCCCGGCGTACCGGTGATGGCGCCGGCGGTGGCGAACGCCGTCTTCGCGTTGACGAAGCAGCGCCTGCGCACGCTGCCGCTGGCGCTCCCGCAGAAGGCGGAGGCGCCTGCGCGCGAAGCTGGGGCCCCGCCGTGAGTCTCGCGACGTGAGAACTGGCCGACGCGCTTGACGTTCGGCCGCTGCGCCCACCCCGGCCGTCCGTCGATAATTGGGGGTCCTCTCCCTGCGGGCACAGGTCGCGCATCTCGTCGAGGGCGTTGCGCGACCGAAGGAGCGCGTGGCCGAATGGCTGGCAGGGGCGCAACGCGAGCAGCGCAAGCCGAAGTCGCCGGAGCTGCCGGCGAAGACGAAAGAGAAGAAGCCGCGCCCGCCACCGACGGGGCGCACGGCGCTCCCGAAGCACCTTCCCGTCGACGCGTACCGCCTCGAGCCCGACGAGCGCGCGCACTGAAGGCAGCACCACGCTCGCCGCCGCCGACGTCGTCGAGGAAGAGAAGCTGGACGTCACCAAAGCGCACCAGCGTCGCCGTGTCGTCGCGCGCGTCACCCGTCGCTGTCGCGAGTGCGGTGGGCGGACGACGCCGCGCTCGCTGCCTGCGCCGTACGCGCGCTCGAAGCTGACGGGCGAGTTGCTGGCCTGGCTGTGATGACGAAGTGTACCCTGCTGACGCCGCGCGACAGGACGCGCTGCGACTTGAAGGCACGCGGAATTCCCATGGCGATGGGCACCCTGGTGTCCTTCATCGAGCGCGCAGCCGACTTCCTGGCGCCCATCGACAGGCTGCACTGGCAACAGTTCCTGGCGTCGGCGTGGATGGCTACCGACGGCACGGGCCTCGAGGTTCTCGTGCCCGGCCTGCCCGCCGCGCACGACGGCTCCATCGAGCTGTACCGCAACCTCTCGTGCGCGGTGTCTCCGCACGCGGCCACGAAGGCCAGTGAGGACCTCGAAGCGAAGCTCAAGCCCTTCTGCGGCACCCTCACCGCCGAAGCGGAACACCGACACGAAGATGCCTCCCTCGGGCTGGATTCTCGAGGACGGCTGGCCCCCCCCCACGTGCAACGGCTTCGGCGTCTTCCTCGGGTCGAAGGCCTTGGTGGGCTCCAGCAGTCGGGCGCCGCGACGCTTCCCTGCCGATGGAGCGCATCGCGAACAACGAGGCCAAGCGAATCGAAATCAGGAGGCTTCCTCGAGCTGGGCGTGCACCCTGAGCCGGCACTTGTCGCGAACGCTCCACCGCTGAATCACCTGACCGGCTACCGTCGATTCTCATCGAGGAGGCAAGCCATGGCGCTGGGACCGAAGGCGATGGGCGAGGCCATCGTGGCCAACCTGAAGGCGAAGTCTGGCAAGGACCTGGCCCAGTGGCGGGCCGAGCTCGAGCGGGCGGGAGTGAGCGAGCCTGCAGCCGCCCGGCAGTTCTTGCGAGAGCGCGGCCTGGGACGCTTTCAGGCGGTCACCGTCGTCG
>JADCJJ010000624.1 GCA_020247085.1 Myxococcaceae bacterium | reverse complement strand
CGTCGTAGGCGCCGTCCTGGAGCGTGTGCAGCCGGCAGCCCGAGAGCGCGAGGACGACGAGGAGCCGATTCATGCCGTGCGCCCGCCCGTCGAGTCCTTTCCAGCGCCCGCCGCGCGCCTTCCGCGCTCGCCCGGACGCGTGGCATCCTCGACAGCGGCCGCGGGCCTGTCAAGACGAGCCGCTTCGCCTGTTGAGCCGCTTCGCCCAGGAGGCCATGGGCGCCACGTCGCCTCCGAGCCCGCCCCCGTCCGGCGGTTGCGACGGAGCCGGGCGCACGGGCCACGCCGTGCCCACACCTGCCCGCGGAGACGCCGAGGGACCCGAGGCTCGGCAGAGCGCGCTGGGCGTCGCGCCGGCCCGCCGGCCGGGCCCCGTGCCCGCCACCAGCGCTCGGCGCCGCCGCGGCCTCGAGCGCGGTCGAGATTCGGCGGCGCGTCGGCTAGGGTCCGTCGCGCGTGTGGGCCCTCGTCGCCATCGTCAGCGTGAGCGCCACGGTGCTGGCGACCCCGGCCCAGGTGAAGAACCGACGACTCGAGCGAAACCAGACGATCGCCCGGGCGCTCGAGGCCGCTGGCCTCGACGGGGACACGGTGTCGGGGGTGCAGGGCGCGCTGGCCGACGCCGGGTTCGACTTCAAGCGGGCCCGGCCGGGTGATCAGCTGCGCCTCGTGTTTCACGAAGGCCAGCTCTCGCTGCTCGACTACCGCCGCAGCGCGCTCACCGAGTGGCAGGTGCGTCGCGAGGGCGGTCGCTACGCCGGACGCCGGCGTGAGGCGGAGCGCGAGCGCCGGGTCGACGTCGTCGAGCTCGTCGTCGAGTCGTCAGTGTGGGACGCTGCCGTCGCCGCCGGGGAGCGGCCGGGCATCGCCGTCACCCTCTCGGACGTCTTCGCTTGGGATATCGACTTCTACCGTGACGTGCAGAAGGGCGACCGCATGCGCGCCGTCGTCGAGAAGGTCGTCTCGAAGGGCCGCGTCATCGACTACGGCCAGGTGCTGGCCGCGTCGTACGCCGGCGCGAGCGTCGGCACGAAGAAGACGTTCCGCTTCACCCTTCCCGACGGCACCACGTCGTACTTCGCCGAGGACGGCACGAGCGCTCGCAAGACGTTCCTCAAGTCTCCGCTGAAGTTCGCGCCCGTCACCTCGGGCTTCGGCGGCCGCTTCCACCCCATCATCAACCAGTTCGGCCAGCACAACGGCGTCGACTACGGCACGCCCACCGGCACGCCCGTCTGGGCCGCCTCGGACGGCACGGTGACGAAGGCCGGCTGGGACGAGGGCGGCGGCAACATGGTGTGCCTGCAGCACGCCATGCACTTCGAGACCTGCTACCTGCACCTGTCGAAGATTCACGTGCACGTCGGCGAGCGCGTGGCGCAGAAGCACGTCATCGGGGCGTCGGGCAGCACCGGCCTGTCGACGGGCCCGCACCTGCACTACGGCATGAAGCGCGGCGGCCGCTGGGTCAACCCGCAGAGCCAGAACTTCCCCAGGGCCGACCCGCTCCCGGCGAGCCTCTTGCCCGCCTTCGAGGTCGCCACCCGCGCGCTTCGCGCCCAGCTCGAGCCCGCCGGCGCCACGGCCTTCGGGAGCCGCTGAGCCTGCGCTCTCCCGCGAGGCTCCGCTCACGCCTTCAGGGGAGCGCCCGTCGGCCCCTCGCGCCGCTGCGCGCCCGGCGAGAAAACGTCAAGCCATCTGACACTCGCGCGCGAGGCTCCCGGGGCACCGCTGACGAACATCCTTCATGCGCTCCTACCTGATCCGCCCCGGTGACACCCTGAGCCAGCTGGCGGCCCGCTTCGGCACCAGCGTCAGCGCGCTCGCGAAGCTCAACGACATTCGCAACCCCGACCTCATCTACGCCGGGGCGACGCTGCGGCTGCCCGACTCGTACGCCTCTCCGCGTCCGTCGGCACCAGGAGCGGTGAACGAGCCGTCACCGACCCGGGCGCTGCCGAGCCGGCCCGAGGGGGTCGACCCGGTCGAGGCTCCGCGCGGCGACACCAGCGGCATCAGCGTCGACGAGCTGCGCCGGGTGATGCCGAACCTCTCGCCAGAGCTGGCCCAGCGCTACTTGCCCTACCTCAACGCGGCGATGAACGAGGCCGGCATCACCACGCCGGCGCGGCGCTCCGCCTTCCTGGCGCAGCTCGCGCACGAGTCTGGCGAGCTCCGCTACATGGAGGAGATCGCCTCGGGGGCTGACTATGAAGGGCGCCGCGACCTGGGCAACACCGAGCCCGGCGACGGCCGCCGCTACAAGGGGCGCGGGCCGATTCAGCTCACCGGCCGGGCCAACTACCGCGCCGCCGGCGAGGCGCTCGGCATCGACCTCGAGGGGAACCCCGAGCGCGCCGCCGACCCCGACGTCGCGTTCCGCATCGCCACCTGGTACTGGCAAACGCGCGGGCTCAACACGCTGGCCGACCAGGGCAACTTCCGCGAGATCACCCGCCGCATCAACGGCGGCTACAACGGCATGGACGACCGCGAGCGCTACTACCAGCGCGCGCGCGAGGTGTTCTGAGCACCAGGAGCCGCGCCGCGCATGTCGCCCACAGCCCAGGAGGCCGTCGAGCAGGCGTGGTACCGCAAGGAGTACCAGGTCGTGTACCGGGTCGCCGCCTCCGAGCCGACCCCGCTTGCGCGGGCGTGGTGCGCCCTCGCCGAGTACAAGCTGGGCCAGCGCACCGGTGCCGAGGCCGGCTTGAAGAGCGCCTTTCGCGCCATGAAGGGGCAATCGCACGTCCGCGCCACGCTGGCGTCGCGGCTCCTCGAGTCCGAGCTGGCGTGGCGTGGCGACGCGCTGGCGGTAGCCGAGCTGCTCGAGCGGCTCGGCGTGGGCCTTCCACTCGGGCTGCGCCTCATCGCCGAGGCGCTCGAGCGACGCACTGGCAACCCGGTCGAGGCCTTCAAGGTGCTGGCGCGGGCGAAGGCGCTCGACCCGTCGGACGCCGAGACGCACTTCGCCCTCGCGCGCCTGCACGCCCGCGGTGGACGAGCGGCAAAGGCGCTCGCGGCCCTGCGCGACGCCCTGGCGAACGCCACGCCCGGCCAGGACTTCGCGGCGCTCGCCCGGGCGCTGACGGACTTCGCCGGGCTGCGCCGTGAGCCCGCCTTCCTCGCGCTCGTCGACACGCGGCCACACGACCCGGCGCTCGCCGAGCTGGCGACGGCGCTCGACGCCTTCTCGTGGGAGCAGGTGGTGCGTCTGGCACGCCAGACCTGGAGGACCTCGCCAGACCCGGTCTTCTCGCTGCGCGCGTGGCTCGAGGCGGTGAACGGGCTGCTGAGCCGGGGCGCCGACGACCCGGCGCTGCTCGACGAGCTGACGGTCATCGGCGCCGAGCTCGACGCGCGCGATCCACACGGGTCGGCCAGCCCGGCCTGGACTCGGTTCCGCCCGAGCGCGGGGGGCCCGGCGCAGCCGAGGTGAGCCCCCAGACGGGATCGGAGCCGGGGAGCGCCGACGGGCCTGGGACTCCGCGGTGACGGCCAGAGCGGCACGCCGATTCGCTGGTGGCCGGGTCAGCGCGCCGGGCGCTGCAGCCGCGCCGCCGTCATCGTCCAGCGCACTGGCCGTTGGCCCATCGCCGCTGCTTATGCATCGAATCGAAAATGTTCGAGGAGGCTTCTGGACCGAGGAGCGCACCCGGCGTGGCGGCGCTGCGGTAGAGGGGCCAGCCATGAACTTCGATTCGCCGCCGCAGCAAGACCGGGCCGCCACCTCGGTGTCGGCCATTCGGAACTCGTTCGTCGACCACGTCGAGTACACGCGAGGGAAGAGCTTCGATCAGTCGAGCGCCTTCGACCGGTACCACGCCCTGGCGATCACCGTGAGAGATCGGCTGGCGCGCTCGTGGGTCGAGTCGCAGCGGCGCTACGCGAAGCACGACGTCAAGCGGGCGTACTACCTGTCGGCCGAGTACCTGCTCGGGCGCGCGCTGGGGAACAACCTCATCTCGCTCGACCTGTGGGACACGGCGAAGAAGGCGCTCCACGAGGTGGGCGTCGACCTGACGTCGATGCTCGAGTTCGAGCCCGACCCCGGGCTGGGCAACGGCGGGCTCGGCCGGCTGGCGGCGTGCTTCCTCGACTCGCTGGCGACGCTCGACATGCCGGGCATGGGGTACGGCATTCGCTACGAGTTCGGCATCTTCACGCAGGAGCTCATCAAGGGTTACCAGGTCGAGCGAGCCGACGAGTGGCTCAAGTTCGGCCAGCCCTGGGAGCTGGTGCGGCCCGACCGCATCGTCCCGGTGCGGTTCTACGGCACCGTCGAGCACCACCGCGCGCCCGACGGCTCGACGGTGGCGCGCTGGGTCGGCGGCAAGACGGTGCTCGGCGTGCCGTGGGACACGCCGGTCGCGGGCTACGGCGGGCAGACGGTGAACACGCTGCGGCTGTGGCAGGCGCGCGCCTCGGCGGAGTTCGACTTCGCGCTCTTCAACGACGGCGACTACGAGCGCTCGGTGGTCGAAAAGAACGACTCCGAGGTGATCTCGAAGGTCCTGTACCCGAACGATCAGAACCAGGCCGGCAAGGAGCTGCGGCTGAAGCAGGAGTACTTCTTCGTCGCCTGCTCCATCGCAGACATCATGCGGCGATACCTGCGCAAGCACACCGACTTCGTGAACCTGCCGAAGAAGGTGGCCATTCAGCTGAACGACACGCACCCGGCCATCGCGGTGGCCGAGCTGATGCGAGTGCTGGTCGACGAGAAGCGCGTGCCGTGGGACGAGGCCTGGTCGCTGACGCAGCAGTGCGTCGGGTACACGAACCACACGCTGTTGCCCGAGGCGCTCGAGAAGTGGCCCGTGCCGCTCTTCGAGCGGCTGCTGCCGCGGCACCTGCAGATCATCTACGAGGTGAACCAGCGGCACCTGCGGCAGGTGCAGATCCGCTGGCCGCTCGAGGAGCGGCGCCAGGCCGCCCTGTCGCTCATCGAGGAGGGTCGCGAGAAGCAGGTGCGCATGGCGGCGCTCGCGGTGGTGGGCTCGCACTCGGTGAACGGCGTCGCGGCGCTGCACTCGAAGCTGTTGAAAGCGACGGTGCTCCAGGACTTCGCCGAGATGTTCCCCGAGCGATTCAACAACAAGACCAACGGCGTGACGCCGCGGCGCTGGCTGCTCGCCTGCAACCCGAGGCTCGCGGGGCTCATCACCGAGGCGGTGGGGTCGGGCTGGGCGAAGGACCTCGACCGGCTCTCGAAGCTCGAGGCGCTGGCCGACGACGCGGGCTTCGTCTCGGCGTTCCGCGAGGCGAAGCAGGCGAACAAGGCTGAGTTCGTCTCGTTCCTGCGCGACCTCATGTGGGTGAACGTCGACCCGACGGCCATCATGGACGTGCAGATCAAGCGGCTGCACGAGTACAAACGACAGCTGCTCAACGCGCTGCACATCGTGCGGCTGTGGCTCGACGCGCGCAGCGACCCGGGGTCGATCGGCCACCCGCGCACGTTCATCTTCGGCGCGAAGGCGGCGCCGGGCTATCGCATGGCGAAGCTCATCATTCGCCTCATCACCGGCATCGGCGAGGTGGTGAACGACGAGTCGGCGAAGACGGGCCTCAAGGTGTGCTTCGTGCCGAACTACCGCGTGTCGCTCGCCGAGCGCATCATTCCCGCGGCCGACGTGTCGGAGCAGATCTCGACGGCGGGCATGGAGGCGTCGGGGACGGGCAACATGAAGCTCGCGATGAACGGGGCGCTGACCATCGGCACCCTCGACGGCGCCAACATCGAGATCCGCGAGAAGGTGGGCCCGGAGCACTTCTTCCTCTTCGGCCAGACGGCGGAGCAGGTCGAGGCGACGCGGGCGAGCGGGTACCGCGGGCGGCAGGTGTACGAGCGCGACGCGGCGGTGCGCGAGGTCGTCGACCTGGTGGCATCGGGCTTCTTCAGCCCCGAGGACCGCGATCTGTTCAAGCCACTGGTCGACTCGCTGCTGAACGAAGACCGCTACCTCGTGCTCGCCGACT
>JADCJJ010000623.1 GCA_020247085.1 Myxococcaceae bacterium | reverse complement strand
TGCTACCACAGGAGCAGCCGCCCGTGACGGCGCCACCACCGGAGCCGCCGCCCGTGACGGCGCCACCACCGGAGCCGCCGCCCGTCACCGTGCCACCGCTCGAGCCGCCGGCGGTCGCCGTTCCCCCAGCGTCACCGCCTGCCGCTCCGCCGGCAGTCGCCCCTCCACCGGCAGTGGCAGAGCCACCTGCCGTAACGAACCCGCCTCCTTGAACGAAGCCGCCGCCAGTGCTGGTCGTTCCGCCGCCGGACGCGCCATCCCGTCTCGAAGGACCTGGACCGCACGAGAACACGCCAACCGCTGCGAGCGCAGCGACAACTCGGACCACCTTCACGTGGAGCCTCCCGACAAGAAAGGAAGAGGGAGCGTTCCCGGTTGAACCGGCAGCGTCAATGAAGACGCGAAGAGTCTCGGGGCCGCATGCTCCAAGCGAAGCGTTCGGTCGCGACCCCACCTGCTGGTCGAAAGTCGTCTCATGAAGGCGCCGGTTCGGTGATTGAGCCGTTCCGCTGCCGAGGCGCGGTGACACCGTAGTCCCCACGCGCCGCACGGCGTCTTTGACGTGCTTCTCGGCCTGTGGGCGCAGCCCTCGTCGGCGCCCTCGAGCGTCGCGTTCTTCGCTTCCGGCACGCGATCGTCGGTGATGCTGAGCATCGCGTCGGCGACCTCGCTGGAGCGATGGCTCAGCGTGTCTCCGAGCTGCGCGGGGCTAGCGCCGGCCTTGCGGTGGTCCATCGACAAGGGCTCGACGCGCTGCACGAAGTCGTCGGGCATCGTGTCCATCGAATCGCGAATGAGGCCAGGCCTCACCGCACGGACGTCCCTGCAGGGACCTTGCTGGCGAGCCCCGGTGACGAAGCAAACCAGGAGGCCTCGTCGCTTCACGTCCCGACGCGTCCTGTCCAGCGATGTCTGCGGGCCAGACTTCGCCACCACCAACCAGGCCAGCCGTTCGCACGTCACCTTCGAGTGCGCGTATGGGGCAGGCACCGAGCGCGGCGGCGGAGTCGAGCTCAGCACCCACCTCGATTTTGGCACCAGCGACGCACGTGATGAAGGCGGCGCGAGAGACGGTGTGCTCGAGGGGCTGGCGCCAACTCGACGCCCTCGGCCGGTCACGTGCGCGCGACCTCCATCCAGCTCGCAGCAGACTGCGTGCCGGTGCGATCGCTGCCATACTGGTTCCACTGTCGGCGCACTCACCACCTCGTCACCCGCGCCACCGTGTCATCGTTCGACTCTCGTCTATCCCTGAGGAGCGCGACGAGTGAGCCAGCAGACGCCTCAAGCGTTCGAGGAGGCCTGGGACATGGCCTTTGCCGCTCCGTGGGAGGACCGGAGGCCCTGGTGGGTACTCGCCGACATGCTCTCGGAGGTCGGCGACTGGCGCGGTGAGTTGATGTCGCTGCAGCTCGAGGCCGAGGAGCTCGGCTCGAGAGGGCTGGCGAAGGTCCGGCTGCACCGGCTGCTCCACGAGGCTGGTCCGCGGCTGCAACCCGACTCGACCGTTGTTGACCGCGTCGAGCGCGGAGTGGTGCGGCGGTGCACCACGCAGGTCCAGAGGGTCAATCAGGCGGACCACCGCAGGGACGACCGGTGGGCGACCGTGTACGGAGTGGACTTCGTCGGACCCGCGCGCCCTTCACAAGAGGCCTGGAGGCGCTCGGTGCTTGCGTCCGGGCACCTGCGCCGCGCTCGCCGAATCGGAGGGCTCGAGCGGGAAGGCCTGGTCGCGCTCTCGACCGCGCCAGCGCTGGCCTTGCTCGAGGAGGTCGAGCTCGTCGGCGAGGTCGGGCGCACCGACGGGCCGCCGGCGTCGGACTGGCAGGCGTGGTGGCGCGCCGTCTTCGAGCGCCATCGCACGTTGCGCCACGTCGTGCTCGGGTGGCACGCGACGACAACGGTCTTCCGCCAGGTGCTCGACGCGGTCGCGCAGGGCCCACTCACGCGGCTCACGCTGCACGGCAGCACCACCGACGTGGCGATGGCCCTGGACTTCGTTCGAGCGGCGCCCCGCGCGTTCGAGGTCTGGGTTCGGCTGCGCGACGAGTCACTCCAGGCGCAGGTCCAGGTGCTCGACGGCGAGCTGCGCGTGCAGTGTCCGTTCGCGACCGGACACGAGGCGGAGCATGCGCTGCGCTCGAACTGGCCCTCGGCGCCGATGCCGCCAATCACCCGCTGGGGGTAGCCACTCGAGGCGAGGCCTCCCGCCGCCCGGCTGCGCCGGCGCGGCCTGACGCCTCCGCCGCGCCAACCCCGGTCCACCCGCGGACCGCTCGACGGACGGGCACGGCCCGCGCCGCGCAGTCAATTGCAGACGCCGATGTACCGGCTGCAGGAGCGGGTGCAGCAGTCCGCGTCCGTGCTGCACGACCCGCCGGAGCGGCGGCACCGGTTCGCGTTCGGCATCACGAAGTTGACCGGCGCCGCGAACGTGGCCGTCACAGGCGCGTTGCCCGACCCGATGCCCGTCATCTGCCCCACCATCGTCCCGCTACAGACGCCAGCCGTGGACGCCCAGGTCAGCTGCGCAAATTGCACCTCACAAGCCGCCAGGCGCTCGACACCACGCCAGCCGCTCCCAGTGCGCTCGGCGATGCCGCAGTTCGTCTCGCTCACCGAGTACGCGAGCTGGTTGGCGACGGCGTCGAACTCGATGAGGAGCACTCGGCTACCTGCCGTGAGCGGCGACGGGGAGAGAATGATGCTGACGGCGTCGGAGTTGGTCACCTGGGCCTGCGCGGTGGTGGTCGACAACTGCTGGCCCGCGATGGCGCCGCTGGCGTGACCCGTGCCCGTACAGGCGCTCCGATTCACGAAGGTCTCGACGCTGGTCTCACCTCCGGCCGAGCCTCCTGCCGCGCCGCCTGCCATTCCACCCGCGCTGGCGCCTGGCGACGCCTGGCCACCCCCGCTCCCTCCGGCGGCGCTCCCTCCCGACGTCCGTCCCGACGAGCCGCCAGCCGTCGCGCCGCCCACGGCCGCTGGCGCACCGGCCCCGCTCCCGGCGCTCGTCAGGGAGCAGGCTCCGGCGATGCAGGCCTGCCCCACGGCGCACCACCGACACTCCGCGGCCTGCGCGCCACACGCCGAGGCGGTGTCACCGCGCTGGCACTCGCCGCGCACGTCACAGCAGCCGCTGCAGGTCCGGGCGCTGCACGGTTGCTGGACGGGGCCACAGGCCGCGGCGGTCAGCGCGAGGAGGAGGAGGCGGCGAGGGGCAGTCATGCCCCTCTGGTGGCGGGTGGCGCTCACGATTTTGAGGCAGCACCGAAGCGCTCGAGGCGAGGGCAGGCGCCTCGAGCGCCCCCCTTCGCCCTGCAGCGCGTCGAGCCCGGTGAGGCGCGGGCGCCACGCCCTCACGCGCAGGTGCAGCCCCCGGGAGGCCATGGCCGCGGGGCGAGCGCCGGCCGAGCAGGCGCGCTCCGCCCCGGGCGTGCACTCGTCCTGGCCGTCGTCGAGGCGACGGCGCCGCCCCTCGGAGCCGGAGTGCGGTGCGACGCGCCGAAGCGGTTCAGCGCGCCCCCGCGTCGGCTCGAAGCAAGAGGTCGCACTCGGCGTTCCCGCATGGGCTCGGCGCTGACCTGCCCTCGCCAGAGAGGCTCGGCTGGAGCGTCCGGGCCGGCGCGCAGGGCACCTGCAGGCCGACATCGAGGAGGAGCTGGCAGAACGGGGTTCCCGCGGGGGAACGTTGGGATGGCATCGCCGGGCTCAAGGGCGGTGGAGGACCGCCACAGGCGGCCAACACCAACCACACGCACGCCGGCCGAATCGAAGACACGAGCTTCATCCTGGCTCCTCGTTCCGTTCCCTCACGCCGTTGCGCGAGCGCGTTCCTGAACCGTCGGTGGCGCTTCCCCCGTGAGCCCGCGGCCCGTCGCCGAAGAGCCTGCGGTGCCCCGTCTGCGCCCCGGCTCCATCGTTCCAGGCTCGGGGTCTTCCTGCAGAGGCGTCGCCTCGGGGCGCCACGGCGGCTCGAGCCGGAGTGCGCTGCGCCGCGCGCCCCGCCGGTCCCTCGTGCATCGACGTCCGCCTCCCTTCGACGCGCTCCCTCGCAGCGCCGCTTCTGAGCGCCAGCCCCCGGAGCGTCCCCTCGTCTGCGTCGAAGCCGGGTCGCTGGCCTCGGGGCGGCCGCTGCGGTGGCGCCACGTCGCCCGGACGCAGCGCCGCGCCGCGGGCCCGACTCATCTCTCGTCGACCGGGCACGCCGACGCTGGCATCGTGCGGCACGGGCACGGGCATGGGCGAGCTGGGCGACTGGGACGCGGTCGAGACCGCCGCGCGGCTGCGGCGTGGCGAGGTGTCTGCCCGTGACGTCGTCGAGGCCGCCATTCGCCGCGCCGAAGCCGCCCGTGCCCTCGGCGGCCTCGTCACCGAGACGTTCGAGCGCGCGTTGGAGCGCGCCGACGCACCCGTCGACCGCCAGGCGCCCTTCTTCGGCGTACCCTGGGCCCTCAAGGACCTCTCGAACCAGGCCGGCGTGCCGACGCGTTGGGGCAGCCGCGGTGCTTCGGGCCGGCCCGCCCCGGCGAGCGACGCCACCATCGCCCGGTTCGAGCGTTTGGGCTTCGTCAGCCTGGGCAAGTCGGCGACGCCCGAGCTTGGCCTCACCGCCACCACCGAGCCGCTCGGCTTCCCGCCCTGCCGCAACCCGTGGGACCCGTCGCGCACGCCCGGCGGCTCGTCTGGCGGGAGCGCGGTGCTGGTCTCCGCGGGCGTCGTCCCCCTCGCGCACGCCGGCGACGGCGGCGGCTCGATTCGCATCCCGGCGGCGTGCTGTGGGCTGGTGGGCCTCAAGCCGACGCGCGGACGCCTGGACATCGAGGGCTCCCCGCTGCTGCCCATCAACCTCGCTGCCCACGGCGTGGTGTCGCGCACCGTGCGAGACACCATCGCCTTCTTCACCGCCGTCGAGGCCACCACCCCCTCCGAGCGGCCGCCCATCACCCCCGTTCCGCCGGCGCCACCGGCGCCGCTGCGCATCGGGCTGTCGACGACCTCACCCGCCGGTACGCCCGTCGACGACGCCCAGCGACGCGCCGTCGAGCAGGCCGGGCGCCTCTGCGAGTCCCTCGGGCACCACGTCGAGCCCATCGCCTCGCCCATCGACGAGGCCTTCCCGCGCGACTTCTTCCACTTCTGGAGCCTCCTCGCCGTCATCCAGACGCGCACCATTCACCTGGTGGCGCGCGGCCGCTTCGACACCTCGCAGTGGGACCCGTGGACCCTTCACATGGCCGGGCGCTTCCGCGAGACGTCGCGCGAAGTGCTCGCGGCGACGCTGCGTCTGCGGGCGTTCGGCGCGCGCTTCCGCCGCGTCTTCTCGCGCTTCGACGTCGTGGTGATGCCCACCACCGCCCATGCGCCGCCACCGCTGGGCCACCTGGCGCCGACGGTGCCCTTCGAGACGGCCCGGGCGCGGCTGCGGCAGTTCGTGCCCTTCACCTCTGCCTTCAACGCCTCGGGCTGCCCTGCGCTGTCCCTGCCGCTTGGCCGCGACGCGCTGGGCCTGCCGGTCGGCGTTCAGCTCGGCGCCGACCTCGACGGCGAGCGGTCGCTGCTGTCGCTCGCGCTCACGCTCGAGGCCGCCGCACCGTGGCCGCGCCGTGCGCCACTCCCAGAGGCCGTCAGCGGCGCCCCGGTGGGGTGACGGGCTCCCCTGCCTGCGCGGCGCCTGGGTCGGCGTGACGTCAGGGGCCTGGCTTCCGCCGGGCCCACGGAGAGGACGGCCGCGGCGCGCTGGGCTTCTCGGGCGCGACCGGCGCCGGAGTTCCAGCCGACGCCGGGGCCACGTCTGGCTTCTCGACGGCTGGCGGTGACGCCTGTGCCCGCTCGGCCGCCGCGTCGAACTCGCCCTTGGCGATGGTCATGTCCTCGAGCAGCTCGAGCAGCACCGCCTCGAGCCCCCGGTTGCCCAGCACCATCATCACCTGCTCGAGGGTGTCGAACTGCCGACCGAAGGCCTGGGACGTCGCCCGGTCGATGCAGCGGGCGCGCAGCAGCGGAATCTGGGCGATGTGTGGCGTGAGCGACTCGGTGCTCGCGTAGGGGTCGTTGAGGTCGAGCAGGAGCGCGTGCAGCTCACCGAGATTCCGCACGTGCTCGGGCTGCACCTGCATCTCTGAGGCGGTTGGCCGCCGGCGCTCGATTCGATGCATCCCAAGGTGGTGTATACCACCCTGATCCACCGCGGTGCTCGACAAGCAGCCTCGGGCGCCACGGGCACCGACCTCGTCAAGCGCCTGACGCCCGAAACCCGCGCGCGCCGACCGGGCACCGGAACGAGGGTGCGTCACTTTTCGTGAAGCCCGGGCCCGGGGTGCGGCACGCTGCGAGGGTGGTGCGCTCCCTGACCCTCGTCGCCGCCGTCTGGCTCCTCGCGTGCGACGCGCGCGAGACGCGGCTGGGGAGCTGGCCCCTGCCTGGCCCGGCCGACGCGGGCGCGGGCCCCATCGACGCGGGCCCAACGCTGGGGCGGGCAGACGCGGTGGGGTCGCTCTCGCTGGAGCGCTGCATCGGGCAGGTGGCACCCCAGCTGCCGCTCTTCACCTGCGTGGGGGCCTCGACCCCGCCGCAGTTCCAGTGCGTCGTCTCGGTGGCGGTCGACGGAGGCGTCTCGGTGGTGCGCCAGCTCCCCTCGAGCGGCACGCGCGTCATCGAGCGACTGCACGGGCTCGCCGGAGAGGCGGTGGTGGCCGAGGTGGCCGACTCGGCGCCCGCCGGCGTGCGCACGCTCGAGCTCTTCCCGGCCGCGGTGCCCGGCCTGGAGCGCGCGCTCCTCACCCGCCCGGGCGGAGCGCCGCTGTCGGGCGTGGCGGTGAGCGTTGACGCCGTCGACCTGCTCTCGTGCAGCGGCCTTCGGTGCGCCCTCGAGACGCTCCCGCTCGACGGGGGCGCCGTGGTGGTGCTCGACGCCGACGTGCCGACGGCGGCGACCGGCCCCATCCTCCGGACCGCTGGCGGCGTGCGCGCGTGGGCCGACGATGGCGGGGTGACGCGGTGGACCCCGGGCGGCGGCCGGGTGCGCGTCCAGGCGCCGGGCGTCGCGCGGGCGGCGCTGGCCGACGACGGCGCGGTGTACTTCCTGAGCGGCGCGGCCCTGGAGCGGCTCGCCGCCGACGGCGCCCGCGCGCAACTGGCCCAGGGCCTCGACGCGCCGCACGCCGTCTTCGCCATCGGCGGCTACGCGGTGGTCGTCGAGCGCCGGGCCGTGCGCGCCTTCCCGGCAGGCGGCGGGGGCGCCCTCGTGCTCTACGAGCTGCCGGCCGCTGCCAGTGGAGCGCTCGGCAACGCGCGCCTCGTGCAGCGACGGCTCGTCTTCGACCAGGTCTGCGGAGCCTTCAGCGGCCGGCCAGTGACGGGCCGCGTCGAGCTCGACCCGGCCCGCGCGCGCGCACGGTGGCTCAACGACGACGCGCGGTGGCCCTTCGTTCCCGGCGCCTCGGCTGGCGCCCACCCGCTGTCGCCCACGCTGCGAGAGGTGCTGACGAGCGACGGTGTGCTGGTGGGCGTCGTCGACTGACGAGGCGCGGCCCGGGGCGTCGTACTGGTGTGCCACGCGGGTGAGCCACGCCGGGCGCCGCGGTCGCGCGACCGCTCCATGGCCCGGCGGCCCGAGACGCAGCTGCCGAGCGGCTGGGCCGCGAAGGTCAGTTCGGCGTCGCGACGGCGCGGAGCATGTCGAGCGACTCCAGCGCCTTGCCCGCGCCCATCACGACGCTCGAGAGCGGGTCCTCGGCGAGGAACACCGGCAGGCCCGTCTCTTCACGCAGCAGCGTGTCGAGGTTCTTCAGCAGGGCCCCGCCGCCGGCGAGCACGATGCCGCGGTCGGCGATGTCCCCGGCGAGCTCGGGCGGCGTGCGCTCGAGCGTCATCTTCACCGCGTCGACGATGCCGTTCACCGGCTCGGCGAGGGCATCGCGAATCTCATCGCTCGTCACCGACAGCGTGCGCGGCACGCCGGCCACCAGGTCGCGGCCCTTGATCTCCATCGTCATCGCCTCGTCCGTCGGGTACGCGGTGCCGATGCCCATCTTGATGAGCTCGGCCGTCCGCTCTCCGATGAGCAGGTTGTACCGGCGCTTGACGTACTGAATGATGGCCTCGTCGAGCTTGTCGCCGCCGACGCGCACCGACTTCGAGTACACGATGCCGGCGAGCGAGATGACGGCGACGTCGGTGGTGCCGCCGCCGATGTCGACAATCATGTTCCCCGACGGCTCGGTCACCGGCAGCCCGGCGCCGATGGCCGCCGCCATGGGCTGCTCGATGAGGTGCACCTCGCGGGCGCCGGCATTCTCGGCGGCCTCACGCACGGCGCGGCGCTCGACCTCGGTGATGCCCGAGGGGATGCCGATGACGATGCGCGGCTTGACGTTGAACTTCCGCTGGTGCGCCCGCTGGATGAAGTACTTCAGCATCGCGGCGGTAATCTCGAAGTCGGCGATGACGCCGTCCTTCATGGGGCGGATGGCGACGATGTTGCCCGGCGTTCGGCCGAGCATCTCCTTGGCCTCCTTGCCGACGGCCAGCACCTTCTTGCCGCCGCGCGCGTCCTGCTGCACGGCCACCACCGACGGCTCGTTCGAGACGATGCCGATGCCGCGCACGTAGATGAGCGTGTTGGCGGTGCCGAGGTCGATCGCGAGGTCGCGAGAGAAGAGCGTATGCAGCCAGTCGAACATGGTGGCCTTTGCATCACCGCTGGGCGGGAGCGCGGTGGGGTGTCGTCAGTGTACACGCATGCGAAGGCTGCGCCAACAAAAGCCGGAACGATTCCGGACAGTTCGGTGGTGGACTGCGGCAGATCGGCCTCGGTGCGCGGTGGCGCGGCCGGTCGATCGCGCGTGCGCGAGGGCACGGGAGTGTGCGAGGGAGCGCGACATGAAGGCACGGACGGAGACGAGTGGGGCCCCGCGACGAGCGGTCTGCGCGGGCTGGGGTGGCGGCGTCCGGGCGACCGCCGGGGGCGCGCGATGACGCCGTGGAAGGTGGTGGACCGGGCGGCGATTCCCGGCGGGGGCGAGCTGCAGCTCGCGCAGCGCGGGGACGAGTGGGTGGTGCGAACGGGAGGGCGCACGTTGATGTCGTCGCGGGCGCACGCCTCGGAAGAGACGCTGGCGGCGTGGGCGCTGGAGCGCGTGGCTGAGCCGCGAGACGTGCTCATCGGTGGGCTGGGCCTTGGCTACACGGTGCGCGCGACGCTCGACCGGGTGCCGCCCGAGTGCCGCGTCATCGTGGTCGAGCTGTCGAAGCAGCTGGTGGCGTGGAACCGCGTGCACGTCGCCGAGCTCGCGGGCCGGCCGCTCGACGACGCGCGGGTGCGGGTGGTGGAGGACGACGTGCTGGCGCGCATCAAGGCGGCGAGCCGGGCGTACGACGCCATTCTGCTCGACGTCGACAACGGGCCGACGGCGCTCACCCGGGGCGGCAACAAGTCGCTGTACGGGCTGTCGGGCGTGGCGGCGTGCCACCAGGCGCTGAAGCTGGGCGGCGTGCTGGCGGTGTGGTCGGCCGGCCCCGACGAGGACTACGTGCGGGCGCTCGAGACGCTGCGCTTCGAGGTCGAGGTGAAGCGCGTCACCGCCCGTGGCGCCAGCGGCGGCGCGGCGCACGTGCTGTTCTTCGGGAAGAAGACGGCGCCCTCGCGCAAGCGGTCGGGCTGACGCCGCTCAAGCCGCGGTAGGCACGTCGACGAGGCCGGCCTCGAGGGCGCGCGGGGAGCGACGAACGCAAGGCGCGGCCTCCATGGCCGACGAGGAGCTGGCGGCGTGGACGTCGGCGCGCGCGGGGAGGGACGAACGAAAGTCGCGGCCTCCCGGGCGAAACCGGCCGTCGTCTCCGGGCCCGCGACGCCAGCGAGACGAGACGGCGGAGGTCACGCCACCGACGGCGGCACGGCGAGCGGGCCCCGGGCCGTTCCGACGACGACACGCCTCCAGCTCGTACAACACGCCACGAGCGGTACCGGTGACTCGCGCGCCGAGGCGGTGGTGCCGAGACGGTCGTCTGCGCGGCGCCCCCGGACCTCGTGGCAGCTCGACGTGGCGAGCCAGGCCTCGCCGCGACGACACCAGCCACCGCCCACTCGCCCCCACGTCACCTGGTCGCGATGTCTCGCTGGCGCTGGAAGTCAGCCATCGGCTGACGGTAAGGGGAGCGCATGCTCGCGCGTCGGCTCCTCACGCTCACGTCCGCGGCGCTCCTCGCGTGCGGCGGCAGCCCGGCTCCGGCCCCCGCGCCGTCCCGGTGGACACCCGAGGCCTGCCTCCACGACGCGCGCTGCCCCTTCCTCATGTTCGGCTCGCACCGCGGCGTGTGCGGCGACGTCGAGGAGCCCGAGAACAGCCTCGCGTCGTACCTCGCCTGCGCCCGCGCCGGCTCGCCGATGGTCGAGGTGGACATTCGCGTGACGAAGGACGGCGCCGTGGTGCTGCACCACGACTCCGACGTGCTGCGGGTGACGGACTTCGAGGCGCGCTTCGGCCCGACGAAGTCGCCGAGGGTGTCCGACCTGACGCTCGGCGAGTTCCGCGCGCTCCGCATGAAGGACCCGCGCTGCCTGGACGAGTCCGCAGACCCGCGGCGCTGCCAGGGCGCGACGCTCGACGAGCTCATTGACGCCACCGCCGACACCGGCCTCACCTTCTTCATCGACTACAAGGCTGGCGACCTCTCGGCCTTCATCGCCGACGTGGCTGCCCGGCCCGGCGCCGCGCGGCGCATGCTGTTCTTCGACGCGAGCCTCTCGACGCTGGCGCAGGTGCACGCGGCGCTCCCCGACATGGCGCTCATGCCGCGGGTGCAGTCCGCCGACGAGGCGCTCGCGTTGCTGGCCTCGAGTCCCCTGCCGCTGAAGTGGGTTCACGGCGACCCGCCGTACGTGAAGGCGCTGGCGCCGCGGCTCGAGGCGCAGGGCGTGCGCCTGTACGCGAACATCTGGCTGCTCGACGCCGAGTTCATCGCGGTCGTCAACGGCTCCGAGGCCGACCGGCAGCAGGCCTGGGAGCGCCGCGTGCGGCCGCAGCTCGAGGCGCTGCGGCGCGACGGCCTGTCGGGCGTCGGCACCGAATGGAGCGCGCCCATCATTCGCGGCCTGTACCCCGCCGGGTGGGGCGTGACGCCGGCGCCGTAGCGCCCCCCTCTGCGAGGCGCGCGGCCGCTTTCGGCCCCGCCGGCGTGTCGAGCGGAAAAGGTGCTACGCGCGCCTCATGCCCGTGTGGATGGCGTTGACCGGCGCGCTCCCGGCCATCGCGCTCATGACCATCGTCGACCTGGCCGACGCGAAGCGGCCGGAGCCCCACTGGCAGGTGCGCAAGGTGGCGCTGTGGGGCGGGCTGGCGGTGCTGCCGTGCCTCCTCGCGCAGCGGTGGCTCGCGCAGGCCGTCGTGCTCGAGGGAGCCGGCGGCGCGCTCTTCGAGGGCTTCGTGTCGGCGGCGCTGCTCGAGGAGGCCGCCAAGGCGCTGGTGCTGTGGCTCGTCGTCTGGCGACACCCGGCCTTCGACGAGCGGCTCGACGGCATCGTCTACGGCACGCGCGCTGGCCTCGGCTTCGCGCTCGTCGAGAATGTACTCGCCCTGTGGGGCTCGACCTCGGCCGTTGGCTTCGTGGGGGCGTACGTGCTCCGGGCGCTGTTCGCGGTCCCCTGTCACGCCATCGCCGCCGGCTTCATGGGAGACCTCGCCGCGCGCCGCCGCTTCGACGGCGCGGGGCCGGGCCTCGCGGGTGGCATCGCGGTCGCGGTGCTGGTGCACGGCGCCTACGACGCGGCGCTCTACCTCGCGGCGGTGCCTGGCGTCGCGCTCGGAGTCCAGGCCGTGGCGATGCTGGTGCCGCTGTCGGTGGTGGTGGGCGGCTTCCTCCTGCTCCGCCACCGCGCGCTGCTGGCGCTCACGCGGGACGACGCAGACCATCGCCACGCCGGGCGCAGGCCGCAACGCAGCGAGGCGGGCTACGTCTTGCGGTGAGGCGCTCGGCGTCCACGGCCGTTGCCCATCGAGCCACGGCGGCGCGCTCCGGCTTCAGGGCCGAAGCGCCGAAGGCGTTCGGCTGACATTCACCGGTGAGTCGCCGCTGGCTCCCCCGACGCGTGTCTGAAACAGGCTCGCGTCCTCGTGTTCCACCCCGGAGGCGCCGTGACGCCCGACCCAAACACTTCGAACTTCGGTCCTCCGCCGGCCGGAGGCCCGCAACACCTCGCCAACCCGGCCATCGGCGTCATCGTCGGCGGGAGCCTTGGGCTCCTCGTCGGGCTCGCGCAGGTGCTCTCGGGGGTGATGCAGTTGACCGGCGGCGGCAGCAACCCTGCCTTCGGCGACCCGGACCTGCCTCCCGCGCTCAAGTCGTACCTGGCGTTTGCGGCCTCAGGCGGCATCAGCCTCGTGCTCGCCGGTGTCGTCCTCGCCGTCAACGCGTTCATCGTCTTCGGTGGCTTGAAGATGCGAGCTGCGCAGAGCTACGGACCGTCGGTCGCGGCTGCTGCGCTGTGCTGCGTGCCGTGCTGCATTCCACAGCTGCTGCACCATCGTCGTGATTCCGCTCGGCATCTGGGCCCTCGTGCTGCTCCTCGGAGCGCAGGGCAAGTCCAGCTTCACGTCATGACCCAGGTCGGCTCGGGGCCGCGCTGCCCGCCCGCGCCTCAGGCTCTCCGACACCGCCGAAGGGCCGCGTACACCGTCCGGCGTCGGAGTTTCGGCCCGTCATCTGCGCTTGCGAAGCGCCGTGAGCCCTCGACCAGCCGCGAAGGCCCCCTCAACGCCGAAGGGCCGCATGCACCGTCCGGCGTCGGAGTTTCGGCCCGTCATCTGCGCTTGCGAAGCGCC
>JADCJJ010000622.1 GCA_020247085.1 Myxococcaceae bacterium | reverse complement strand
CGACGAGCGCGAAGAGGGGGATGCCGCGAATGAACTGCTCGAGGGCCGCGTTGGCGGTGGACACGAAGTGCTGTCTTAGCATGGTCGCGCGGCTACGCTGGCGCCGGCCCCATGCGACTCCTCGTCCTCCTGACTCTGCTCCTCGCGCCGCCGTCGCTCGCGCAACGCATCGTCATCGCGCCCTTCACCGGCCCCTCGGCCGCGGCCGCGCGGGCACAGCTCGTCGCGGCCGTCTGCGACACCGCCGACTGCGTCGACCCAGCGAAGGTCTTCGTCGGCACCACACCGGACTGGAAGAAGGCGAAGAAAGAGAGCGTCGCGTACGTCGTCTCGGGCGCGGTGGCGAAGAAGGGCAAGGCCCTCATGCTCTCGGTCGAGGTGCTCCGCCCCCCGGGAGTCCAGGCGCTGCGCAGGGGCTTCCCGGTGGCCGCCGACGGGCTCGCCGCGAAGACGCTGCAGCAGGCCATCGACGCGCTGAAGAGCGCCTTCGGCGAGGGCTCGCGCCCCGAGGCGCCCGAGGTCGAGCCGATGCCGGCGCCGAGGGTCGCGAAAGACGACGAGGGCCGACCGGAGCCGCTGGCCGAGCGCCCGCCGGCGCCAACCGGGGGGGATGACGGCGCTGCTGCGGCACAGGAGCAGCGGCCCGCGCAGCGGGTGCCCCTCATCGTCGCCGAGCTGGGCCTCGACCTGCTCAACCGCGCCTTCGGCTACGTGCAGCCCGTGACGAGCCTGCGCCGCTACGGGCTCCCGGTGTTCCCGATGGCGGCGGCGCGGGTCGAGCTCTACCCGTTCGCCCGCTCCCGGGACGACCTGCTGGCCGGCCTCGGGCTCGAGGTGAGCCTCGGCCTCGCGCCCTGGCTGCGCTCGAGGCGCGAGAGCACGATGGACGACGCCTTTCCGACCTCGACGGTGCGCTTCGACGCCGGGCTCGCGTGGCGACTCGCGCCGGTGAAGACGCTCGACCTCAGCCTGATGCCCCTCCTCGGCCTGCGCGCCCACTCGTTCACCGTCGGCCCCAACGGCCAGATGGTGCGCCTCGACCTCTTGCCGAACCTCGACTACCTCGGCCTGCGGGTCGGCGTGGGCTTCGAGCTCGGGCTGCTGGGCGGGCAGCTGACCCTCTTCGGCCGGTTCTCGGCGGTGCCGGTCTTCTCGTCGGGAGAGGTCATCTCGCCGGCGTTCTTCCCGCGGGGCTCGAACTTCGGCCTCGACGGCCAGGCGGGCCTGGGCGTGCGGGTGCTCGGCACCACCGCCGCGGCCGGCTGGCGCAACCTGCTCGAGGTGCGCGCGGCCTTCGACTTCACCCGCTACGGGCTCACCTTTCAGACCGAGCCGACCGACGCGTTCGTCGCGCAGGGCGCCGTCGACCAATACCTCGGCGGCACGCTCGCGGTGCGCTTCGCGTACTGAGCGGGGCCGGCGAAGGCCGCCAGGGGTTCAGCCGACGACGCGGTTCCGGCCGCCCTTCTTGGCCCGGTAGAGGTTCTGGTCGGCCAGCTTGATGAACTGCAGGGGCTCGGTCATGTCGGCCGAGAGGTCAGCGACGCCGAGCGAGATGGTGACCGCGATGTCCTTGTCCTCGAACGAGAAGCGGTGGTCTTCGACGAGCTTGCGCACCTTCTCGGCGAAGCGGCGGGCCTTCTCACCGCCGGCCTCGGGCATGACGATGGCGAACTCCTCGCCGCCGTAGCGCGCGAAGCACTCTTCGCGGCGGATGCGGGGCTTGAGCGTCTGGGCGAGCTCGCGGAGCACGTAGTCGCCAGCGAGGTGCCCGTTGGTGTCGTTGATGGACTTGAAGTGGTCGATGTCGAACATGATGAGCGACAACGAGCGCTCGTAGCGGTGGCAGCGCCCCATCTCGCGCTCGAGGTACTCGAGGAAGTACCGCTTGTTGTGCACCTGCGTGAGGCCGTCCGAGATGGTGAGCTGGTAGATCTCCTCGTGGTACAGCGTTTCGACGTTGCTGCCGTGCAGGAACTTGAAGATGGCGCCGCCGACCTTCACCAGGTCGCCCGAGCGCAGCGGCCGCTCCTCGTGAATCTCGTCGTCGTTGAGGTAGGTGCCGTTGGTCGACCCGAGGTCCTTCACGAAGAACCTGCCCTCGCGGGTCGAGACGAGGGCGTGGCGCCGCGAGACGTTGTCCATGTCGACGACGATGGCGTTCTTCTCGTCGCGCCCGATGGAGAGGCCGTCGGCGTCGATGACGAACTTCTTGCCGAGCTCCGGGCCGTGAATCTCGACGAGGCAGCTCTCGCCGCTGAACTCCATCTGGTCCTTCAGCTTGCGGACCGTCGTGACGCGCGTCTCGTTCCCGGCCATGGGCTCCCAAAGGTACCACAGCCCCGGCGCGCGCCAGCGCCTCCCGCGCACCGGTGACGGCGTCTTTGCGCGGGAAGCAGGGAGGAAATCCCGGTAGCCTGTCGGGTCTCATCATGCGCTTCGTCGTGGCGGCCTTCGTCGTGGTGGTGTCGGTGAGCTGTGTGAAGCGCATCGTGCAGACGCCCCCCGAAGCGGCGGTGACGCTCGGGGGCGTGCGGGCGACGTACCGAGACTACGCGTTCGTGCCCGACCTGTGCTTCCTCGACCCGGCGGTGATTCACCGGGACCTGGACTCGATGAGCGCGCTGCTCGCGGGCTTCCTGGGGCAGACGAGCGCCGGGCCCGACGGCATGTGGGCTGACGAGCACGTCGCGCTGCTCGAGGAGGCCCAGCGGGCGCTGCCCACCCCGCTCGACGTGCAGCGGCGGGGGCTGGCGCAGGCCGCGAAGGCGAGCTGCCGCTTCGAGGGGCTCAGCCGGGCGAAGGAGCTCAACGAGCTCGCGCAGCGCCGCCTCATCGAGGCGCCGACGCTGCTCGAGGTGGTGAAGGCGAAGAAGGCGCTCGCGGCCTGGCGAGAGGGCCTCCCGGCGAGCCGGCAGGCAGCCCGCGAGAGGGCCTGCGCTCCGCCGCCGAAGGGCGCGAAGGGGCCGACCGAGCCGGTCGTCTTCGCGGCCTTCGAGGACGAGAAGAACCGCATCGAGTGGCTGTTCTGCGACGGGGCGAAGGTGGCCGCGGCGCCGGGCAGCCCACCGGCGTTCGAGCCGCCGCCCGTCGACCCGGCCGTGAAGAAGCCGAAGAAGGCCCCTGACGCGAAGGCCTACCTCGAGGTGCAGGCGAAGTTCCCGCCGGCCGAGGTGAGCCGGGCTCCGAAGGTGCCGGCGCGGCGCACGGCCCGACGCGACGACGGCCCGGAGCCCGAGTAGCCGGGGGCCGCCTGGGACGCGCAGGCCCCGGGGAGCGGCGGTCGGAGCGGCGACGCGCCCCCGTCTCGCAGCCGCGCCGGCAGCGGGGCCAGACGCGGTTCGTGCTCGACGACGCGCTGGTGGGGGCCGCCGGTGCCGCTCAAGGCCAGCGCTGCAGCGAGTGCTTGACGCTCACCCCGGCGCCCGCGCGCTCCTGCGGCCACCGCGAGCGCTTCGAGCGCAGCAGGGGTGTGCCACCCGGTGCGGGACGCTGTCGAGTCGAGGGAGCGCGCCGGTGCCTTGCAGGGCGACCCGGTGAGGACGTGCGACCGCCGCCTGTGGCTCGGGGTCGATGCATGAGGCCTGCGGGTCGCGTGGCGCGACGGGGTCGAAGGGCGGCTGGTTCCGGCGCTGCGGACCTCGGGGGTCCGCAAGGGGGGTGCGCTCGACCTGCGCCGGCTCGCGCCCCCCCCCAAAGGTGCGGCGGGTGCGCCTGATGCCGAGCCGCTCCCTGAACGACCGAGACGCTCACCGGGCCCTGGTCGACCTCGACGTCACCCCGGGGAGAAGCGCCCGCCGCTACACCGCCTGGCCGATGTGCCCCGCCGCCCAGCGGGCGATGCCGAAGATGGTCTCTTGCGGGTTGACGCCCAGCGACGTCGGCAGCACCGAGCCGTCGACGACGAAGAGGTTGTCGAGGCCGTGGTACCGCAGGCGCGGGTCGACGACCGACGTCGAGGGGTCCTTCCCCATGCGGCAGCCGCCCATCTGGTGCGCGGTCGCCACCTTCACCTGCACCGGCGCCCAGGGCGCGGCGTCGAGCGCGTCCACCTCGCTGGGCGAGCGCAGCGTCACCGGCGCGAGGTGCAGCGAGCGCACCCGCTTCGCGCCCGCCGCGAACTGGAGCTTCGCCATCTCCTTGCACGAGTGCCGGAAGGCCTCCCAGTGCGCGTCGGTGAACGCGTAGTTGATGGAGTGGCGCCCGTAGCCGCCGCGGCGCAGGCGCACGGTGCCGCCGGTCTCTTCGGGCAGCAGCCCGTCGACGTGAATGGCGATCATCACGTTGAGGTGCTTCAGCTTCGTCATCAGCTCGATGGTCTCGTCACCCGAGCCGGTGGCGACGATGGAGGCCAGCATCGGGTGCACCGGCGGCACCTCGAGGAAGTAGCCCATCTTCCCCGGGCCGCGTTCGATGAAGTGGTGCGAGTACACGCTCTGCGGCGCGCCGCGGAAGGCGTTCACCTCGTGCTCGAACTCCGCCATCATCATCAGCACCGGGTGCACCCAGGTGCGCTCGCCGACGCGCCCCTCGGACAGGAGCTCGGAGCGCATGAGCAGCGCGGGTGAGTTGATGGCGCCGCCGCTCACCACCGTCACCTTCGGCTTCACCGTCACCTTCACGCCCGTGGGCTTGCGCGTCAGCCCGTCGACCACCTCGGCGTGCACCGCGCGCACCCGGCGCCCGTCCCAGTCGAGCACGCGCGCGGAGCAATCGCTGTACAGCGTCAGGCCCTGCTCGACGGCGTCGGGCAGCACCGTCACCAGCATCGACTGCTTCGCGTCCACCGGGCAGCCCATGCCGCAGGCGCCGAGGTTGAGGCAGTTGTTGACGTTGCGGCGAATGAGGCCGCGCTCGTACCCGAGCGCGCCGAGGCCGTCCCACAGCACCTTGTTGTTCTCGTTGATGAGCTCCTGCGGCCAGGGCGCGACGTGCAGGCGCCGCTCGATGGCCTCCCAGTGCGGCGTGAGCACCTCGGGCGACAGCGTGTCGACGCCGTGCCGGTCGCGCCACAGCGCGAGGATGCGGTCGGGCGTGCGGAAGGTGCTGCACCAGTTCACCGTGGTGCCGCCGCCGACGCTGCGCCCCTGGAGGATGGTGAGCGCCAGGTCGTCGGTCGCGCGGTTGCCGAGCTCCTGGTACAGGGTCTGGAAGGCGCGCGGCTCGGTCATGTCGAACTCGCGCCGCGTGTGGTACCCGCCCTCTTCCAGCATCACGACGCGCTTGCCCTGCTTCACCAGCTCGAGCGCCGTCCACGCGCCGCCCGAGCCCGAGCCCACCACGCAGACGTCGCAGCTGACGGTGACGTCGGCTTTCAGCTCGTCACCGGTGATGATGCGGCCCTGGCTCACGGGGTGCCTCCGTCAACGTCGGCTGGCGCGAGCAGCTCCTCGCGGAAGGTGCCGTTGCCCAGGGGGCGCTCGACGCCGCCGCCCTTCCACACCGGCGCGTTCGGGTCGTGAATGCCGGGCAGCGGGCCCGGGTAGCCGACGGCGGGCCACGTCTTCTCGGACGCGAAGTACGAGGCCATCACAAGGCCGCGCAGCGCCGTGTAGCCGGTGCGCCTCAGCGTCACCCGGCTCGTCTGCCACTCGCGCAGCACCGCGTCCTGCGCGTCGGTGGAGAGCTTCGTGAACGTCGACGCGCGCCCGCCGAAGAGGAAGTTGGGCAGGGCGTTCTCGAGCAGGAGCAGCAGCTGCTTCGTCTCGTCGACGGCGGTGGCGTCGACCATGGTGAGAATGCGGTCGCACCCGCGCGCCACCTGCAGCGAGTCGACGCTGGGGAAGCCCTCGCGCCGGGGCAGCAGCCGCCAGGCGAGCGCGGTGACGACGGCGAACTCCCTGAGCGAGAGCACCAGCAGCCCGTCTGACGGCGGGTCGACCTCGACGGACTTGCGGGTGAAGAGGTACGCGCCGCTGCCCAGCGCGAGGAGCGCGCCTCCGATGAGGCCCTTCTTGAGGACGCCGCGGCGGCTCGGCGCCGCGCCCGGCGGTGGCAGGTACATCTTCATGGCGGCGCGAACGATACACCGTCGCCCCCTGCCGCGCCCGTGCGCCCGTCGACGTCGGGGGCGCCTGGCCCATCGGGGCTCGGTGATGGAACGTCGCCCCCGGGCTGCGCCGACGACGGCGCTCCACCTCGCGCGACCGACGAGGGCCCACGGACGGCGGAGGGGGCCGGCGCGAGAGTGGAGAGGCCCGGCGCGCCAGGGACGCCGGGGGCGCCGTTGGGGTGTACGCTGTGGAGCATGCTCGGTCGAACGATGGCGATGGTCCTCGCAGGTGGCGCTGGCACCCGGCTCGAGCCCCTCACCCGGGAGCGCGCCAAGCCGGCCGTGCCCTTCGCGGGGCGCTACCGCATCATCGACTTCTGCCTCTCGAACTTCGTCAACTCGGGCATCTACAGGCTGAAGGTGCTGACGCAGTACAAGAGCGACTCGCTCAACAACCACCTCTCGCGGGCCTGGCGCATGACGGCCTTCCTCGGGCACTACTGCGAGACGGTGCCGGCGCAGATGCGCACAGGCGGCGACTGGTACAAGGGCAGCGCCGACGCCATCTTCCAGAACCTGAACCTCATCACCGACGAGGCGCCCGACCACGTCTTCGTCTTCGGCGCCGACCACGTCTACGTGATGGACGTGCGCCAGATGCTCGACTTCCACCTGGCGCGCGAGGCCGACTGCACGGTGGCGGTGCTGCCGGTGCCCATCGAAGAGGGCTCGCAGTTCGGCATTCTCGACGTCGCGCCCGACGGCCGCGTGAAGGCCTTCGTCGAGAAGCCGAAGAACCCGCCGCCGATGCCGGGAGACCCGACGCGGTGCCTCGCGTCGATGGGCAACTACGTGTTCCGCACCGACGCCCTGGTGACCGAGGTGGTGCAGGACGCGCGCAACGAGCAGTCGGCGCACGACTTCGGCAAGTCGATTCTCTCGTTCATGCACCAGCGCGCGAACGTCTACGCCTACGACTTCTTCACCAACGTGGTGCCCGGCCAGGGGCAGCGGGAGCGCGGCTACTGGCGCGACGTCGGCACGCTCGACGCGTACTTCCAGTGCAACATGGACCTGGTCGCCGTCGAGCCGGTGTTCAACCTGTACAACGCGGAGTGGCCCATTCACACCGCGAACTCCACGCTGCCGCCGGCGAAGTTCGTGTTCAACGACGCGGTGACCCAGCGCGTGGGCTATGCCACCGACTCGCTCGTCAGCGAGGGCTGCATCATCTCGGGCGGGCACGTCTCGCGGTCGGTGCTCTCGCCGCGCGTGCGCGTCAACTCGTGGGCCGAGGTCGACCAGTCGGTCTTGATGGAGGGCGTGGAGATTGGCCGACACGCCATCGTCCGCCGCGCCATCATCGACAAGAACGTCACCATCCCCCCGGGCACGAAGATTGGCCTCGACCCCGAGGAGGACCGCAAGCGCTTCGGCCTCACCGAGTCGGGCCTCGTCGTCATCCCCAAGGGCGCCCGCGTCGGCTGAGGCGCCGCCCCGACGGCCCCGTGGTGACACCTGCGCGTTGCAGGGGGTGGCGCATCGACGCTCCACCCGGCGCAGAGGTGGCAGCCAAGTGCCCGCACCGTCTGGGTTCCAGGGCCCGGCACGAAGGCTGCTCAAGTGGGCCGCATGCGACTGGTGACGCTCGCGACGGTGTGGCTGGCCCTGCTGGGCTGTGAGGGGGCCTTCGACGGCGGCGCGGGCGTCGTCGACCCGGAGCGCGCGGCGCCGCCCGACGGCCCACGTCCGCCCGGCGCGCTCCCCACGGCGAGCGGTGGCGGCGTGGCGGCCCCGGGCAGCGACCCGGCCGCCCCCACCTTCCCGCCCTTCCGCCCCGGCGCGCTGCGCCCGCGGGTGCTGCTGGGCGCCTGGTACCGCAACACCCTGCGAGACGTGCTGGGCGCGCCGGCGGCGGCGGCCGTGACGCTCGCGCCGGACGTCACCGAGGGGGGGCTCGTCACCATCGGCGCGTCGAGCCGCTCCCTCACCGCCACCGACGTCTCGCGCTTCGAGGCGAACGCCTTCGCCGCGGCGCAGGCCGCGCTGGCCGACGCCGCCTCGCGGGCCCGGCTCGTGCCGTGCGCGCCGTCGGGGCCCAGTGACGCCTCGTGCATGCGCGCGGTGGTGAGCACGACGGGCCGACGCCTCTTCCGCCGCCCGCTCACGCCCGACGAGGTCTCACGCTGGCAGGCGGTGGGGCTGTCGGCGGCGCAGGCCTCTGGTCAGTTCACCCGTGGCGTCGAGTTCGCGCTGGCCGGGCTGCTCCAATCGCCGAGCTTCGTGTACCTCGAGGAGCGGGGCACCGCTGACGCCGCGAAGGGCTGGCAGCGCCTGGGGGCGTACGAGGTGGCCGCCCGGCTGTCGTTCTTCCTCGTGCAATCGACGCCCGACGACGCGCTGCTCGAGGCCGCCGCCACCGGCGCGCTCGACACGCCGCAGGGGTTGCGGGCCCAGGCCCAGCGACTGCTGCGTACGAGCGAGGCCCGCGAGGCCGTGTCCTCGCTCTTCGACGAGGTGTTCGAGCTCGAGGCCCTCGCCTCGGCGCAGAAGTCGGACCCGGCCTTCGACCGGGGCGTGGCCGAGTCGATGCGGCAGGAGCTGCGGTTGCTCTTCGCCCACGTCGCCCTCGACGCGGAGCAGGACTTTCGGGACCTCGTCACCACGCGCATCGGCTTCGTCGACCGCCGCACCGCGCCGCTGTACGGCCTCGCCGCGCCGGCGACGGGCGTTCAGCCGGTCGAGCTGCCCGACACGCGGCCCGGCGTGCTGACGCGCCTGGGGTTCCTGGCCAACAAGGCGCACGACGTCGACACCTCGCCGACGCACCGGGGCAAGCTCGTGCGACAGCGCCTGTTGTGCATGGCCGTGGCGATGGCGCCACCCGACGTGGTGGCGCAGGTGCCGCCGCCCGACACCAACCACCGCCGCACCTTCCGCCAGCGGCTCGAGGACCGGACCGCCGAGGCGCGCTGCCAGGGCTGCCACCGGCTGATGGACCCGTTCGGCTTTCCCTTCGAGGGGTTCGACTCGCTCGGGCGGCCGCGCACCACCGACAACGGCCTGCCGGTGGACAGCACGGGCACCTACGACGCGCTCTTCCTCCGCGCCGAGCGGTACCAGGGCCCACGCGACTTCACGGCGCTGCTGCACGACGACCCGCGCTTCTCGCGATGCCTGACGGCCACCGTCTTCCGTCAGGCGATGGGGCGCTTCGAGCGCGACGACGAGGGCCAGGCGCTGCACGAGGTGCACGAGGCGTGGAAGGCCGGCGGCTACACCTACCCCACCCTCGTGACGGCCATCGTCACGAGCGAAGCCTTCCGCTTCGGTACGCTGGAGTGACGACCACCATGGGCTTTCGACTCTCCCGACGATTCCTGCTTCGGGGCGCGGGCGCGGCCATCGCGCTGCCGACGCTCGAGGCCATGCTGAACGCGCACGGCACCGCCTTCGCGCAGGGCATGGCGTTCCCGCGGCGCTACGTCGTCTGGTTCTTCGGCAACGGCGTGGTGCTGCCACGGTGGCGGCCCGCGGCGCAGGGCCAGGGGAGCGCGTGGCAGCTCTCCGAGGCGCTGCAGCCGCTGGCGGCGCACAAGGAGCAGCTGACGGTGGTGACGGGCTGCAACGTGCGCACGCCGGGGCGGCGCGGGCACCACGACGGCGTGGCGGCGATGATGTCGGCCGCCGAGATTTCGCCCCTGCCGGCGGGGAACGCGCCCTACGCGTCGCGCTTCTCGCAGCGCTCCCTCGACCAGGACCTCGCCGACGTCATCGGCGCCCAGACGCGCTTCAAGTCGCTGCAGCTGCGGGTGTCGAAGCGCATCGTCCGCGGAGAGGGGCCGACGCTCGCCTTTCTCTCCCACGCCTCGCCCACGGCGCCGCTCGAGGCGACCGAGAACCCGGTGGCGCTCTTCAATCAGCTCTTCACCGGGGTGATGAGCGCGCCGAACGACCCGCGCAACGGGCTGCGCGCCAACGTGCTCGACGCGGTGCGGGACGAGACGCGGGCGCTGCAGGCGAAGCTCGGCGCCGCCGACCGGGCCCGGCTCGACCAGCACCTGACCGGCATCTCGGAGCTGCGCCAGCGCATCCAGGCGCTCCCGGTGCAGCCCATCGGCGCCTGCCGGGTGCCCGGCGCACCCAGCCAGACGAACGCCGACGTCAACGGGCAGGAGCCCCTCGAGCCCGTCAACCGCGTGATGAGCGAATTGGTGGCGCTGGCCTTCGCCTGCGACCTGACGCGGGTGGTGACGATGCAGTTCTCGGGCTCGGTGGGGAACCACACCTACAGCTGGCTCGGCGCCGGGCCCCGCGCCTCGGAGCACGCGCTGACGCACGACCAGAACGAGCAGGGCAAGGTGCACGACGCAGTGGTGTTCACGATGCGCTGCTTCGCCCAGACGCTCGCCGCGATGAAGGGCGTCACCGAGGGCACGAGCACGGTGCTCGACAACTCGGCGGTGCTCTGCACGTCGGACGTGAGCGAGGGCTACACCCACTCGGGCAACGACTACCCCATTCTCATCGCCGGCTCGGCGGGCGGGCGGCTGCGCACCAACGTGCACCACCGCGCGGCCCTCGGGCGCAACACGAGCGACGTGCTCCTTTCGCTCATGCAGGCCGTCGGCGGCCCGTCGTTCACCGCCGTGGGCGCGGGTACGGGCCGGAGCACCACCCCGATGCGAGAGCTCCTGACGAGCTGAGCCCCGGGCGCGGCGCTCGGCGGGGGCCGCGAAGGCCCGTCACCGCCTCGACGCCGCGGGCTCGGGCCGGAGCACCGCTCCGGTGGTGGAGCGCCCGAGGTGCCCACGCCCCGGCCCCGGCGGGGATGGTGGCGGCGCGAAAGACCGTCACCCTGGCGCCGAGTTGGGCATCATGGCCGGCGTGACGATGCTGGTGGCGGCGCTGGCGTGTGGAGCGCTCGAGGTGCAGTGGCTCGCGCCCGAGGCCTGCCCGGCGCCGGACCTCTCGCGGCTGTCGGCGTCGAGCGGGCGCGCCGTGGCGCGGCTCGAGCAGCCGGCGGCGGGCACCTGGCGCCTCACCCTCACCTTCGTAGAGCCCTTTCGGGCAGACCGCGCGCTGGAGCTGTCGTCGTGCGACGACGCCCGGCGAGCCGCGCGAGCGCTGCTGGTGCTGGGGCTCCAGGGCGCCGAGGCGTTCCAGGCCTTCGAGGCGCCCGTCAGCCCGCCGCCCATCGTCGAGGCACCGGCGCCGCGCCGGGTCGAGGTCGCCGCGCGGGTGGGCGGGGCGGGCGCGGTGGGCGCCGCACCGGGGCTGTCGGGGCGCTTCGTGGCCGGGGTCGACGTTCGCGTGGCTGGCTTCGCGGTGGGGCTCTGGGCGCGAGCGGGGCTGCCGGTCGACTACGCGACGGCCGTCGAGGGGAGCCGCGTGCGGCTGTGGCCCGTGGCTGGCGGCGAGCTGACCGGGTGCTGGGCGCCGCGCGTGGGCCGCCTCACCTTCGGCGCGTGCGGCTCGCTGGCGCTCGAGTGGTGGCGGCTGACGGGGCTGGGCGTGACGGACCCGGGCCAGGGCAGCGCGGCCGCGCTCAGCCTCGGCCCGCTGGCGCGGCTCACGGTGCGGGCCGTGGCGGCGCTCGAGCTCGGCGTGGCGGCCGCGGTCCGGGTCGCAGCCCTGCGGCCCGCGGCCCTCCTCGACGGGCGAGAGGTGCTGTCGGCGGCGCCCGTCGGCGTCGAGGCGCAGGCCTTCGTCGGGTGGCGCTTCGGTGACGCAGGCCCTTGATGTTCCAGGCCCCCAACGGGCCGGGCGGCCAGCGGCCACTCAGCCCACCGAGATGACGGTTCTCCGGGCGGCGCTGGTGCAGGAGACTGACCGGGCCAGGGCCATGCTCGACTTCCGCTCCGTGTACGAGGCGAACGTCGGTGCCATCTGGCGGTTCCTCCAACGGCTCGGCGTGCCAGAGCGGCACCTCGAGGATGCCACGCAGGACACGTTCATCATCGCGCACCGTCAGCTCGCGTCGTTCCGGGGCGCGTCGAGCCTGAAGACGTGGCTGCACGGCATCGCGGTAAGGGTGGCGAAGGACTACCGGCGGCGCGAGGCGCGGAAGGGTGGCTGGGAGCCGCTGTCGCAGGGGCTGCTCGACGAGCGCCGGTCTCCGCACGAGGCGGCGGAGGACCAGCAGGCGTTGCGGCAGGTGCTCCAGGTGCTCGAAGAGCTCGCCGAGCCGCAGCGGGCGGTGTTCGTGCTGGTGGAGCTCGAGGGCTTGACGGCGCCAGAGGTGGCCGAGGTGCTCGAGACGAACGTCAACACAGTGTCGACGCGCCTTCGCGCGGCGCGACAGCGCTTCAACGCGCGCATCGAGGCGCTGGGAGGTCTTCCATGACGGACCACTTGTCGGAGCGCGCGCGGGCCCTCGTCGAGGCCGCCAGGCTGCAGGGCGGGCCGACGGCGGCCCAGCAGGCGCGCATGGGCGCCGCGGTGGTGGCGGCGACGGCCTCGACGGCGGCGGCGTTCGGCTCGAGCGCGACGGCTGCGGGCCTCGCGTCGAGCACCCCTTTGGTGAAGCTGGTGGGCGCGGGGGTGTTGGCAGCGCTGGTGGGTGTCGGCGGCACGGTGACGGTGACGACGCTCATCCGCCCTCGCGCGGCTCCACAGGTCGCCGGCGGCGGGACGCAGGGCCGAGGGGGAACCGTTTCGCACCTGGAGGCGCGCACAGCCCCCGAGCCAGGCGCCGAGGGCGTGCCACCGGAAGTCGACGAGGCTGGTCGCACGACGGAGCGGCGCCTCGGCGAGACCGCGCGCGCACCGGTCGAAGCGCTGCGTATCGCGCCTCGTCCGCCTCCAGCTGACGTCGACGGGCCGCCGGCCGCGACCGCGCCACACGCCGCCGGTGAAGCTCCGCGCCTGGCGCCTTCCACGCCCGCACCAGCCACGGCCGGAGCATCCACCGAGACCGCGCCACGCGCCGCCGATGAAGCGCCGCGCCTGGCGCCTTCCACGCCCGCACCAGCCAGGGCCGGAGCATCCACCGAGACCGCGCCACGCGCCGCCGATGAAGCGCCGCGCCTGGCGCCTTCCACGCCCGCACCAGCCAGGGCCGGCACGTCACCCGCGACGCGCGCCGCCGGGGTGGCTCCGCGCGGCTCGCCTCCTGCGCCTGAACCGCTGACGGACGGGACGTCCTCCGTGACCGCGACGCGCACCGCCGAAGAGACAGGACGCCGGGCGTCTTTCACGCCCGCACCGAGCACGAACGGACCATCGGTCGCGACCGCGCCCGCGGGGTCATCGGTCTCCGCGCCCGACGCCACCACGCCAGCGTCATCGGAAGCCCGATCGACCCCGCCCCCGCGACCGGGGAGCACGGGCCGCCCGGACAATACGACCGCCGAAGTGCTGGCGCTCAGCAGCGCGCTCGAGGCGCTCGAGGCCCAGCGCTGGAGCGAAGCCCTCACCATCGCGAGGAGGACGCGCCGCGCCCACCCGACGGGCGCGCTGCGCCCCGAGCTCACGGTCATCGAGATCGAGGCCCTGTGCGGCCTGAAGTCGCTCACGGAGGCACAAGACGTCGCCGACGCGATGCCGCGGGCCGACCAGACGCCGCTGGCGCTGGAGCGCCTGCGCCGCTCGTGTGTCTCGTCGAAGTGACGGAAGTCACCTTCAGCGCCGTTCCCGGCCGGGCATGGAGCGACCCGACACCGGGAGAGCCTTCGGCGTCGAGGGCCGCGCGCCTCACCGGCCGGCTGCCTCGCGCCGGCGCCGGCGAAGGCGCGAGAGGTGCACCGGGGTGATGCCCAGGTACGACGCGACGTGCTGGAGCTGCACGAGCGCTTCGAGGTCGGGCACCTGGGCCAGCAGCGCCTCGTACCGCTCGGCGGCGCTCATCGTGAGCAGCTCATACTCGCGGTCGGACTTGCGCACGTACAGCCGCTCGGCGACGAGCCGGAGCACCACGTCGAGTCCAGGCGAGGGCTGGAGCAGCCGAGCGACCGGAAAGCACCGCACCTTCGCCGGTCGGAGCGCCTCGACGCGCGTGCGGGAGGCGCGCCGCGCGAGCACGTCGGCCCAGGACCCCACGAAGTCACCCTCGAACGAGAAGCCGCGCGTCCGCTCGGCCCCGCGGACGTCGACGTACACCTCGCGCAGCACCCCCGAGACGACCAGGCCGGCCGTCGCGACCTCGTCGCCGACGTCGAGGAGCGCCTCACCCGCCCGCAACGCCCGCACCGGAGCCTCGCGCTCGAGGGCCGCCCGGGTCGCCGCCGGGAGCGCCTTCAGCACCGCCGCTGCGGGTTCGGAGAAGAGCGTGGGCACCCCCGAATGCTACGCGCGCTCGACGCGGACGCGAAGCGCGGCATGAGCGCTCCCGGCCGGGTGAGACCAAAGGGGACGAGGCGACGGCTTCGCGGGCGCAGGGCCGGTGAGTCGGCGACGACACCTCGGCGACCTCGAGCCCCGGGTGGTCGCTCCCCGGCGTCGCCCTTCGCGAACCCTGCCGCGCCTCGGCGCGTGCGGCCGGCCGCCCCGCGCTCACCGGCGGGCGGCTCCCGTCGGCGCCCTTGCGTGCCCGCGCGTCAAAAGGGCCGCCGTGGACCTCCACTCACCCTGCGTGCGGCCCTCGCAGCTCCGTCGCGAAGGTCCCGGTCTCCAGGAGCGTCAAGCGTCATGCGTCCCATCACCGCCGTGTCGTCTTCGTCCAACCATCCGGCCCCGCACGGACCTCGCGCTGGTCGCGCCGTGGGGCTGGAGTACGTCTTCGCCATGGCCTTCGGGCTCACCGCCGCGGCGTGTGGCACGTCGCCCGTCTGTGACGCGCGGACGTGCGCCACCGGCTGCTGCAACCGCCTCGGGCAATGCCTACAGCCATCCATTCCGGAGTGCGGGGTGGCTGGCGCGACCTGCATGCAGTGCTTTGTCGGCCAGACCTGCAACCTCGGACGGTGCGAAAACATGCTCCCGCCAGGGCGCGCGGGTGGGGGCGTACCCTTCAGCGTCGGCGGTGGCGCGGCGGGCGGCGGCGTGGCGGGCGGCGG
>JADCJJ010000621.1 GCA_020247085.1 Myxococcaceae bacterium | reverse complement strand
CTCCCCCCCAACGCGAGCTGCCTCGACGACCGGACGACCGGCCCGGCTGCTCTTCGTCTTCTACACGTCCGCCGGCACCCACGTCGCCGAGCTGCTGCCGGGGCAGACGGTGGTGGTGGGGCGCGACCCCGAGGCGCAGGTGAAGCTCGACGCGCAGGGGGTGTCTCGCAAGCACGCGCAGCTCTCCTGGCCGGCCGAGGGTCCACGCGTCGAAGACCTCGGCAGCACCAACGGCACGCGGCTCAACGGGCGCACGGTGCACCAGGCCGCGGTGGCCGCCGGAGACACGCTGACGCTGGGTGACGTGTCGGTGGGGGTGCTGCCCTTCGGGGAGCCGGCGGCGGCGCTCGCCGGGCTCGACGGCTACGAGCGCTTCGTCTCGCGGCTCGAGGACGAGGTCGTGCGCGCGCACACCTTCTCGCGCCCCTTCGGCCTCGTGCGGGTCGAGCCGCGCGTCACCGGCACCGCGGCGAGCGCGCTCGTGTCCGCGGTGCGCGCGTGCCTGCGGCCGGTGGACGCCATCGGCTGGTACGGGGCGAGGCAGGTGCTGGCGCTGCTGCCCGAGGCCGACGCCGCGGCGACCGACGCCGTCGCGCGGGCGCTCGTCGGGCGCGACGACGTCGCGCTGGTGGTGGCCCGGGCCACCTACCCGGCCGACGGGAGCGACGCCCAACAGCTGCTCTCGGCGCTGGCCGACGCGGCGCAGGTGCGGCGGCGGCGCCCGACGCTGGAGCAGGCGACGTCGGGGCGGCACCGCGGCGACGTCGTGGTGCAGTCCGAGGCGATGCGGCGCCTCTTCGCGCTGGCCGGGAAGGTGGCGCCGACGCCGCTGCCCGTCCTCATCCTCGGAGAGACCGGCAGCGGCAAGGAGGTCATCGCGCGCCACCTGCACGGGGCCAGCCCACGGCGCGGCAAGCCCTTCGTGGGCGTCAACTGCGCGGCGATTCCGCAGACGCTGCTCGAGAGCACCCTCTTCGGGCACGAGAAGGGGGCCTTCACCGGCGCCGAGCGGCGGACGAAGGGCGTCTTCGAGCAGGCGCATGGCGGCACCGTCTTCCTCGACGAGGTGGGCGAGCTGTCGGCCCCGGCCCAGGCGGCGCTGCTGCGGGTGCTCGAGACGCGGCGCCTCACGCGCGTGGGCGGCGAGCAGGACCTCGAGGTGGACGTGCGGCTGTTGGCGGCGACGCACCGGGACCTCGAGGCGAAGGTGGGCGACGGCTCCTTCCGGGCCGACCTGCGCTTCCGGCTCGAGGGCTTCACGGTGACGGTGCCGCCGCTGCGCCAGCGCCCGGACGACGTGCTGCCGCTCGCCCGGCACTTCCTGGCGACGTTCGCGCGCACGCACCGGCAGGGCGCGCGGGACTTCACGCCGCCGGCGCAGGCGGCCCTGTCGTCGTACGCGTGGCCGGGCAACGTGCGCGAGCTGCGCAACGTCGTCGAGCGCTGCGTGGTGGTGGCCTCGGGCCCGCTGGTGGACGTGGGCGACCTGCCCGAGCGCGTCGTCGAGCGGCGCGCGGCCATGCCCCGGGGAGCGCCGACGCTCGACGCCCTCGGCATCGGGGCCGCGGCGGACTTTCACGAGGCGGTGGCGCGCCAGCAGCAGCAGCTCGAGCGAGCGCTCATCGTCGAGGCGCTCACCCGCGAGGGTGGCAACCAGTCCCGCGCCGCGAAGCGCCTGCGCCTGCCGCTGCGCACGCTCGTGTTCAAGATGAAGGCCCTGGGCATTCGGAAGCAGTTCTCCGCGGAGTAGTGGATGCGCACCATCACCCTCATCCTCCTGTTCACGAGCGCCGCGCTGGCCGCGCCGAAGAGGCCGCCGCGCGCGCCGCCGCCGGCGCCCCCGCCCGTCGTGGCCCCACCGCCGCCGAGGGCGCCGGCGTGCACGGCGCTGGTGGCCTGCCTCACCGACGTGGAGACGGCCTTCGAGACCGGCGACTTCGAGCTGGCGCAGCGGCTGGTGCGCCAGGCGGAGCCGCTGGCGAAGACGCCGGCCGAGCAGGCGCGGGTGCTGCTGCTCGAGGGAGCGCTCGACGCGCAGTCCCTGGGTCTCAAGACGCCAGCGGGCGCCGAGGCGGTGCGCTTGAAGTTCAAGGAGGCGCGGCGGCTGGACGGCGGCGCGAGCTACCTGACGATTCCGGCCTTCGCGCGCACCGACGGGCTAGAGCTGGCGTGGAACGAGTCCGCGCCGCCGCTCCCCGCGGCCGTGACGCCCCCGGTGGTGGCGGTGACGCCCGCGCCGCCGGCGACGAAGCGCTTCCCGCTGGCGTCAGCCCTGTTGACGAGCGGACTCGTCGTCGCCGTCGGCGCGGCGGTGACGATGCGCCTCGTGGCGGAGCGGGAGAGCGCCACCGCCAGCGCCCTGCCGCTGGACGCGGACCGGTTCCGGGGGTGGCAGCAGGCGGCGGGGCTGAACACGGCCGCGCAGGCGACGTGGATGGCCGGGGCGGCGCTGGGGGTCGCGGCGCTGGTGACGTTCTTCGTCTGGCTCGCGGAGGTTCCATGAGCGTCGCACGCGGCTCCGTCCTCGCCCTCGTCGCCATGTCGGCGGGGTGCACGTTGAGCGCCCCACCGTACGGCGGGTGCAGGTTCTCGGCCGATGGGTCGACGGGCTGTCGCGCCGGCGCCTCGTGCTGGCCCGACGACGTCTGCCGGGCCGAGGCCTGCGAGCCGGGGAGCACCTTCGGCTGTCCCGCGCCGGGGACGTCCGTCGCCGATGGTGGCCGGCACCTGTGCTCGGAGCGGCGGGAGTGGTCGGCCTGCGAGGCCTGGCCGTGTGACTTCGCGGGCGGGAGGGCGTGCCCGGCGGGCCTCGCCTGTCACCCCTCGGGTCAGTGCCGACGGCCGTGCGACCCGGGCGACGCGCCCATCGCGTGCCAGGCGCCGGACTCCCGCAAGCCGGGGACCGGGCAGTACGTGTGCGCAGACGCAGGGTGGACGACGTGCCTCGCGAAGACGTGCGACTTCGGAGACGGCGGGGCGTGCCCGGCGGGGCAGTTCTGCGTGCCCGACGGAGGGTGCCGCGACGACGGGTGCGCGCAGTCGGTCTCGTGCGTCGTCGACGCCGGCGTTCCGGGGGAGCTCGTCTGCGTCGCCGGTGAGCTGAGCCGCATGTGCCGACGGCTTCTCTGTGGAGACGCCGGGCAGTGCCCGGCTGGGCTCGACTGCATCTCTGACCGCTGCGACCGCTGCGTGGAGGGGAGCCGGTGCGTGGCCGATGGCGGCTTCTACGGCTCCAAGCGCTGCGATGCCGGGGTCCCGGTGTGCGACGCCGAGCCGTGCCCGAAGCAGGTTGGAGTATGCAGGGGCTCGTTTCGTCGCCTCGGTGATGACGCCGGGTGCACGACAGCGTCCTATGGAGCGTCGTTCAAGGAGCTCGACGATTGCGTCAGCGCCGATGGTGGATACGGGGACACGGACAACAACTGTGACGGCTTCACCGCCTTGGGCGAAGTGGTGACGCTGGCGCACAGCGCGAATGAGGTCGCGGCCGTCGGCAACCCGCTGGGTAACCCGTACGTGCTCGCCATCAGCTTCGTCGACGGTGGGCAACTCAGGCTCGAAACGCTGGAGTTCGACTATCGGTTGGCCAGGGTGGACGGCGGCTCGAAGTTGTTCGGGTCACGCGGCATCGACGCTGGCCCCTTCAGCCCCTCCCTGTCGTCCAACGGGACCGTCAACGAGCTCGCCTTCCGGAACACCTCCACGGAGGTCCAGCTCCATCGCTTCACCTCGTACATGAGTTTCAATCAGCTCTTTGTCGCCTCCTTCGATGCAGGCTCGCTCATCACTCGCGGCCCAAGGGTCGCCACGACCCGTACCTCCACGTACATCTCCCTCGCGACAGAAAACGAGAAGAGCCTGCTTCGCACCGCCGGGATGATGCGGCTCGAGCCGCAATTTTTACTCATCGTCCCGTTCCTCCCCGACGGCGTATCGGCCGTCTTCGGTAATGGCGCGCCCTCAGCCTTCTTCGCGGCCCGAGGTATCGCGGAAGACGGTGGTACCCCTCCCGTCCTCTACGGCTCTCTGCTGTCCAATGGCGGCTTTCCATCGAGCGCCCTCGATTCACAAAACTCTTTCAGCCCCAACGTAGCGGTCGCGGCCACCGACATGCTCGTGGCGGCGTCAGGCTTCGGAACACAGGGAATGACCGACACACTCGTCACGGGGATCGCCAACCATCGTGACTGGTCCACTCCCACGATAACCCTGTTCAGCAGCACAGTGAGCAACGGCGGCAGCGCTCAGTCACTCGAGCTCGTCCTCTCCGAGACCGATGGCGGCAGCCACCCGGACGGCGGCCTCCGTTCCTCGGCTTCGGGCCTCATCGCAGCCCAGCTCGGCGCCACCGCCACCGTCACCTCCATCTCGAATGGCGCCACCTCGCGGGTGATGCTCACCAACGTCGTCGGGCCCGTCGCCGCCGCGTGGAGCAGCACCAACGCCCGCTACGCGCTCATCGCGGCGCCGGTGAGGGTCGACGGCGGCACCACCGACATCGTCGGCCGACTGGTGTGCATGCCGCCGCCCGTCTCGTGGTGAGCCGACGCGGCCGTTCACCGGGCGGTCCGGACTCCGGGCGCGTCAGGCCTTGAGGCACGGCAGGCCCGTCGTGCGCAGCGGCGCCGCGTCGAACCCGGCCGACTCGAGCACCGAGGCCAGCACGTGCTCGGGCCTGATGACGACGCCGCCGGCGGCCACCTGCCCCGTCATGGGATCGACCGCCTGAGGCTCCATGCCGACGTCGCTCGAGGCGCCCACCACCCGGTTCTTCGGTACCCCGGCGCCGAAGAGCAGGCACGCATTCGTCAGCGAGTGGTCGCGGCCGCCGTTCGGGTTCAGGTACGGCGTGCGGCTGAACTCGCTGAACACCACCACCGTGGTGTGGTCGATGAGCTTCCCGCCCCGCCGCGCGTCCGGGAGCGTGTGCAGGTCCTCGAGCAGCAGCGTCAGCGCGTCGAAGCCCTCCTTGAGCAGCCGCGGCTGCTCCGTCGCCCAGCGGGCCGTGTGGGTGTCGAGGCCCGACTGCAGCTGGATGGTGACGAAGCGTGAGACGCCGTACTTGAGGGCCTGGCGCGCGATGGCGGCGGTGCACCCCGGGGTGCCGAGGTTCTGCGCGCCGTAGCCAAGCAGCGGAAAGAGGTCGCTCGGATCGAGGCGCGCCGGGTTCGTGAAGTCGAAGTACCGCCCGACGTCCTTCTCGAGCGTCGCCCCCATCTTGAGCTGCGCGTCGCGGAAGCGCTCGAAGGCCCCGAGCGCGTTGGTCCCCGCCGGGTCACAGGCGCGCACCGCGCTCCGGTGGTCGCGCGTCACGTTGGGAATCACGCCACCGACGGGCTGCCCCGCGTCCGTCTTCCGCATGCCCTCGAGCACCAGGTCGGCCAGCGCGTCGTAGCCGGTCTCCTGGAAGGACAGCGACAGCTGGTACTGGTTGCGGGAGCCGACGCGGAACGGCCGCGCCTTCGTCTGGTCGCCGACGTAGTACGCCTCGCTGTCGACGACGAGGTGCGGCACCGGCTCGTCGAGCGGTGCGTTCGCCCTGGCGACCTGGTCCGCCAGCTCACTCCCGAGCGAGCTGCCGCGCGCGTTGAGCCCGGCCGGCGGCTTCCCGGTGAGGAAGTACCGCGTGCCCACCGGGTGCGTCAGCGTGTCCATCGACATGCCGCGCACCACGCACATGTTGGCCGCCTGGGTGTGCAGGCGCCCAATCGCCGGGCCGAAGCGCAGCGGGCTGTTGACGCCCTGCACCAGCCCCCGGGCGCTGAACTCGGGCGCCAGGCGGCTCCAGCCCAGCTCGATGCGCGTCTGGGCCTTCGCCGAGTCGGGGAACTGCGCCGGGTCGCGCGGGTCGAGGCTCAAGGTGATGTCCCAGGCGCCGTTGAACTCGACGAAGAGGAACGAGCGGTCGGCCGGCGGCGCGGCGCGGGCCACGCCGGGCCGGGCGAGCTGCGCGAGCGCCGTGGCGGCGGTGAGCGAGCCCAGGCTGCGGAACAGATTTCGTCGGCTGAAGTGCATGGCGGGCCTCAGTACAGAAGGAAGGCAGGGTCGGTGACGGTGTGCACGCAGACGGCCATCCACGCGACGGCGTCGACGACGAGGGCGTCGGTGCCGGCGTCGGCGGCGCCCCGAATCGGCTTCTTCGCGAGCATGGCGCGGTACACCGCCTCGAGGTCGGCGATGGCCTGGGTGTCGTTCGGCGGCACGTAGACGGCGTGGTACTTGAGGCGCACGAAGCGCAGCGTGTCGCGCAGCGCCTGGTCCCGCTCCGCCGCGCTGGCGGTCGCCGACGGCTGGAAGCGCACGAAGACGCGCTTGCCGGGCACCGGCTCGAGCAGGTCCTTCGAGACGACGCGCACGCAGACGTTCGACGCCGCGTTGTCGAGCAGCTTGAGGAAGGTGGGCGTGACGTCCTGCGACTCGCGGAGCTCGGTGAGGTAGTCGGCCTCACCCAGCACCGGGCCGACGAAGTCGATGGGGTAGATGGACAGCTCGCCGCCGTCCGGCAACGGCACCACGCCGCCGTCGGCGCCATAGACGGGGAAGCGCCACGTCTCCCCGTCGAAGACGGCGGGCAGGCTGTTGCGGAGCTGCTCCACCGAGAGGCGGCGCGTGCGACGGCCCACCGCCACGGGGCCGCTGCCGGCGCGCCCCGCGTCCACCGACACGGGGTCCCAGTGGTTCATCACCGGCGGCGCTCCCGGGTCTGGAGGCACCACCACCGGCAGCGGGTCGGGCGTGGCCTGGGGCCCGGTGTCGACGGCCGGGCAGGCGGCCACCGCCAGTGCTCCGGCGAGCGCGACGAGCTTCTTCATGGCGTGCCTCCCAATCGGCGCTCCGACTCGCGATACTGCTTCGACGTCACGATGGCGCGCAGCAGCTCGCGCACGTCGTGCCTCGCGCGGAACGACGTCGTCAGCCGGTCGAGCTGCTGCTGCTCGTCGGAGAACTCCCGGTTGAAGGGCCGGCCCACGGCCGCCTCCCACAGCTTCTGCACGGTGCACTCGGCGAAGGAGCCGTCGTTCACCGCGCGCGTCGCCCAGCGCCGCGGCCCCTCGTCGAAGTTCGCGATGCCCTCGGGCGAGAGGTACAGCCGCCCCAGCAACTGGCCGACGAAGGGCAGCTCGCTGGGGTGCCGCGCGACGGTGCGGTAGTGCGTGTTGCAGGCCTCGAGCGAGAGGGGCCCGCCGTCAGGAGAGACGCAGCGCCGGTCGAAGGTGGGGAACTCGGCGTCCTTCAGCTCCCAGGTGCCGCGCTCGACGTAGCGCCCCCAGGCGGCCGCCGCCGGCTCGAGCACCTGGTGGCAGTCGCGACAGCCGACGCGCAGCGCCAGGTCGGGCTCGAAGCCCGCGTCGGCCTGGCTGGCGAGCCCCGCCGTCGACGCCTGCAGCGGGGTGCAGAGGAAGGCGTTGAACACCTGGTTCGCGCGGGCGCGGTTCGAGGCGAACTTCAGCAGGAAGAAGGGCGTCGTCAGCACGCCCGAGGCGCGCCCCGTCAGCCGCACCCGCCGCCAGGTGGCGTCGGTGTACGGCACGTCGGGCAGCGTGAAGCCGAGGTCGCCGCGGCTGCTGAAGTCGAGGGTGAGCCCCGTCTGGAACTTCAGGTAGTGCACCAGCGGGCCGTTGACGTCGAGGTCGGCGCCGGTGAGCAGCTCGCTCCAGGGCCGCCCCTCGTCCACCAGGTGGTCGACGAGGCGCATCGCCTGCTCGACGAGGGCGGCGTTGATGGCCGTCTCGGTGCTGACGCCGTCGACGAAGCCCTGGCACAGCCGCAGGTTGGGGCCACAGCCGCAGTCGCGCGTCAGGTACGCCGTCTCGTGCTGGTCGCAGCGCATCATGCGCCCGGCCACCTGGGCGAGCTCGGCCTCTTGCGCGTCGAAGGCGCAGACCCGCACCCGCGCGGCCGGGTTCGAGTCCCAGTACGGGCGCACCTCGACCCAGCCCTCGCGCAGGTAGCCGTCGGCCCGCAGCGTGGCGATGGGCCGGCGCTGGGCGTCGAACGCCGCCGGCTCGTCGAAGCAGGGCACCTGCGCCGGCGCGGTGCCGTCGGGGCGCTTGCGGTACGTCTGCGCGCGGTTGATGACCCACAGCCCGGGGCTGTCGGGGTACCCGGGCTGCATGCGCGGTGAGAGGTTGGCGGCGTTCGACAGCGGCAGCGCGAGGTTGGCCTGGAGCTGCTGCCGCACCAGCCGCCGCAGCATGGGCTTGACGACGGCGGGCTGGAGGAGCGCGTCGAGGGTGGCGGGGTCGACGCGGGTGTCACGCACCACCTTCTGCAGCTCGGCCTCGGTCGGGGCGCGCCCGGCGAGGTCGAGGGTGAGCCGGCGCAGGTGCTGCAGCTCACTCGACAGCGCGCTCGCCGAGCAGACCCCCTGCGCGGCGGCGAGGCCCGACGCGAGCCAGACGGCGGTGAAGAGCGACCTCATGGGCGGAACCCCTCCTCTTTCCAGCGGCGAACGCGAGCGACTTCTTCGGGGGTGAGCGGGTCTGCGTTGCGCGGCATGCGCAGCTGCTCCGCGACCTGCGGCCCGATGCGGGCCAGCACCTTGTCGACGTTGACGCGCCACTGGTCGAGCGTCTCGAGCACCGGCGGCGCAGTGCCGTTCTGCCGGTGACAGGACACGCAGCGGGCGGTCGAGAGGGGCTGAACCTGCTCCGAGAACCGCACCGGGGCGGCGGCGCCCATTCGCAGCACGCCACCGGCGGTGCGGAGGAACAGGCCGCCGACGTCATCGAGGGCCACCGCCGAGAAGGGCTCCATCGGCGTGAGCGAGAGCCGGTCGCCGTCGAGCCGGCCGAGCCCACCGTCGACGCGCAACCAGGCGGCGCCGGTCTGCGGGTCGAGGCCGAGGAGGTCCGCGGCGACGGCGCTCCCGGCATCTGCGGGCCCGGTGCGAAGGGGGCGCCACCGGGCCCCGCCGTCCTCGAGCTCACGCCGCCACAGGGCGCCGCCGTCGGCCACGGCGAGGAACGCGCCGCCCGCGAGGGGCACGGCGGCGACGACGGGCTGTTCCTCGGAGAGCGACTGCCGCGACGGCAGCGGCGCCTCGCGCAACGCCTCGACGGCGCCGGCGCGGTGGAGCACGAGCACTCCGTCGGTGGCGCCCTCGACGCGGTGCACCTTCGGGACAGGGAAGGCGGTCAGCACCTCGCCCTCGAGGCGGAACAGCGTCGCGTCGTTCGCCAGCCACAGCCGGGGCCCGTCACGGCCGACCATCGCCACGGGCCCGGGCACGGACGACGAGAGCTCGCTCTCGCGAACGGCGGCGCCGGTGCGCACCGAGAAGCCGTCGGGCCGCACCAGCAACGCGTCACCGGACGCCAGGGTGAACAGGCCCGTCACGGGCCCCGCCGCCAGCTGCTCGCTCCCGCCGTCGGCGGTGAGCCGATGCAGCCCGTCGTCACCCCCCACGAGGAGCTCGCCGCGCGCCGTCGTCACGCGCATCGACAGGCCCGCGTCGGCCGGCAGCGCCCAGCGGGTCGACGGGAGGTCGAGGGTGTCGAAGGTGACGACGACGCTGAAGTCTCTCGGCGGGGGTGACGGCGGTGGCGGTGCCGGCGGGAGCTGGGCGGGCCCGGGCGCGAGCCCCTCACACCCGACGAGCGCCAGAAGAAGGAGGCAGCGGTACGCGCGCATGGGACACATGATTGCACGAGCGCAGCCAGCGCGAGCGTACGTGGATTCATCGGCTTTGCGAGCGGCACTACGCAAGGGCTTGCGTCATCACGCAGGCTCCCGCGCGTCGGCGGACGGACGCGGGTGCGGAGCTGCAGGGGCGGGCGAGGGTGGGCACGCCCCTGGAGCGGTGGCAGACTCGGACGGCATGCGGCCTCCCTCGGCACGGACCGCGACGGGCGGTGCAGCGATGGACTTTACGCTGATGAGCGCCGCGTCGACTGACACCCCAGGGACGGACGCGAGGTCGACGTCCGCTCCGTCTACGGACGCAGCATCGACCGACGTCCCGGAGGCGCAGACCGCGCCGACGCCCGCTCCGTCGACAGCCGCAGCATCGACCGACGTCCCAGGGGCGCCCACCGCGCCGACGCCCGTTCCGCCGCCAGCCGCAGCATCGACCGACGTCCCAGCGACGCACGCTTCACCGACGCGCGTCCCGTCTCCCGGCGTCCCTCGAGGCCCGAGCTGGCGGCGTGCGCCGCTCCTGGTGACCTATGGCCTCTTTCACGTCGGCGCGCTCGTCGGTCTCTGGCTGTTGCCCTTCGACGCGACGGCGGGCGCGCTGGTGCTGTCGTCGTACTCGGTGCGCCTGGTGGCGGTGACGGCCGGCTTCCACCGCTACTTCTCGCATCACGCCTACGCGATGGGCCGTCTCCCGCAGTTCCTCGTGGCGCTCGTCGCCACCATGGCGTGGCAGCGGGGACCGTTGTGGTGGGTGTCGCACCACCGGCTCCACCACCGGGCTGCCGACACGCCCGACGACCCGCACCGCCCGGCCGACGGCTTCCTGCATGCGTCCTTCCTCTGGGTCTTCAAGCACCGGGCGACGCGGCTCGAGCTGGTCCCCGACTGGGCGGGCGTGTCCGAGCTGGCGCTGCTGGACCGTTGGTACGCGGCGCCGCCGGTGCTGCTGGCCGTCGCGCTGACGGCGGCCTTCGGCGCGAGCGGACTCGTGCACGGCTTCCTCGTACCCACGCTGCTGTGCTGGCACTGCATCGGGGCCATCAACACGCTGGGCCACGCGCGCGGCACCCGCGACTTCACCGCCGGTGATGCCAGCACCAACCACCCGGTGCTCGCGCTGCTCACCTTCGGCGAGGGCTGGCACAACGGGCACCACGCCTTCCCCCGCAGCGCCCGGCATGGGCTGGCCCCCGGACAGCTCGACCTCACCTACCTGCTGCTGCGCGGGCTCGCGGCGGTTGGCGTGGTGCGCTCTGTCTGGGTGCCCTCGCCGGAGGACGTCGCGGCTCGGCGGGCCCCGTCGCGGGCGTGACGTTCACCCCCGGCCCCAAGGGCGCTGCCCGTCGGCTCGACGACGGAGCCTCCGCGGTCGTCCCCTGGGCACAGACGCCGGAGCGGCCGTCGACACCGGCGCACCTCAAAGGCGGCTCTCCGACTGATGACAGCCGAAGCGGCCCCGCCACCACCCGCGCGCCCGCCCCGGCTCACGCTGCCGACTTCGTCCAGCGAGCCCGCCCCCCCCACGAGCGCCCCGTCAGGGCACGATGGTGCAGGTCGACGGGAACGACGGTGGCAGCCCTGACTGCCGGTAGGGGCTGACGTTGGCCGGCAGGCCGTACGGGTGGTCGCGGAAGAACTCCCAGAACATGGGGAAGCGCGTGCCACCGTCGGTCGGCGCCGGGAACGTCGGAACGGCGTGACCGGCCGAGTGCATGCACGTGGTGACGAAGTGGTTGTCCTGGCGGAGCGCGTCTCGGTACCGCTTCGAGGCGTCGTCGAAGTTGATGCCGACGGGCGGGAGCAGCGGGACCTTGGGCGGGAACCAGTCGTCCATTCCGCCCCACACGATGAAGGCCGGGAACTTGTTCTGCTGGGGCGTGAAATCGAGCCTCCAGCTGACGCCCGCGGCATTCGTCTGGCCGAGGCCGCCCGAGACGGCCATGAGCGAGGCGACCCGGTTGACGTTCGGCGTCGTCGAGAGGAACGCGGTCCACAGGCCGCCGGCGCTGACGCCGAAGACGTGGACACGGGCCGGGTCGACGCTGAACTGCTGGCTCACGCACGCGAGCATGTCTTCGAAGAAGCCGAGCTCCTTCGGCGCGGACATGGTTTCGAAGAAGGGCCAGTTGAAGCAGTAGGCCGACTGCCCGGACAGCCACGGAATCGGGCAGGCGCGGTTGCCCTCGAGGTTCTCCGGCACCACCGCGATGAAGTCGTACTGGTTGACGGCCCCCTCGGCGACGACGTTTCCGTTCTGCGTCGTGCGCTCGAGCTGCGCCTCGCGCACCACGCTGGTCGCCGAGGCGTTGAGCCAGTGGTACCCAAAGACGACCGGGTAGCGCTTGGTCGGCGTGTACGTCGAGGGCACCAGCACGAGGAACTCCCGCGTGTCGCCCTGCGAGCGGAAGTTGCGGTTGCGCGCGTTGGCGGCGTTCGGCGCGCTCACGAGCGTCGGGCAGGTGCCACCCGAATACGTCGGCAGCGGCGGCGGGGCGCTCAGCCCACCGTCCCACGCGGGCGCGCCGGCATCGACACGACCACCAGCCGAGCCACCCGCGCTCGCCCCACCAGCCGAGCCACCCGCGCTCGCCCCACCGGCCGAGCCACCCGCGCTCGCCCCACCGGCCGAGCCACCCGCGCTCGCCCCACCGGCCTCGCCGCCCGCACTCGCACCGCCGGCCGTACCGCCTCCTCCAGCACCACCACCCGCGGCGTTGCCTCCTCCGTCGGGGCCCGTCACCACCGGAGCCCCACAGGACACGAGCAGCACGACCGACACCCAGACCCCGCAGGAGCGCTTCATGGACGCGGACCCTGTCCGCTTTTCACCCTCCGAGGGAAGGGCCCTCGTCGAGCCCGTCTTGACGATGGACCAACCCACGTCGACACAAATGTTTCTGCGCCATCGAAGCGCCCGAGGGCCGCGGACCCGCCGCGCTGGCCACTTCTCCACCGAAGGTGGGCGTGCCTCGGCCGGGGGCGCTGTTCAAGGCCCACCGAGAAGGAAGGCCCTCGCCGAGCGCAGGCGCCGCCCATCTCGTCAGTCGTAGGCCTCGAGGTGCACGCGCTTGCGGTCGACGCCGAGCTCGACGCGCAGCACCTCGCGGGCAGCGTTCAACATCTTCTTCACGCCGCAGATGTACGCGCGGGGCTCACCGTGCGCGGCGGACAGCTCGGCCCACAGCGCCTTGACGTGCGTCTGGACGTAGCCGGTGCGGCCGCTCCACCCGGGCGGCGGGCGCGACAGCGATGGCACGAGCCGCAGGCACGGCTGGCGGACCGCCAGGGCCTCGAGCTCGTCGCGAAAGAGGTACTCGTCTGGGGTGCGCACGCCGAAGAGGAGCCACAGCGGCTCGGTGCGCCCCTTGCCCAGCGCGTCGTGAATCATTCCGCGAAAGGGCGCCACGCCGGTGCCGGTGGCGATGAAGAGTGACGGCGCGGCGGTCTCGAGCGAGCGGGTGAACGTACCAGCCGGCCCCTTCACGTCGACGACCGCGCCGGGCACGAGCGCGTGCAGCCAGCTCGAGCCGGGGCCGCCGTCGACCTTCGCCACGGCGAGCTCGAAGCGCTCGCTGCCGTCGGGCGCCGAGGCGAGGGAGTATGAGCGCCGCAGCGCGCGCCCCTTCTCGTCGGTCAGCGGGAGGATGAGCTGCACCCACTGGCCGGCCTCGAAGGCGAAGGGGCGCTCGTCGGCGCGCGCGAAGACGAGGTGGCGCACGCGCGGCCCCAACGGGCGGGCCTCGACGAGGCGGGCCGGGAACGTCTCGGGCACGAGCGGCCGGGGGGGCGCGGCAGCGGACATGGGCGGTATCTGTCGGCCGCACACCGAGAAGTAAAGCCCGCGGCAGCGCCGGCCGGCTCCAGGGGCCGCCCTCGGCCGGGCGAGACGGGTCCAAACGCGCGCTCGAGTCACGACTCGGGCCGACGGAGATGCGCCCTGTGCTCGCTCCCTCGAGTACCTCTGCACGGGGGTGATGAACGATTGAGCGCGGCGCGACTGTAGAGACGGGCAGGCCGGCAGGGTCCATTGCCAGCTGGATGCTGCGGGCCACACCTGGCGTGCGGTGGCTCCGCCCAGCGTTCGTCAGCGCAACGAGCCTCTGGTGCCCCGCCAGCGCTGACCTCGAAGTGTCGACACAGGTCTGCCTCAGCTGGCGCTCGCCCCGTCACGACCGAGTACGGATGACTGAAGGCGACGTACACGCCCTGCTTCTCCGTGAGGGGCTCGCAGGGCCCTTCGCCGAGCTGCATGGGTGGTGACTTCAGGTCTGAGGCACTCCTCGCCGTCGAAGAGGCGCTCACGAACATCCGCTCCCGAGTGAAGCTGATCGAGGCCGAGCGCGACGAGTTGACCCGTCTCATCTCCGCCGGGCAGGCGCCAGTGCGTCGCCTGAAGCGGGCGCAGAGGCACTTGCCTGCCCACGCAGGGCGCAGCGGCCTGGACATCGCTGCGCACGTCGGCGCTGGGACCTCGACCGTGCTTCTGACGAGGCGACGCTTCGCAGAAGGCAAGCTCCAGCTTGCGCTCGCGGAGGTCGCGCACACTCCCAGGCGACGAGGCGGCGCAGCTGGCTGCCACGGCCTGTGCCGCGCCGCCCAGGCGCCGCACCCGATGGACGCTCGAGCTGCACGACGGAGTGATGATCAAGCGCACCGAGCATCGAGGCGTGTCGCGCGGGACCGTACGCCGAAGGCTCGAGGAGAACGGCCTGAAGCCGTGGCGCAGGGACCTTTCGTGCATCCCCCAGGTCGACGCAGAGTACGTCGCCCGCATGGAAGCCGTGCTGGACCTCTACGCGCAGGCGCACGACCCGAATCGGCCAGTTGTTTCCTTCGACGAGGGCCCCACGCAGCGCATCGGTGCAGTCCGCGAGCCATGGCGACACGTCCCGGTCACCGAACAGCGCAGTGCACTCGACTTCGCGGGCTGCCTGCGCGACCTGACGAACGTTCACTCCCCCGAGGCGGACCTGAACCGTGTTGGGCTCGACAACCTCACCACCCACGTTCCGCCGGCGCCAAACGAGGCGTCTCCTGCCGAAGAGGCTCGCGGCTTTCTGCGACGGCTCGAGTTTCTCTCCTTGCCGAAGCACGAGAGTTGGCTGAGCAGGGCTGAGCTCGACCTCGGCGTCCTCGAGGGCAAGCGTCTCGCTCGGTGCGTCGAGAACAAGAAGACGCACATCGCAGAAGTCGCCGCATGGACCCGGGCTCGCGACAAGGCCAAGGCGCGCGTCAGTTGGATGTTCACAACCGAGAAGGCGCGGTCGAAGCTCAGGCCCGACCCGACGGCGGTTGCCCATTTCGCGCGGGACACGTGACCAGTTCAGCTCCCCCGTGCAGAGGCACTAAGGTGCGCACAAACTCCCTCCCAACGACCTCGTGGACCTGCTTCGCGGCACCGTGACGACCCGAGACGTGGCCGAGCGCAACGGGCTGTCCGAAGCGCGACGTGGTGGTAGCGAAGGAGGCCTTCCTGCTCGGCCTCGCCGCGAAGCCCACTCGCCGCTGGCTGCGCGCGGCCCTCACCGCCGCGGCCGCGCTGGCCCTGCTGTCGGTGCTCGGCACGCGCGCGCTTGCGCAGGGTACGTGCCAGCAGACGCTCCCGGCGCCCCTGGTGACGTTCTGCCCGGACGAGCCGGCGCGGGCCGCGGAGATGAACCAGAACTTCGGACAGGTGGCCCGCTGGCTGGTCGACAAGACGGGCCCACTCGGAGACGGCGGGATCGAAACGTCGAGCCTGCGCGTCACCGGTAACGCCACCATCAACAGCAGCGCCACCATCACCGGGAACCTGTCCGTTTCGGGCAACCTCTCGGTGAGCGGAGGCTCGATGAGCGCCTACCAGACGCTCTCGCTGGCGACCGACTACGTCGCGGCAGACGACGGCATCGCCATGGTCTCTGTCGTCGGTGGCGCGAACGGGGCTCGCTGCTTCGTCCACGGGCTGGTCAACGGAACCATCGTCGTCCGAGAGAGCCTTCACTACTTCACCACGAGCGATGTCTACGTGAACGATGCGTCGTTCACGATGCCGGTGCCTCGCGGAGCCACGTGGCGCATCAACCTGACGAACACGTCGGCGACCTGCAACGCCCTGGTGAGCTGGGTGGCGCTGCACTGACGCGACCGACCGGCGCTCCGTGCACGCGGTCTTGCGGCAGCCTGCTGCTCACCAGTACGTCACGATGCCTTCCGCCGCGTCACGAGGTGAAGCCATGTCGCCGCCACGCTGGTCACTCATCGCCGTCTCGGTCGTCATCCTCGCCACGGCCTGTGGCGCGCCGACCCTTCGTCCCTGCGACAAGGCGAGCTGCGAGGGGTGCTGCGCCGCCGACGGGCAGTGCGAACCTGGCTGGCTCTCGTCGGCGTGCGGCGTGAGCGGCGCGTCGTGCCAGGCGTGCGCGCCGGGAGCGCTCTGCCAGTCAGGGGTCTGTGCGTCACCGGGAACACCTGGGGGCGCGGGCGGCGGGAGCGCGGCGACGGGCGGCGGCAGCGCGGCGACGGGTGGCGGCAGCGCGGCGACGGGTGGCGGCGCGCCGGGGCGGGTGGGCTGCGCTGGCGCGGCGTGGGTCGAGCCGCTCCCCACCACCACGAGCCTGGGGGGGGGCTTGCGTACTCGGCCGCAGCGGCGCAGTCGTACCTGCTCTCGGCGCTCGAGCTCCGCTACCCCTTCGGGAAGAGCGTCGTCGAAGGCGGCCTGGCCAACCCCCTCTCCCCCTCGCAATCGAGCTGCGTGCGGGCGTTCCTTCGCGACACCTCGACAGCGACGGCGGTGCTCCGGCAGGCCTCGACGGTGGTGCACGAGTGTGGCCACTTCTGGGACCTGGGCACTTCGCAGGGCGGCCGGTCGAACTACGTGCTGGCGCCAGGGCTCACCCGCGCGTGCAGCCGCGGCGACACCACGGCGCGCGGCGGCGCCACCTTCGCCCGGAGCCTCATCAAGGCCGACGCCTTCGGACCGATGCGCGCGCCCTGCGTCACCATGAGCTCGAGCGGCTGTGACTTCTACGCCGCCGTCTACCTCGACGGCAGCCCCACCAACGCCACCTTCGAGAGCGGCGACCAGGGCTTCAACTCGCTACTCGAGGAGGCGAACCAGTACGTGAACTCTCTCGCCTCGGCGCTGGCCTTTCGCGACTCGTTCCAGAACACGCGGGTGAGCGAGCGCGACGGTATTCTCACCTTCCTGTGGTACCTCGAGCGCTACCTGCTGTTGGCGCGCACCACCTACCCCGAGGCGTACGCGACGTTGAGCCAGGACCCGTGCTGGCGCGAGGCCATCCTCTCGGTGTGGGACCGGGCCTGGTTCTACCTGCAGGCGACGGCGCCCTTCGCCTCGAACCTGGGCATCAGCGACGCGCGGCTGCGAACGCTCGTCGAGACACCCACGCTCCTCGCCGAGGTCGACGCGCTGCGGGCGTTGCAGTGCCCCTGAGTCCAGCGACGCCTCACGGCGCCGCGTAGCGCAGCGTCGTCGTCTGCGCCTGGCAGCTCCGCGACTTCACCGTCACCACGTACGAGCCCGGCGGCACCGCCGGCGCGTCACCCACGTACGTCTGGCTCGCCGCGACGAAGCCGCCGCGCCCGAGCGCCACGTCGCCCACCACCACGTCGAGCACCGAGGCCAGGTTCTCACCCGTCACCACCACCTGGCCACCAGGCGCCGTCGGTGGCGTGATGGACTGCACCACGGGGTTCGGCAGTGACGGGTCGCAGACGAAGAAGGGGTAGCGCTCGAACGACTGCCCGCCCCGGTCGTCGCGCACCACCAGCCACAGCGTGCCCTGCCGCCGCTCCGGCACCGGGTCGTCGGGGAACGCCGCCGAGCCCGGCGCCGTGAAGGTGACGGCCTCGCCCGTCTCGGTGTCGAAGCGCTCGGCGCCGAAGCGGCCGCCGCTCGAGTACCAGGCGCCCACCACCTTCTCGGTGCGGGTGACGTCGCCCGTCGAGAGCCGCACCGTGTACGTCTGGCGCACGTCGTCGGGCACCGCCACCGTGAGCGCCACCTGCTGGCCCGGCAGCACGCCCACGCGGCCGTTCACCGGGTGCCGCCCGCCGTCGATGGAGAGCGCGACGATGCCGGGGTTGCGGTTGCGCTCCGCCGCCGGCTTCTGGCTCACCAGCACCCGCGTCAGCGCCACCACCACCGGCGTCAGCTTCTGCTCGATGCGCTCGAAGTACCCGCGCAGCTGCTCGCCCGTCGCGAGCGGGTCCACGTCCTCGCCGATGACGAGGGCCAGCACCTGCCCCACCGAGCCGGCGCGGCGCACTGGGTCCTCGGGCGGCAGCACCTCGAAGACGCCCGGCGTCGAGCGGTAGCCCGCCGAGAGCCCGAAGCCGAGCAGCTGCAGGCCCGCGGGGTAGTCGGTGATTTGTGTCGGGCGCAGCAGAATCTCGGCGTCGTTGCAGGCGCTCCGCCCCAGGTCCTGCGGGTCGGGCTCGCAGCCCACCCAGATGACCGACGTCGGCACGCCCGGGGCGGCGTCGCTCTTGAGCACCGACAGCCGCGACAGCTCGCCCGGGGCCACCTCGGGGGGCTCGGCCTGCACCGACAGCACCCGCAGGTCCTTCACCAGCGTCTCGGGCGCGAACGTCGCGTCGGTGCACGCCGAGAGGGCCGTCAACACCACCAGGCGCACGCGCCGCATCACCACTCTCCTCGCACGCCGACGCTCGGCAAGATGGGAATCGAGTACACGAAGGCGCGCTGCGAATAGTTGAAGTTGTAGAACAGCGCCTCGGGGTTCTGCCGGTTGGTGACGTTCTGCACGTCGAGGTACGCGGTGAGGCTCCAGTCGTCGAAGACGAAGCGCTTGTCGAGCCGGGCGTCGAGCTGCAGGAAGTCGGGCAGCCGCTGGCTCCACGGCAGCGCCGGAATGGGCACGTACAGGTTCGCCTGCGCGTCGAAGATGGACGAGGCGATGGGCGTCACCAGCGGGCCCGAGGCGTAGCGGAAGCGGCCACCCAGGGTGACGTTCCACGGCAGCGAGAACGAAGCCACCACGATGAGGTTGTGCGGCTGGTCGAGGGGCCCCGGCGCAAAGGCCGCGCCGCCGTAGCCGTCGCGCTCGAAGCGCGAGAGCGAGTACGAGACCCACCCGAGGAAGTACTTCGTCGGCCGCACGCGGACGAGGGCCTCGGCGCCGTACGCGCGGCCGTAGCCGGCGCTGGTGAACTCGGTGCGCGCGCCGGGAATCGAGACGTCGCTGCCGGCGCCGCCGGCGAGCGCGAGCCGCGCCTGGTCGAAGAGGGCCTTGTAGTAGCCCTGCACGTCCACCTCGATGACCTTCGCCAGCCGCAGCTCGGCGCCGCCCATGAAGTGCCAGGCGCCCTCGGGCAAGAGGCTCGGGTTGCCGAAGACGGGCGAGAGCTGGCCCGACCGGTAGTCCGGTGGCTGCTGGTACATCGCCGCGCCGGCCTTGAGCGTCACGGCGTCGTGCACCGCGTAGCGAACGGCGAGGCGCGGGTTCACCCAGGCCTTGCGCATCACGCCCAGCTCGCCGTCGAGGCGCAGGCCGCCGCGCACCTGCAGCGCCTCGACGGGCGTCCACAGGGCGTCCACGAAGAGGCCGGGCTCGACGTACACCGAGCGCTCCGTCGCCGAGATGAGGCGCCGGGTGACGATGGGGTCGGGCAGGCGGTTGGGCGAGAAGACGGGTGGCCGCTGCGCGTCGAAGGCCGTCGGCGTCACCAGCGCGTCGAGGCCCGCCGACAGCACCAGCTTCGCCTCGGGCACGTCGAGCCGCAGCCGCTCGCGCAGCTGAATCGGCACCTGCGTGTTGCGGAAGAAAATCTCCTGCACGGTGCTCGACTGGGTGTTGACGTCGAGGCCGATGGCGTTGCGCGAGACGAAGGTGAGGCGCTCGGAGAGCCGGTGGTCGACGCCGACGACGAGGCGGTTGGCGAGGGTCGAGGTGCCGGCCGACACCTGGTTGCCCTCGACGTCCGGGTCCTGGAGCGGGTTGCCCGACAGGAAGGCCCAGCGGTCGGACGAGCCGAAGGCGGCGATGAAGAGGCGGTTCTTCGAGCCGGGGGCCTTGCGCTCGGCACGCAGCTGGTAGTCCCAGTACTCGGGCGCCAGGCCGAAGCCGACGGGCGAGCTGCCGGCGAAGGCGCGCACCGCGGCCGGCAAGACGAACTGCGCCAGGCCATAGCGGGCCGAGCCCGAGACGCTCCAGGTGTCCGAGACGGGGGCCTCGACCATCGCCGACACGTCGAAGAGGTTGACGTCGGCGTACCCGTGCACGCCCGTCTTCGAGGGCGTCTTCGCGTCGGCCACGATGAGGCCGCCGATGCTGCGGCCGTAGTCGACGCCGAAGTTGCCCGGCTGGAAGGCGATGGCCTCGAGGTTGGCTGAGTTGAAGGTCGAGACGACGCCGGCGAAGTGGAACAGCTGGGGAATCTGAATCTCGTCGACGTAGATGCGCGAGTCCCACGCCTTCGAGCCGCGCACGATGAAGAGGCCGCCGCCGAACGGAGAGCGCGCCACGCCCGGCAGGTTCTGCACCACGCGGAAGGCGTCGTTGTTCGAGCCGGCAATCATCTTGAACTCGGTCTGCGTGAGGCGCACCTGCGTCAGCTCGCGCCGGTCCTTCTGCCCGCGCACCACCGTCTCGTTGGCCCCGCTCCGGCGCAGCACGTACGTCACCTCGGTGCGCTCGCCGGGCCGCACGACCTCCGTCTCTCCGAAGGGCTCGTAGCCGGCGGCGGTGACGGTGACGGTGACCGGCCCCGGCGGCACGTCGGTGAGCTCGAAGCGGCCCTGCTCGTCGGTGGTGGCCTCGGCGGCGCCCACGACGACGAGGGCGCTCTTCACCGGCTCGCGCGTGCCCGCCGTCTTGAGGCGGCCGGTGAAGTTCACCACGGGCACCCCGGCGTCGAGCGCGAGGGGCGCCTCGACGGCCTGCCGCCGCACGGTGAAGTTCGAGGTGAACTGAATGCGCACCGGCGCCGGCTGGCCGTCGACCTCGGCGGGGGTGAAGACGAGTTGCCTGGCAGCGGCGAGCGCGGCGGCGTCGAAGTCGGGCCCGGCCGACTGCAGCACCTTCGCGTCGGTGACGGCGCCGTCGGCGCCGAGGTCGAGGGCCATCACCACCTGCGCCCCGACGCCGGCATCGAGGGCCGAGGCGGGGAACACCGGCTCGACGGACGTGCGCAGGGTGGGCGCCCTGGTCAGCGTCTGCGCGACGACCGACGAGGCGAGCAGACACCACACCAGTGGGAGCAGTCGCGACACGGAGCGGGCGCCTCTAGCGCATCGCGCGGCTACGTGCAGCGGGGGGGGGGGACAGCGCCGCTTCAGGGGTGCGGCCGCCCGATGGAGGCCCACTCGGACAGGAACGCCGCAATCTCGGTGGCGCCGACGAAGAAGGTCCGGTCGTTGGCGGTGCGGCTCGGCGCCGCCGGGGTGGGAGCCCCTTCAGGGAGGACGAGCACCGGACAGGCCTGGTGGGCCACGCCAAGCACGGCCACCACCTCGGGCCGTGGTCGCTCGAACCGGACGTACGTGACGTCGAGGCGCTCCCGGAGCGCGGGGGAGTAGGACAGGAGCCCCTCCACCACCGCGCAGTGGGGGCAGAAGAACGTCCCAGGCCCGACGGCCGGGTCGGAAAACGAGGGCTCGAGGAGGAACAACTGGGGACGCATGGGCGGCGGCTCCTTCGTCGGGTGGAGGGTCGCAGGCGCCGGTGGGCCCGACCGGCGAGGCTGCGTACTCGCCCGCCGTGGTCGGGCTCAAGCGCCTCGGGGCCCAGGCCCGAAGGCCCGCCTTCGTGCAGCTCGTGCGCCACGGCCTCACCGCGCGCGCCCCCCTTGGGTCAACAGGGTGGGTATGCGCCGCACGGGCTTCCCGACCGCAGCGACGAGCCCGTCTCCCAGCTGGGACGACGAGCGGTGGCACCTTCTGTTTCCCGCCGGTTGCGCCCGGCATCAGGCGTGCGGGCTGCGAGGGTTCCTCGCAGCCCTGGAGCCCCAGCCATGAAGACCGAGCGTACCTCCTCGACGTCCCCCCTGACCTGCCAGCCTCCACCGACCCCCGAAGGACCAACAGGGCCGCAGCGGGCATCGCGCGTCTCGAGCACCCTGGTCGAAGCGGAGCGGCCGAAGACGACGCTCGCCGCGGTCGTCGACTTCAGGCCCGGTCGACAGGCGCTCTCCGATGCGCTCACGCAGCTCGAGCCGCACACCGCGGCCGAGCTGCTCTTCAAGGGGGAGGTGAAGGGAGGTGACGCGGTGAAGTCCGAGTTCAAGGCCCGCGTCGAGCGCCGCGACGATGGCACCTTCGAGGTCTCGGCAGAGAACCTGGCGGCCCTGGGCGTGGGGCTCAAGCAGGGCGCCGCCTTCGGCGGCCTCTCGGGTGGCGGGACGCTGGTGTTCACGACGGCCGACGAGGCCGCGGACTTCATCCACGCGGTCGCGACGAGCGTCGGACTCCTCGCGGCCCGCTCCTCGCTGCCGGTCACGGCGGCCGTCGTCGATGGCGTCATGGGGCTGTCTCGAGACGCCGCTGAACGCATCGCGCGCGGCAGCGACCGCGTCGAGGTGTTGCGGCTCGGGAGCCAGGTCGAGCTCGAGGGCGAGCTGGCCGCGCGCTCGAGCCCTTTCGGCGAGAAGGCCGAGGCGAAGGCGGCCGTCTCGACGGGAACGCAGCACGAGGTCGACTTCTCGAAGGCGCGCCTGACGACGCGACACAAACTCGAGGGCAAGCTCGAGGGCGAGCTCGGGCTCAAGCTCGGCGACACCCTCGCCGCCCGCGCCCTCGCCAATCGCTTCAACGGCAAGGGCGAGCTCAAGGCCTCGGTCGCGCTCGAGGAGCGGCGTACGCTCACGCCCGGCACGCTCGAGCAGCTCCGGCGCGGCGAGCTGAGCCCGGCCCAGCTCGCGAAGGCCGTGCTCCAGGCGCCCACCGAGTACGTCGCCGTGGTGAAGCTCGAGGGCGAGGTGCGCCAGAACGGCCTCATCACCGGCATGGGGCGGCTCGAGGCCTCGACCGAGGTGGTGCTCGACCGGAGGCTCGCCGAGGCGCTGCTGTCGGGCCAGACGTCGCCGCTGGGCGAGCTGGTGAACGCGAAGTGGGAAGGCAAGGTCGAGGCTGCGCTGGGGGGCCACCAGGAAATCGACCTCGAGGTCGCCAAGGTCGAGACCGGGGCGACCCGCTGGGTCACCCGGAAGTTCGAAGACGTCTCCATCGCCGACCTCGCCCGCGACGGGGCGCGCTGGCTCGACGACCGGCAGGCCTTGGAGGCCCAGCTCTCGGCGCAGCGCCGGACCCCCGGCGACTGAGCCCGCCGCGCCCGAGCCCATCGTCGACTGGGCGCGACCTGCTCGGCTCGCCCTGCACCGGCCCCTGCGGACCCGCGCCACCGGCGGCGCGGTCGATTGGAGCACCGGGCCCGACGTCGCCACTCGCGCGACCCGGGCCGCCGTGCAAGCCAGGGAGACACGTCGAGGTCGAAAGGCACGCGCCGCGCCAGGCCGCTACTCGCAGCCCGTGGCCACGAAGGTGCACGACGGGCAGCTGACGAGGGTGCGCGGCACCCCGGTGAAGAGGTTGCTCCCCACACACGTCCCGCCCAGCGCGGGGATGTCGAGGAGCGAGCGGTCGCCCGTCAGCGCGCCGACCCACACCCCCGCGACGCCGCCGTCCCGAACGAGGGCGCCCCCGCAGCGCCCGCTGAAGGGCTCGACGACGAAGTCCTCGAAGTCGTCAAGGGGCGCCGGGCAGGCACCGCGGACCGGCTGCGCCGAGAACACGCAGCGGCGCGGGTTGCAGTCACCGCAGCTGCGGCCGCGGCCCTCGCAGGTGAGGCACTCGCTCGACGACGAGGCGCACACGCCGAGCCCCGCGTCGCCGCCCGCTCCACACTCGAGCAGGCACTGGCCGTTCACGCAGGCGGCCAGGAGCCGGTCGCAGAACTGCAGGCCGCCGTCTGGAACGACGCACTCGCTCACCGCCTTGCACGCCGCGCCGACGGCGCGGCCTCCATCGGCGCCTGCGTCCGCCCCAGCGTCACGCGGGGCGCCTGGGTCGGGCACCTCGTCGACGATGGCCAGGCACTGACAGCCCGAGGCGACGACGAGCAGCGAGAGGACGAGGCGCGACATGGAGACCTCCTGGTTCGACGACGCCGGCCGCTCCGGCACCGGAGCCCTTCACGCCCAGCCATCGACAGGCGCGCACGCCGGGTGGATGCCCACGGAGACGGCGACGCCGCCCCAACCGGCGCGCGCCCATGACGAAGCGACCCGACCGCGCCTCATGCCTCGTCGAGCGGCTCCCGCCGGGTGCCCGTGTCGGTGGTGATGACGACCTCTCGGCCCTCGAGCCGCAGCGCCGCGAACGCGCGCTCGCCACCCCGGGGCACGCCGTGGGTGAGGAACACCGCGCCGTCATGGCCGCGGCGGACCTCGAAGGGCAGGAACGCGCCGTAGCGCCACAGCATGCGCGCGGCGAAGGCGCGCCCGGCCGAGACGACGAGCGCTTCGTCCGACAGGCCGTCTGGCGGGGGCTCGTCTTCGCGGTCGAACCATCGCGCGGCGCAGGGCTGGGCCACCTCGAGGGAGAGCGTCGTCCCGCCGAGGACGAGCTCGGCGGCCCCGGGCTCCATGCGCGCCCTCGACGGGTCGAGCTGCAGCAGCCGGTCGCACAGCACGCCAAACCCCTCCACCAGCTGCGCCACCTCGAGCGCCTCCCCGCCCTGCGCCTCGAGCCGGAGCCCGGCGCCACCCCACGGCCGGCGCACGCGCTCGAGCTGCGCCCACGCCAGCGCGCGCGAGCGGCCCAGGCGCACCCGCGCGAGCCCCTCGGCGCGGACGACGAAGGTGTCGGCGAGCGCCCCCGCCGCCACCACCGCCCCGAGCAGCGAGAACGCGACGAAGGCCAGAGCCACCAGCGGGCCACCCTTCCCCGGCGGCGCGCGCCACGCGAAGAAGGCGCAGGCCCCGAAGGCGGCCATCGAGCCGACGCCGAGCCACACCGCCCAGCGCGGGTACGCCAGCACGGCGCCGTCGGCGACACCGCGGGCGAGGTGCCGGCGCCGATAGGCCGCGCTCGAAACCCAGGTCAGCACCACCGACACGAGGGCCATGGTGATGAGCGACTGAACGATGCGCAGCAACCACGCGGTGTCCATCGGCGCCTCTCTCTGCCGGGGCCTGCCGCCCCGACCCGTCAGTTCGCTGCGCCCGGCTCACCCGCGCCACCTGCACCGCCCGGCCCAGCGGCTCCGCGCGCGGTGCTCGACACGCCCGGGGCGCCCGTCGTCACCGGCCCGGCGGCGCCGTCGTCGACGAGGGCGCTCGGCAGGGTGATGTCGAGGTCCACCCGAACGACGCGGATGAGGCTCTCGAGCGTCTGCTCGGTCACTGCCAGCGCCGTCACCAACTCGGCCCGCGTCAACTCGACGAGCCGTGCCCTCGCGCGCACGAGCCGCCGGGCCGCCGTCGCGCGGTGGGCCTGCTGCAGCGCCGCGATGTCGTCGATGGACAGGCGGTCGACGTGGCTCCAGCGCAGGAGCAGGCGCTCTTGCGGCTCGAGCCGGTCGAAGGCGGCCCGGAGCGCCGCGCGGAAGTCGCGGGCGTGGCGCTTGCGCACGAAGTCGAGCGCCGGCTCCTCGCCGACGTGCGCCTGGACCTGCTCCACCTCGTCCTCGGGCACATAGCGCTCCTGGCTGCGCAGCTGGTCGAGCGCCTCGCGCACGCCCGCCGCGCACAGCCAGCTCTGGAGCGGCCCCAGACCCAGGAACCCCGAGATGCCCGGCGGGTCGTGCGCGAAGAGCCGCTTCCGCAGCGCCTGCAGCACGTCGTCCACCAGGTCACGCCCACCCACCTGCCGCGCCACCACGCCACGCACCTTCGGGATGAAGACCCGCTCGACGTGCGAGAGGGCCCGCGCGTCCCGGGCGGCGCAAGCCGCGGCCAGGAACACCTCGTCTCCGCGCACCAGGTCGATGGAGGCGGGCGTCGTCAGCCGCGCCCCCAGCCGGCGGCCCAGCGCCTCGCCGAACGCGCCCTGCGACAGCTCGACGCCGGCCCAGCGCTCCAGGGCTCGCGCGTGGAGCGACGACAGCGCCGTCTCGAAGCCACTCACGCCGGCCGGCCTCGGCACGCCGGCCGCTTGGAAGAGCGCCTCGACGGCCTCGACGTCGCGCGCGGCGCTCATGGAGAACCCTTCTGCGCCTCGACGGCGCCGGCGGCTCGCGCAGCACTCACGGAGAACCCTTCTCCACCTCGACGTCGGCCAGCCTCGACGGTCCAGCGCCACGGGAGCCCGCCTCGACGGCGCCGGCGGCTCGCGCAGCGCTCACCGAGAACCTCCTGCACGCTTGGACGTCGGCAAGCCTCGACGGCGCCGGCGGCTCGCGCGGCGCTCACGGTCTGGCCCCCCGCGCCTCGAGCGCCTCGAGCGCCCGCTGCACCTCGTCGTCGGCGTCGGCGGCACGCTCACGCCGCAGCGCCGAGAGGGCTTCGCCGGCCTCCCGGGCCCGTCCGCCGCCGAGCAGCACCTCGGCCGTCAGCAGCGCGCACTCGGCGCGGGCGGGAAAGAGGCTCCAGCCCTTGAGCGAGACAGGGGCCAGCTCGGGCCGGCACACCTCCACCGCCCGGTCTCTTTCTCCGGCCTGCGCGTGGGCGCGCGCGGCGAAGACCCGCAGCAGGTGCGCCCAGCGGTCGTCGAGCGACTGCGCGAGGGCCTCACCCCATGCGGCGGCCGCCTCGGCCCATCGCGCCTGCGCCTCAGCCCGCCTCGCGCGCACCACCGCCGCCACCGCGGGGGCGGCGTCGTCGGCCAGCGGCGAGAGCCCCTCGTCGGGTAGCGACAAGGCGCGCAGCATGCGGTGGTTGATGAGCCGGTCGCGGTCGAGCACCGGCAGCGCACGCGCGGCCGTGGCCTCGGCGTCGAGGGCCTCGCGGCCCTGGCGGAACCGGGCCTGCACCCACAGCTCGGCCCGGAACCGGAACTCGACCTCGGGCACCGCGCCGCGGGAGAACTGCGCCAGCACCTGCTGGCGGGCCAGCAGCGCTTGCGCGGCGCGCCCGAGGGCCTGGTACAGGCCGACGTCGTCCATCGTGGGCATGGGGTTGAGCGCCCGGGCGTCGGCGAGCGCCTGCGCCGCCTCGACAGGCCGCCCGGCCAGCGCCAGCAGCTTCAGCCGCAGCGCCTGCAGCGCCGGCGAGTGGCCCACGTCGACCTCGTCGGGCTGCCGCTTCTCGGTGAGCGGCAGGGCCTCGGCGGGCCCCGAGCGCCACTGCGTCACCACCACCGCGTACGTCGAGAAGTACGGGTCGTCTCGCAGCCAGGTGTTGCGCTCGATGGCCTCGAGCGCCCGCGCGTCGAAGGTGGCGAGCGCGTAGTCGACGAGGTGGTCCCATGCGAGGCGGAAGTCGGGCCGCCGCGCGACGATGGCGAGGTACGGCGCCAGGGCGTCGCGTGGGCGCCCGCCGTGGTAGAGCGCCTCGAAGCGCGCATAGTCGAGCCACGGCTCGTCGTCGCCGCCGACCGGCTGCGCCGCCACCAGGGCCAGCGCGTCGCTCCAGCGGTGCTCGCTCAGCGGCACGAGCGCCCGCAACGTCACCTGGCGCGCGGGCGACTGGGGCACGGCGAGCGCGGCCTGCGCGGCGCCGGCGGTGCTCGAGGTGAGGCTCGCGTCGCGCCACCAGGCGAGGAGCGCAGAGCCGAACAGCGCGTCGGGGCTCCGCGGTTCGTCCTTGAGGACGCTCGCGAGCGACGCCGAGGCCGCTTCGATTCGCCCCCGCTCGAGGTCGACGAACGCCGCCCGCAGGCGCTCATCGGTCGTCGGCGCCCTCGACGAGCGCAGCGCCGCGCCGGCGGCGAGCGCGCAGACCAGCAACAGCCCCACGGCGGCGGCCACCACCCGTGGGAGGCGCCGCGCGCGCTCGATGGCCTCGAGCAGCGCGGCGCCGTCGGCGAAGCGAGCCTCGGGCGACACCTCGAGGCACCGCGAGATGACGCGGCGGAACCTCGCCGGCACCAGGGCGCGGGCCGCGGCGTCGTGCACCTCGGCTGACGGGCGGCCGGTGAAGAGGCGGAACCCGATGACGCCGGCCGAGTAGATGTCGGCCGGCGGCCGGGCCGGGGCGCCGCGCGCCTGCTCGGGCGCCATGTAGCTGGGCGTGCCGGCAGGGCTCGCCTCGCCCCCCTCCTGGTGCGACTCGCTGGCGATGCCGAAGTCCATCAGCTTCGCGGTGCCGCGCGCGTCGAGCATCACGTTTCCGGGCTTGAGGTCGCGGTGGGTGATGCCCCGGTCGTGCGCCGCCGCGAGGCCCGCGGCAATCTCGGCGAACACCCGCGCCGCCTCCTTCGTCGGCATGGGCCCGCGCCCGAGCACCTTGTCCAGGCTCGTGCCCTCGATGAGCTCCATGGTGAGGAAGCAGTGCCGGCCGCTGGTGCCCACGTCGTAGACGCGGCAGACGTTGCGGTGCGTCACGCGCCGCGCCGAGACGACCTCGTTCTCGAGGGCCCGCTCGAAGCTCCCGCCGCCGGTGAGGTGCGAGCCCAGCACCTTGAGCGCCACGGTGACGCCGAGCGTGAGGTCATCGGCGGCATAGACGACGCCCATGCCGCCCTTGCCCAGCACCCGCGTGAGGCGAAAGCGCCCACCCAGCACCTCGCCCGGGACGAGCGCCGTCGGCGGCGGGGGCGCGTCCTCGGCGACCGTGCGCGTGGGCTCCGCTGGCGCCGCCACCCCGAGGTCGCTCGCGACGGCCGCCGCCACCCGCCGGCACGTCTCGCAGCCGTCGAAGTGGCGCTCCACCGCCTGCCGCTCGTCACCGGACATGTCGCCACGGGCGTAGGCCACGAGCACGTTGTCATCGACGCACGACACGGGGTGACGATGAACCAGCGCACCGCGGGGTTCAACCGCTTCGCGCCGCGACCGCTGGCAGGCCCGGAGACCGGAGGCGGTGGACGGCGGGAGCGCCGCCCTGCTTCGATGAACGGCGCATGTCCTCCCGACGCAGCCTCGCGGTCGTCACGACCTTCTGCACGACGCTCGGGTTCGGCGCGGGCACCGGGTGGGCGGTCGGGCAGGCGCTCCTCGCCAACGACGCGCCGGCGCTCGACCATGTCACGGCGCGGCCCCGCCCCGAGGTGTCCCCGGCCACGCAGGCGTTGCTCCGGAACCTCACCTCACCCGACGGAGCTACCTGGCGCGAGGCGGCCGTGCGCCTTGCGCTCCTGCGCCCGTTCCCCGACGCCCCCCTCGGCGCGCTGGTCGCCACGCACCCGGAGCGGGTGCGCGAGACGGCGCTGCGGGCGATGCGGCAGTGCCTGCCGCTGCGAGACGTCGAAGACCCGGCGCTGCTCGCGCTCCTCGCCCCCCGCCTCGCCGAGGCCCGGGCGTGGCTGAAGGGCGAGGCCACCGATGCCAGCCTGCGCGCCAGCGTGACGGCCGGCCCTCTGCGGGGCGCCGAGGTGGCCGTGGCGGCCGAGGCCCTGCGCTCGACGGACGGGCGCGAGGTGGTGCTCGGCCTGCGGCTGCTCGCGGACACCGGGGCGTCGTGCGCGAGGCCGCTCGTCGTCCCCCTGCTGAAGACCGGCACGCCGGTGTTCGAGGGCGCGCACGACTTGGGGCGCGTCGGTGACGAGGCCGCGGTCACCCTCGACGCCCTGCCCGAGCGCTGGTCGCCGCTGGCGGACCTCGAGGAGCAGCTCGCCGACCTGCCGGTGTTCGCCACGGTGCGCGAGGTGGAGCCGGCGGCGGCTGCGGCGGCGACCGTCGACGCCTGGTTCGAGCTGGCGCGGCCGGTGTGGCGCGCCTACTGGTCGCTGCGCGGTGCGGGCGGCCCACCAGCACCCGAGGCCTGGGACGCGAAGACGAACGAGCTGCTGCACTTCGTCGCGACGCGCCGCGTGCACCCGCGCGGCCGCACGCTGCTGCACGTCAGGGGGCCCGAGTCGGTCCGGTGCGGGCTGACGACCACGGGCTCCGCCGAGGGCGCCGACCGGCGGAGCCTGCCCTTCGACTTCGAGGGTGACGAGCTCGACGAGCTGCTGCACCTCGAGTGCGTGGCGAGCGACCGCGTGCTGCTCGCGCGCACCTTCGAGGTGGAGCCCGGAGACGAGCTCACCGTCGAGGTCTCCCCACCGTGAGCGCGCTGCTGGCGGCGCTGTTGACGACGAGCCCGGTCGACCCCGGCTGCGGTCCGCTCCTCGACG
>JADCJJ010000620.1 GCA_020247085.1 Myxococcaceae bacterium | reverse complement strand
GTTCGCCGCGCGGTCGAGCCGGTGCAGGCTTCCGCCTCCACCGAGCGCGCGCACGAGCCGGTAGACGGTGCCGTCAGCGGCTTGCAGGGTCAGCCCGGCTCGCCCCTCCTTCGACACGGGGTCGGCGAGGGCGGCGTCTCCGCCACGCCCGTCGGGGTAGAGGAGCGCAAGCGCGAGCGCCGCGAGGGGCGCCGGAATGTCGGTGGGGCTCTCGAGAACCGAGTACCCGGCCCTGAAGCTCGCGCGAGCCGAGGGCGAGAACCCACGGACACCCTGTACGACGAGTTCCAGGACCTGCATGGCCTCCCTCGCGCGGAGCCGCGCGTCAGGCCTTCGCGGACGCGGAAGACTCGCGGTCGTCCTGCGAGTCGAGCCGGGCCGCCTTGCCGCGGAGCGAGCGCAGGTAGAAGAGCCGGTTGCGGCGCACGTCGCCCTTCGTCACCACGTCGATGGTGCTGTAGCGCGGCGAGTGGAGCGGGAAGATGCGCTCGACGCCGACGCCGAAGGACATCTTGCGGACGGTGAACGTCGCGTCGACGGAGCCCTTCGTCTTGCGAATGACGACGCCTTCGAAGGCCTGCTCGCGCTCCTTCTCGCCTTCCTTCACCTTCCAGTTCACGCGCACGGTGTCGCCGGTGCGGAACTCAGGGACGTTCTTGCGGAGGTTGAGGGAGTCGACGAACTGGATGGCGGCGGAACGCATGAAGGCCTCTTCTGAAGAGCTTTGAAGCGGAAAGAAGGGCGGACCTACCAGACGGGTCCAGGCGCCGCAAGGGCTGGAGGGGTGCACGTGAAGCCTCTGGTCCCGTCCAGCGCGAGGCCGGCCGACAGAGCCCAGGCGAGTGCGGGGACCCAAAGGCGCCTCCGGGTCCAGCGGCGCCCTGGGTGCCATGCGTCGTGACGTCTCGGCGCGGCCTCGACGCCGGGCGGTGAGTCGGCCCCCACCCGATGGCTCAGGCCTCAGCCCGGGCGCCCTCCCGCCTGGGACGCGAAGCCCGCCCCCGACCTACGACCAGGTCCCGCGCTCCCCACACGGGCACGCACAGCCGCGGCCGAACGAGTCGAACGCCGCCCGCGTCAACGTCTGCGCTTCTTGTGGGTGCGCGGCCGGGCGTGGTCGAGCAGCGACAGGTAGTCGATGTCACGGGCCGGAGGCGGCGCCGCCTGGGCCCCCAGCGACGCGGCGCGCTTGGTGAAGGCCGAGAGGATGTCGGGCACCGGGCGGACGGCCTGGAGCATCGCCTGGGGCCCCTGCAGCGCCTCACCCAGCGCCTGCGCCACCTCGGCGATGGGCAAACCCCGGCGCAGCAGGTCCTGCAGCGAGTTCGACAGCGTGAAGAGGTTGTGCCCCGCCGACTGGATGAGCTCGACCATCACCTTCAGCACCTGGGCCGCCGTCAGGTGCCCGTCGGCCATCAGCACGAGCGCCGCCTGGAAGTAGTTGAAGATGGGTACCAGCCGCGGCCCGTAGAGGGCGAACGACGCCGGCGTCGACAGCCGGTCGAGGTTGATGAAGATGCGGCGCACCGGGTCGGCCCGCGGAATCGACTCCCAGGTGCGCATCACGCGGTCGATGTCGTCGCCGTACACCTCGGCGGCCTCGAGCACCTGGTACACGACGGGCTCGCTCACGCGGCGCGCCACCATGTCGGCGAACAGCGAGTAGATGAAGGCGTCGGCCTCGGCGTCATCACCGAAGAGCACCTCTTCGGCCCCGGCCGGAGCGCGGGCCCGGCTCTGCAGCAGCACCGGCAACTTGTAGCCGACCTGCCCGCGCAGGGCCTTGAAGCGACCGCGCACGAGGTTCTTCAGGTTGTCCTTCAGCACCAGCTCGTCGAACTCGACACCGTCGAGCTTGAGCTTCTCGGCCAGCACCGCCCGCATCTGCGTCGGGCTGCCCGAGACGATGCACAGCTGGCTGTCGCCGCTGGCCTTCAGCTCGCGAATGAGCGCCGCCGCGCCCGGCACCGCCTTCTTCTCGTGGGCCTTCTGCAGCGCCGTGCGCACCAACTGCCGGAGCGTGTCGAACTCCGTCTGCAGATACGTCTTGTCCAGGTCCCACCGGTAGATGCGGCGCGGAGGTTTGGGGTCGATGCGATCGGTCAGCGTCACGGGCCTCACCGCTTGTACGCCCACGCCGCCGACGGGGAAAGGGTCAGGGCCCCTCGCAGCAGCCGGGCGCTCAGGCAGGCGCCTGGGGCAGCGCCGTCTGAATGACGCGCGCCAGCTCGCTCTTCACGGCCTTCGCCGCCACCTTGCCGGCGTTGGTGATGGCGCGGGCCTTCGAGCGCCCGTGCGCCTTGATGAAGAGCTTGTCGAACCCGAGAATCGGCGCGCCGCCGTACTGCTCCCAGTCGGTGACCTCCTTGATGCGCTCGATGCCGCCTGACAGCATCGCCAACCCCGCCCGCCACAGCAGCTTCTCTTTGTACGCGTAGCGCGCGAGCTCGACGACCGTCTCGCTGACGCCCTCGAGCATCTTGAGACACACGTTTCCGACGAAGCCGTCGCACACCACCACGTCGGCCGTACCCTTGGGAATGTCGACGCCCTCGACGTTGCCGATGAAGCGCAGGCCCGCCAGACCCGACAGCGTCTGGTTCGCCTCGACCACCCGCGCCGGGCCCTTGGTGGCCTCGGTGCCGTTCGACAGCAGCGCCACCGCCGGGTCGGGGTTCTTCGAGATGATGCGCGCGTAGGCGGCGCCCATGACGGCAAAGGCGACCAGGTCGTCGGCCGACGCGTCGACGGTGGCGCCCACGTCGAGGATGAGGCTGAACGGGTCGTTCTTCTCGCCGCGCGAGACGGCCGTCGGGTACACGGTGGCGAGCGCCGCCCGCCGCACCCCGGGAATCAGCTTGAAGGTGCGCGCGCAGGCCAGCACCCCCGCTCCCGTGTTCCCCGCCGACACCATGGCGTCGGCCTCGCCGTCGCGCACCAGCCCGGCGGCCACCAGCACCGAGCAGCGGGGGCGCTCGTCGAGCGCCGCCGCGGGCTTCTCGTGCATCGCCACGAAGTCGGGGGCGTGGTGCACCGCCAGCCGCTCGGCCGTGTACTTCACCTGCGCGAGCGCGTCGTCGATGAGCGCCCGGTCACCCACCAGCAGCGCGTGCAGGTTCGGCGCGTCGAGCGTCAGCTGCGCGGCGCCCTTCACCACCTCGAGAGGCCCGTGGTCGGCGCCCATGACGTCGAAGGCGATGGTGATCGGCCGCTGTGCCTCGCTCATGCCGGTGCTCCCCCGAAGGCCTACTCCTTGAGCTCGGAGCCGCTCGCGCGCTCGATGCAGCCCTTCGTCAACGTGTACTGGTACGTGCCGAGCTCGTCGCGCCAGTACTCGCCGACGTACGGCCAGTACAGCTGGTCGTCCGACACGGCGACCGAGAACTTGTAGTCCTTGACGATCTGCTTCTGCCCTCCGGCCTGCAGCAGCTCCTGGAGGAACTCCTTCTCGCGGTCGGTCGTCTCGAACTTGATGCGCAGGCCGTTGGCGCGCAGCGTCTTCAGCTGCCCGTTCTCGAAGTCGAGCTTGGCCTTGGCCATGATGCCGCCCTTCTTGATGAGCGCCTCGCGCTGGCCCTTCATCTGCTCGATGAGCGCCTTGGCGAGGTTCGAATACTTGAAGGCGTCGCTGCGCCCTCCGAAGGAGTCGATCTCGGCCTCGAGCTCGGCGATGGAGTCGACCGTCTTCTTCAGGTCCTTGTCGGTGAGGGCCAGGTTCAAGATGCGCTCGAGGATCTCGTCGACGCTGCCCTTCTTGACCGCCCCGGCCTTGTTCTTGCGCCGCACCTCGTCGAGCACGTTGAAGTACTCGGTGGCCTCGAGATCCTTCGCGACGAGCGTGTTGAGCTGCTCCTGCACTGGCCCGTAGATGTTCTCGAAGTCCTCGAGGATGGAGAGCGCCTCGCGGTAGCGGCAGTTCTCGAAGTACACGACGGCCTTGAGGATGAGCGCCTCGGGGAAGTACTCGTCGCGGAAGAAGGGGCTCGACAGGGTGATGAGGTTGCCGAGCGCCTGCTCGAACTGGCCGATGCGGTAGTTGGCCCAGCTCGACTCGAAGAGCGACTCGAGCCACTGCGGTCCGCCGCGCTCCACCTTCGACAGGTAGAACAGCGCGTAGCGGTTCTGCCGGGCGCCGTAGTGCGTGCGGGCGAGCTGCATGAAGGCCAGCTCGCGCAGGTTCTTCAGGTTGCGCGCCTCGGCCGTCTCGCCGCGCCCCTCCTCGGAGCGCGTCGCGCGCACGACCTCTTTCATCGCCTCGAGCGCCTGCTCGAGCTTGTTCTCGCGGAAGAAGGCGAGGCCCTCGAGGTACTTGCCCTTCGGGTAGAAGGGGTCGCCCTTGGGGATCATCAGGGCCAGGCGCTTCACCTCGTCGAAGGCCTTGTCGGCCTCACCCTTGCGCTCGGCGTCGTCGAGGGCCTTCCCGTACACGACGTTGTACCGCGCCAGCAGGTACCGGAACTCGTTTCGGAACCGCTCGGGAAAGTCGTAGTTCGCGTACTTGGCGATCTCGTCGAGCACCACCGTCTCGTTCGTCGTCTTGCGGGCGATGAAGAACAGCCACTCGAGCGAGCTCTTGAAGAAGCGGTTGCGGTCGCTGCCGCGCCCCAGCACCTTCGAGAACATGCCCAGCGACGAGTTGTAGAGCCCGAGCTTGTAGAGCGACTTCGCCAACCAGTACTCGGCCTCGACCTGGTTCGCCGCGAACTTCGGGTCCTCGGTCATCTCGAAGAAGGCGAGCGCCGCGGGCTCGTAGGCCTCCTCCTTGAACTGCGCGATGGCGGCGTCGAGCCGCTGCCGGTCGCCGGTCTTCCCGCCGACGTCGACCGCGTCGAACGACATCGTCGGCGCCGGCTTCACCTCTTCGACCTTCGGCGGCGGCGGCTTCTTCTTCTCGGGGGGCTTCGACAGGTCGAGCCCCTCGGCGGGCAGCTCGACGTCGGGCTGCGGCGCCGCGTCGTCGGGCTTCTTCTTCGCCGCGCCACCGCCAGTGGGTGGCTTCTTCTTCTTCTTCGGCGCCCCCAGGTCGAGGCCCTCGAAGTTCATCTGGGCCGCGGCCGGCGCAGCCACCACCAGGGCCAGACCAACGGAGACGGCGCGCAGGAGTCTCATCGGTCAGCGCTCCTGAAAGACGGTGGGGAGGAAGATCGAAAACCCGAACTCGGCCATCAGCTGGTTGCGCACCGAGCCGGCCCCGGCCGAGCCGCCCACCCCCTCCTCGTAGTAGACCGTGTCACGCAGCTCGACGCGGACCGTCAGGAACTTGTTGAGGAAGAACCGGAAGCCGAGGCCGACGTTGCCGCCAGCGGTCAGGGTGTTGAGCGGCCCGTACATCACCAGCGTCGGCCCGATGAGGCCGTACATGTTGAACGACAGCACCTTCTCGGACGAGAGCGACAGCTTGCCGTAGATGGGCGCCCACTGCAGGTCGACCGACGCCAGCAGGGTGTTGAGGCCGTAGGCGACGTTGGCGGGCACGCGGGCGCCGTTGGCGTCGACGCGCGTGGTGAGCTCCTCGACGGTGGGCGGCCGGCAGCTGGCCCGCGTCGTCGCGTTGCCCGCGGTGCAGATCTGCGCCGCGCCCGAGACGAGCGAGAGGTTGTAGCCGCCGCGCACCGACACGCCGACGGTCTCGGTGAAGTGGTAGGTGAGCGCCGCGCCGAACATCACCTTCGTGAAGAACGCGTCGCGCACCGACAGCCCGATTCCGGGGCTCACCTCGAAGCGCCCGTCCATCAGGAACAGGTGGCCCGACACGGGCGGGATGCGGTCTCGCAGCGGCCCGGCCGAGTCCTTGTCGGCCTCGGAGACGTCGCCAGCCTCGTCTTCGGCCTTCTGCGCGAGCGCCGGGGCCGAGAGGAGCAGCAGGACCGCCAGCATGCCGTGGGCGAAGCGCTTCATCACTCGGCCTCCCGGTACGTCGACTTCGGCGGGAGGAAGAACGACACCCCGACGGTGAGCATCATGAGGTTCTGCGTCACGCCCTTGTTCGTGCCGCGCGGCGTCTCGAGGTAGGTGGTGTTCACCAGCCCCAGGTTGACCGAGAAGAAGTCCTTCACGACGAAGCGCAGGCCCAGCCCGAGGTCGAAGGCCGGGTTGATGGGCCGGGGCTG
>JADCJJ010000062.1 GCA_020247085.1 Myxococcaceae bacterium | reverse complement strand
CTCCGCGCTCCGGTTTCCCGCGCTGCACAGGTGCATCGAGCTGTCGCAGAGCCTACGTAGCCGCAGCGCCGCGTCAAAAAACGCGGCGCCCCGTCGGGGAACGTTCGCACAGGCTGTTCAGCGGCCCGAGCCCTTGGCGAGCGCCGCGTCGGTCGCGCGCAGCAGCGGCTCGGCGCTGACCGGGCTGCCCGTCGCGGCGGTCATCCACACGTCGGGGGCCACGGCGCCCTGCACCGCCATGCGCTCGATCTCGGGGCCGACGACGCCCTTGCGGTTCACCTGCTCCTCGAGCTGGAAAGCGATGAGGTGCCCCAGGGGGTAGTTGAACAGGTACAGCGGGTAGCTGATCATGTGCGAGTAGATGCCGAGCAGCGGCGTGCCCTGTCCGCCGAGCACCGGCGCGTAGTGATGGTTCCACACCCGCGTGGCGATGGCGACGGTCGCCTCCTTCAGCGCCTTCGGCGTGGCCTTCGGGTGCTCGTACATCCAGTGCCAGACCTCGAGGTCGACGAGGGCGACGCCGGCGATCTCCCAGGTGGCCCAGAAGTCGTTGAGCACGCGCAGGCGCTCCTGCTCGGGCGACGGCCGGCCCAGCCCGAGCAGCTCGAGGTCGCGCGCCTGGAAGACGAAGGCGATGGCCTCAGTGAAGGCGGTGTTGGGCACGCCAGCCAGCAGGGTCGAGTCGACGTCGTAGAGCGAGAAGACCTGCTCGACGTTGTGGCCGAGCTCGTGCACGGCGATGTTGTAGCCCTTGTAGTTCATGCCCTCCTTCTCGACGCGGGTGCGCAGGTGCGGGAAGTCGCCGCGCCGGGCCGACTGCATGGCGTGCCCGGCGCCGCGCGAGGGGTCGACGCGAATGCGCTCCGAGAGGTACTTCGCGCGCTCCTTCGAGAACCCGAGCCCCTCGAGGATGCGGGGAATGTCCTTCGCGAAGGCCTCGGCGGTCGGGTAGCGGGCGCGCACCTTCGCGTCGAGCTCGGCCTCGGGCATGGCGCCGCGCGGCAAGAAGCCGTTGAACCACAGGTCGACCGGCTCGAGCGGGCGCCCCAGCCGCCGCTGGATCTCGGCCGCCACCTTCGGCACCTGCGGCGACGTCAGCACGGCCTCGAGGAGCTGCTTGACGCGGGCCTCGGGCATCTCGGCGCCGAGCGCGAAGGCGCGGTCGATGGCCGTCGGCGCGACGGGCGAGAACGGGTCGGCCTTCTGCTGCGCGCGGAAGTTCGCGAGCAGGCGCTGGTAGCGCACGTCGGGCTCGGGTCGCTCCTTCCCGCGCCCCACGACGGCGCCCTTCCCCTCCTCGACCGTCTCGGGTGGCGCCGCGGTGGCGACGTTGGTGAACGGGTTCCAATCCATCGCGGGGTTGTCGATGACCGCCGCGGGGATGGTCTGGGTGACGATGCGCTCCATCACCTTGACGATGGCGCGCTGCCGCTCGAGGCCCTTCGGGTCGGCGTACTGGGCCTTGAGCTCGTCGCGCAGGTTCCAGTGACTGATGAGGCGCTTGCCCTTCGGGAACGGCCGCGCGCCCGTCTCGGAGAGCACGTGGTGCATCCACACGTTGTACTCGGCGACGTAGAGGTCGGCGGCGGCCTGCGCGGCGGTGATGCCCTGCTGCACCTCGGCGGGCACGCGGCGCGAGAAGCGGCCGGTGAGGCGCGCCTGGGCCCACTGCCGGCGGCTCCACGACGGACCCTTCGCGAGGCGCTCCTCGAGCGTGGTGAGCGGGAAGTTGAGCAGCGCGACGAAGGCCAACTTCGACGCGAACAGGTCGTCGACGAGGTGCGCGGCGGGGTCGTAGGCGGCGAAGAGCGGGTCGACCTTCTCGAGGGGGCCCAGGTCGAGCTCGGTGGGCCGGCGCAGCTCGCGGCCGATCTCGAGCAGGTGCCCGTCGAGCTGCTCGAGGTTGGCCTCGAAGCGCGCGAAGGTGGCCTCAAGGCGGGCTGGGTCCGAGACGAAGTGCTCCTTCGCGAAGGCGGCCAGGTCGCCGTCCTCGGCGCGCCAGAGCGACGCGACCTGCTTGAGCCCTGCGGAGAGGCGCGCGCGCTGCGCCTCACCGTGGGTCTTGACGAGCTCGGCTTCGAGCGCCTGGGTGTTCATCGGTGCGGCCGCCACGAGCAGGAGGAGAACGGACATGAGGGGGCACACCCTCGTGAAGGGGGCGCCGGCTTTCAAGCACAAACCCCGGCCGCGCGCGGGCGCGCCCCTGTTGCGTCGCGGGTAGACGTTGCTACACCAGCCGCCCCATGCGCCTGCGCCTGCTCGGACTGACGTCGTTGACGTGGTGCCTCGCCTGCCCGGAACCGATGAGCCGTGTCGACGCCGGCCCCGGCCAGCCGCCGACCCTCACCAGCGTCTCTCCGACGTCGGGGCCCATCACCGGCGGTACGACCGTCACGGTGAACGGCTCGCGGTTCGCAGACGGGGCGACGGTGCGCTTCGGCGACGCGGCGGGGCAGCAGGTGGTGGTGGCGAACGCGCTGCGGTTGACGGTGCGGACGCCGGCGGTGGCGACGCCGGGGCGAGTGGCGGTGACGGTGACGAACCCCGACGGGCAGTCGGCGACGCTCGCCGACGCCTTCACCTTCGACACGAGCGGGGCACGGGCCATCACGCAAGCGCTGGTGGTGACGCCCGAGGAGTCGTTCGACCGCACGGGGGCGGCCATGGTGTCGTTCAAGGTGACGGCGCAGGTGCAGGTGCCGAGCGTGACGAACGGCGCCGGCCAGGGCACGGGCGTGCGCGCGCAGGTGGGCTTCGCGACGACGACGATGGAGCCGCCGGTCGACGGCGACTTCACCTGGAGCGACGCGTCGTACTTGTCGGACGCGGATGCGGCGGCGCCGGGAGACACGCTGCGCGACGTGTACGAGGGGACGGTGACGGTGCCCGGGGCGATGGGGGCGACGGTCACGTACCGGCTGGCGGCGCGCTTCTCGGTGGACAACGGCGCGACGTGGCGGCTCGCCGATCGCGACGGGCTCGGAAACGGGGTGTCGGGCGCGCAGCTGGCGCGGCTGGTGGTGGAGCGCAAGGGCGTGAACTGGTGCCGGCTTGGGGGGCGCACGCCGGGCGCGGCGCCGCCGACGGTGACGCTGCGGGGCGCGCAGGCGGGGCCGCTCGTCTACGCGCAGGTGTTCGTACAGGGGCGCACCGAGGGCGCCGGTGCGGGAGCGGGCGTGAAGGGGCAGCTTGGCGTGGGGGCGATGGGCACGATGCCGGCGTCGTGGACGTGGACGGACGCGACCTACAACGTCGACGTCGGCAACAATGACGAGTGGCAGGCGACGCTGCCGAACCCGGGGCTCGGCGCCTGGCGGTTCGCGTACCGCTTCAACCTCGACGATGGCTCGTACGTCTACTGCGACAACGACGGCAACGACGCGCAGATGGGCGGCGGCTTCACCGAGGACCAGGCGGGCACGGTGACGGTGCAGGCGCCGGGGGTCGACGCGTGCAACCTGCAGTTCCCGGCGTCGGCGAACGCGCTCATCGGAGCGCCGGGGCCACTGGTGTACGGGCGGGTCTTCGCGGCCGGGGTGACGGACCGGCTCGACGGCGGGGTCCCATCGGGGGTGACGATGGAGCTGGGGCTCGGCCCCTCGGGGGTGTCGCCGGACCAGTCGTCGTGGGCCTGGCAGCCGGCGAGCTTCAACGTGCCGGTGGCGGGAGGCGGCGTGGAGTTTCAGGCGAGGTTGCCGGCGTCGCCCGAGGGCACGTCGGTGTACGCCTTCCGGGCGCGGCTGGGCACGTCTGGAGACTTCACCTACTGCGACCTGGACGGGAGCGGGAACGGGTTCTCGACGACGCAGACGGGGGTCTTCACGGTGACGCCGTTCGCGTTCACCGAGTGCCGGCTGCAGTTCCCGTTGACGCTGACCTCGTACGAGGGGCGCCCGACCGGGCTGGTGTACGGGCAGGTGTTCGCGCCCGGGGTGACGACGAGCGGGGCCGATGGCGGTGCGCCGGCAGGCGTCGAGGCGCAGGTGGGCCTGGGGCCCCCGACGGTCGACCCGGCGAGCGCGGACGGCGGCGGCGGCTGGTCGTGGGTGAGCGCGGCCTTCAACGTGCCGGTGGCGGGGGGCGGGGTCGAGTACCAGGAGCGGCTGACGGGGCCGGCGCCGGGTGCGTACGCGTACGCCTATCGGGTGCGCTACCAGGGAGGCGGGTGGACGTACTGTGACGCCGACGGTCTGGCGAACGGCTACCAGTTGGCGCAGCAGGGGGTGCTGACGGTGTTGCCGTTGGACGTGGACGAGTGCGTGGTCGAGACGGCGACGAGCACGTCGATGCCGGGAGCTGCGGTGGACCAGCCCTACTTCGCGCGGGTGCGGGTGCCGACGGTGACGGACGACGCGGGGGTGGGCGTGGGGGTGGTGGCGCAGATTGGCTATGGGCCGCAGGGGGCGGCGCCGTCAGCGTGGACGACGTGGACGAGCGCGACGTACGACTCGGACACGCAAGGGGCCTTCGACCGGTACCGGGGCACCTTCATCGCGCCGGCGACAGGGGGCACGTCGGAGGTGGCCTTCCGTTTCCAGGTCGGGGCGCGGGCCTTCGTGTACTGCGACCGCGACGGGCGGGCGAACGGCTACTCGTCGGCGCAAGCGGCGACGGTGCAGGTCTCGAGCGCGACGGTGGTGACGGCGTGTCAGCTGCAGGTGCCGAGCGCGTTCAGCCTGCCGAGCGGCAGCCCGCTGACGGTCTCGGTGAGCCTCGCAGGCACGGGCACGTCGGCGGCGGGGGCGGCGCCGGGCTTCCGGGTGCAGGTGGGCCTGGGGGCGCAGGACAACGCGTCGACGAGTGGGCTGTGGGGCTGGGCGGACGCGGCATACCTGAGTGACGTGAGCGCGCGCGATGTCTACGCGCTGACGTTCGCGCCGTCGTACACGGGGGCGCGGGCGGTGTCGGCGCGGGTCTCGGCGAACGGGGGCACGAGCTGGACGTACTGCGACCTGAACGGCTCCGACGTGAACGGCTACGAGGAGAGCCAGCAGTACAACGTGACGGTGACGCGGCACGAGACGCTGCAGTTCTGCAAGACGCAGTTCCCGTTGTCGGTCTCGGTGGACGCGGGGGTGAGCCGCATCTTCGGGCAGGTCTTCCAGTCGGGGCTGACGCCAGACGCGGGGGCGCCGGTTCGAGCAGAGTTCGGCACGGGCAGCCGCAACGCGGAGCCGGGGCTCGCCTGGTCATGGAGCCAGGCGCCCTTCTCTGGCTTCGGCCTGTCGCCGAACCAGAACAACAACAACGAGTACGCGGTGGACTACCGGCCCGACGGAGGCGCCACGCACTACGCCTTCCGCTTCACCATCAACGACGGCGGAACCTGGTGCTACGGAGATAACGACGGGCACGGGGCGAACGGCAACGGGCAGCCGTGGGACGGCTTCCGTGGAGACCTCTCGGGTGTCGTCAACCTGGGCCAGATCACCCCCTGACGTCCCCCAAGCCCCCCAAGCCCCCCCTGACCACGCACCTCGCCCAGAACCTCCTCTCCCCCATGGTCCTCGCCTTCGCGCTGGGGGCCATCGCGGTGCTGGTGAAGAGCGACCTGCGCATCCCCGACGGGATGTACCAGGGCATGTCCATCTACCTCCTGTTCGCCATCGGGCTGCGGGGTGGCGGCGAGCTGGCCGAGACGCCGCTGGCGCTGGTGTGGCGGCCGGCGCTGGTGACGGTGCTGCTGGGGGTCGCGACGCCGCTGTGGGTCTTCGCGATCCTTCGGTGGGTGGGGCGCTTCAAGGGCGTGGATGCGGCGGCGCTGGCGGCGCACTACGGGTCGGTGTCGGCGGTGACGTTCACGACGGCGCTGCTGTTCCTCGAGGCAGCGGGTGCGAAGGCCGAGGGCTTCATGCCGGCGCTGGTGGCGCTGCTCGAGATGCCGGCCATCCTGGTGGCGCTGCTGCTGGGTCGAAGGGCGCAGACGAAGGTGGCGAGCTCGTCGGTGAAGCTCGGCGAGGTGGTGCGTGAGGTGGTGGTGGGCAAGGCGTCGCTGCTGCTGCTCGGCGGGGTGGCGATCGGCTGGCTGTCGGGCCAGCACGGGGTGGAGCAGGTGGCGCCGCTCTTCCTCGCGCCCTTCAAGGGCGTGCTGGTGCTGTTCCTGCTCGAGATGGGCATGGTGGCGGCGCGGCGCTTTCAGGACTTCAGGAAGGCAGGGCCCTTCCTCATCGGCTTCGCAGTGGTGATGCCCGTCGTGCACGGGGCGCTCGGCGTGCTGCTCGGGCAGGCGGCGGGGCTGTCGATCGGCGGGGCGACGGTGCTGGGCACGATGGCGGCGTCAGCCTCGTACATCGCGGCGCCCATCGCAGTACGCACGGCACTGCCCGAGGCGAACCCGGGCTACTACGTGACGGCGTCGCTGGCGGTGACGTTCCCGTTCAACCTGTCGCTGGGCTTGCCGCTCTACTTCGCCATCGCAAAACTCGCGTTCGGAGGCGCCACGTGACGCTCAAGACCGTGAAGGTGCGGCTGTTGACCATCATCGCCGAGGCGGTGCTGCGCGATCGCCTCGTCGAAGAGCTCAAGCTCGCCGGCGCCAGCGGCTACACGGTGGCCGAGGTGCACGGCTCGGGATTCGGTACGGTGCGCGCGAGCGAGTGGGCCGGGCCCAGCGTGCGCTTCGAGACGGTGGTGACCGACGAGGTAGCGCAAGCACTGCTCGCGGTGCTGGCCGAGCGCTACTTCCCGAGCTGGTCGGTGGTCGCGTACCTGCAGGACGTCGAGGTGGTGCGGGCCGAGCGCTACCAGCCGAGCCCGTCGCTGTCGCCGCCTCGGCCGAAGAAGGGCTGACCGTCAGGTGCGCGGGCACCGGCACGTCGTGAGGATCACAGTTGACACCGGCCGAACCGGAGCGTATTTGCCGGCCGCTCTCGAAAGCAGCACTGAGCGGGGCGGATAGCTCAGGGGTAGAGCGTCGCCCTTACAAGGCGAGGGTCGCAGGTTCGAAGCCTGCTCCGCCCAAGCTGGTCGTAGACAAGTCAATATGCAGGACCCCGTGTTGGGGGGTTAGTTCAGCTGGTTAGAACGTCGGCCTGTCACGCCGAAGGTCAGGGGTTCAAGTCCCCTACCCCTCGCAGCGAAGAACCCCGGAAAGGCTCGTACTTTCCGGGGTTCTTCCTTTTCGGGAGTTTTTCGATTCGTGCCCGCGCGAGCCCGTGTCACCCCGGCACCTCAGGTTGCCAGGCCGTGACGAGACGCCCGCCGAGACACCCGCTACACGCCGCACATGCTCCGACTCGGCGCCTTCGTCGTCCTGCTCGCAGGGTGCGGCGGTGCCGTCGACCACGAGCCGCCCCAGGAGCCGGTGCTCGTCGACTTCACGCGCGACGAGGACGCAAGAGACGACGCCGGGGGAGGCACCTTCGACGCGGGAGCGACGGACGCGGGTGCGACGGACGCGGGAGCGACGGACGCGGGCGCGACGGACGCGGGCACGCGGCTGCGCGTGGTGGTGTTGAGCGACCTCAACGGCAGTTACGGCTCGACCACCTACGAGCCTTCGGTCCACCAGGCCATCGCGGCGCTGCGGGCGACGGTACGGCCAGACCTGGTGCTCATCGCGGGTGACATGGTGGCCGGCCAGCAGGCGGGCCTCGACTTTCCGGCGATGTGGGCTGCGTTCCACGCCGCGGTGACGACGCCGCTGCTCGACGTCGGCATCCCAGTCGCGCCAGCGCCCGGCAATCATGACGCCTCGGCATACCCGGGGTACGGCCAGGAGCGCGCCGAGTACGCGCGCCAGTGGGAGCCCCTGCGCCGTCCGGCGGTGCAGCTCGTCGACGCCTCCCAGTTCCCCTTCCGGTACAGCTTCTCGTTCCGGGGCGCTTTCTTCATCGCGCTCGACGCCACCACCGTCGCGCCGCTGTCGACCTCGCAGCGCACCTGGGTGGGCCAGCAGCTCGCCGGGGCCTCGGCCTTCCCGGTGAAGCTCGTCTTCGGCCACGTGCCCCTGCACCCGACGACGGTCGGCCGCGAGACGCAGGTGCTGAGCGACCCACCTCTCGAGGCGATCCTGCGCCAGCACGGCGCCCTCTTCGTCGGCGGGCACCAGCACGGCTACTACCCGGGCGCCGCCAACGGCGTCCGCCACGTGGTGACCCCGTGCATCGGGAGCGGCCCCCGCGCGCTCATCGGCTCGACGGTCCCCAGCCCCCGCGGCTTCGTCGTCGTCGACGTCGCCGGCGGCCGCGTCACCTCCGTCGAGGCCTTCACCGGCGCCGGCTTCTCCTCCCGCATCCTCCGCGGCTCACTCCCGCCCCGCCTCGACTTCGGGAGCCACCGGCTCGAGCGCGACGACCTCGCCGGCTTCTGACGAAGCGCTCCCGTCGCGTACCGCGCCCCTCACTTCCACCGCCGCGCGGACTAAGCTCGCAAGCGTGAATGCTCTCTGTTGCGCTGCGTGCGGGCGCGCCTTCGGCGCCAATGACGTCGACCGTTCACTGGCAATCGCCTCGTGCAGCGCCTGCGGCAGCGTGTTGGACCTGCGCACGCGAGACAGAGCGTCCAGCGAGCGCCTCGAGACCCTCACCCGACCCGAGACCACGGCGCCGGCCACCCCGCTCCCCGGGCACTTCAAGGTCGACGACGCCAACGGCCTGCTCCGCATCTCGTGGCGCTGGTTCTCGCCGAGCGCCTGGCTGCTGACGGCGTTCGCCATCGTGTGGAACACCATCGTGCTCTTGTGGCTCGGGGTCGCGGTCGCGGGCGGGAACTGGGGCATGCTCTGCTTTGGCAGCCTCAACGCCGCCTCCGGCATCGGCATCGGGTACCTGGCCGTGTCGAACTTCGTCAACTCGACGGTCGTGTCGCTCCAGCACGGCGTCTTGCAGGTGAAGCACAGTCCGCTCCCCTGGTTCGGCGGCGGCGCCTGGCGGCGCGAAGACCTCGCCCAGCTCTACGCAGAGGCGCACTCTGGCGGGAGCCGGAACCAGCGGGCGCCCCAGTTCGCCCTCTGCGCGCTGCTCCGCAACGGGCGACGGGTCAAGCTCCTCGGCGGGCTCACCGAGCGGGCACAGGTCCTCTGGCTCGAGAGCACGCTCGAGCGGCGGCTCGACATCGTCGACGCGCCGGTCGCCGGAGAGGTCGACAAGCGCTGACAGCTCCCGTCGCCGCTCGCCGCGACACGGGCGCCGACGCTCCGTCAGGGCCACTGGCCCCGGAGACCCGCCTGCACGGCGAGCGGCGCCAGCGGCCGAGCTCCGAAGGGCCGACGCGCCACCATCAACTGCTGGTTCGTCAGGTTCGTCCCCTGCGCGAAGAGCTGGAACGGCCCGAGCCGGTAGCTTGCCGTCGCATCCACCAGCACCCGCCCCGGCACCACCGGCTGCGTCAGGCCGTCACCCGCCTCCTCGATGAAGCCCCCCGAGACCTCGGCGCCCACCGACAGCGAGAGGGGCCCACGGTTGACGACGAGGCGCGCCGCCCCCTGGTGCGTCGGCACGTAGGGAATCAGATCGCCCGCTCGGACGACGCCCCAGATGGGGTTCGCCGAGGTGAAGTCCGACAGGAAGCGGGCGCTCGTCAGCGTGTACGTCACCTGCGGCACCAGCTCGACGTCGCCCGGAAGCGGCACCGCCAGCGACGCGAGCGCCTCGAGGCCGACGATGCGCGCCGCGCCGCCGTTGAACTGCTGGTTGATGCGGTCGTCCAGGCACCCGGTGCTGCCGGTGCACTCGCCGGTGATGTTCGAGTACTCGCTCCAGAAGCCGACGAGCTCGAGGCGGCGGCGGCGCGAGGGCGCCCGCAGCCCCAGCTCGGCGTGCAGCGCCCGCTCTGGGAGGACGTCACGCGACTGGCCCGGCGTCACGGGGCTGAAGCCCTGGTGTACGCCCCCGAAGACGTTGAGCCCCAGCGGGAGCGCCACTACCGCGCCGACGCCGAGCAGCGGCACCGCCTGGAGCGACCGGGCCACGCGTCCGGACAGGTCGTCTGAGAACGCGGTGTCGATGAGCTCGACCCGCAGCCCCGGCGACACCAGCAGCCGCCCCCACGTCATCGTGTCGTGCAGGTGCAGCGCGCCGGCGCGGGCGAGCGCCCGATTCAGCGCGTCCTGGGCCACCGGGACCTCGTCGCGCGACAGCGCCCCGCCGACCACCGCATATCCCGTGGCCGTGTGATTCCGGCGAATCTCGTCGTGGTGAAACCGCAGGCCGGCCTCGAGTTCGTGCTGCACCGGCCCCGTCGCTGCCCTCGCCACCGCCTCGAGTTGAACGCCCTGGCTCACGAAGGCCCGCCCGTTGTTCAGGACGACCAGCGACTCGTCCGTACCGGCCGAGTCTTCGGCGCCGCGCAGCACCTGCAGGTATTGCCCATCGAGCCCACCCCGCACCGGCCGGGAGAGCAGCTCGTACAGCCCGGGCCCTCGCCGGAACCGGTCGAGCCGGTTCCACACCCGAGCGAACGAGTGCCGGTACGCCGCTGCCGACAGGGTGAGCCACGGCATGGGCTGCGCGCTCCACCGGCCCGTCACCGACAGCCGGCTCCACTGCATGCGGTCGAGCGCCGTGGTGGCGTAGCGCCGGGTCGGCGACGCCTCGAAGTCTTCGGGCGAGAGCCCCAGGTACGTCTCGCGGCTGTCCTCGAACGACAGCGTCGCCTTCACCTCGGCCTGCTGCCGCCACGCGTCACCCGGGCTCAAGCGGCCCTTGAGCATCAGCTCGCTGCGCTCGAAGCCGGTGTTGCCGCCGCGGTCGAGCACCTTGAAGCCGTCGTCGCGCAGGAACACCCCTTCGGCGAGCAGCCCCCAGGTGTCGGTGCCCACCGCGGCCACGCCGTGCGCCCGGGCCTGGAAGCGGCTGCCCAGCGCGACGTCGAGGCCGAGCAGCGGCGCCTTCGGAACCTCGCGCGTGCGCAGGTTGATCGCCCCGCCGATGGTCTGCGGGCCGAAGCGGATCGCCGCCGGCCCCTTGTAGACCTCGAGCCCCACCATCCGCGTGATGAGCGGGAAGTAGTACGCGGCGGGCGCAGCGTACGGCGCCGGGGCGAACAGCAGCCCGTCCTCCATCAGCGTCACCTTCGCGCTCCGGTCGGGGTTGGCGCCGCGCAGGCCGATGTTCGGCCGCAGGCCCAGGCCGTCCTCTTCGCGGAAATACACGCCCGGCACCTCGCCCAGCACGCGGTGAACGTCGTTGAGCTCGCGCCGCTCGAGGTCCTCCTGCGTCAGCGTCACCGCGCTCCCGGTGATGCGGCGCACGTCTGGAGCGCGCTGACCGACCACCTGCGTGGTGAAGCGCGCCCCCGCGTCAGGGCCGGCCGCGGGCTCATCGTCTGCGGCCCAGAGGCCACCGTCGATAGCGCCCTGCGCCGGCGTGGCGCCCGGCTCCAGGTCGGACGCAGAGGCCCGTGTACCTCCGTCGAGCCCCCCCAGCGCCAGCGGCACGCCCAGCGCGCGGTCGGACGCGGAGACCCGAGCGCCTCCATCGAGGCCTCCCTCCACCGGCGTCCGCTGCCGCGCGTCGGACGTGCCCACCGACTCGGCCCCTCCATCGAGGCCCCCCTGCGCCAACAGCACCCGCGGCGCCTTTTCGGCCGCCTGGCGCTGCAGGGGCGCCGCCGTTTCGACTCGCGTCGCTCTCACCCGCGCGCCCCTCGCACCGGTGCTCGTCTCGGGCGCCGGGCCCCCGCGCGGCACCCCGGCGAGCGCGACGGGCGCCAGGTCGAGCATGAGCACCTGCATCAGCGCCGCCAGCGTCACCCGTCCGCGGCCCGCGCCGAGGCGCCCCACCGAGGAGCCTCTGGACGCAGCGAGAGCGGAGCCAGGCCTCGCCCACGCGGAGCGCCCCTCGAGCTCGTTCGGCGCAGGCACCGACCGCGCCGCGCCGCTCGCGTCCAGCCCGTCCGATCCCCTGGCACCCATCACCGCTCCGCCATCACTGCCGCCGGCGGTGAACGCCGCGGCGAGGGCAGCAGCGCCGGGCGCAGGTCGTTCCCCGTGAGCGAGAGCAGGTCGACGTCGGGCCGGAACAGCGGCGCCGGCGCCCGCCCGTTGAGCGACACCTGCGCGTCGACGAAGACCTCGACCGGCCGACCCAGCCTCTCCGCCAACGTCTCGCCGAGGTGCCGGCCGAGCTGCACGATGAGGTCGGGCTGACCGCTCATCTCGTTCGCCTGCCGCGGCGTCAGCACGTCGAGGGGATCTACCAGCCACTCGCGCGCCTCGCCCTTCGCGCGCATGCGGTAGGTGACCGAACCGTTCTTCTCACGCAGCATCACCTTCCACGACCAGCGCATGCCCTGCTCGTCCCAGAGCACGTCGTCTGACCAAAAGTGGGAGCGCAGCGGGAAGACCGCCTGGAACGCGACGAAGGCAAGCGCGGCCACCGCCGCCGGCGCCCCCAGGGGGCGATGCGCCGACGCCACCGGCGCCACGCGCGGCCAGAGCCGCCGCGGCCAGCCCGGCTCGAGGAAGAGCGTCGCGTTCAACGTCATCAGCAGCGGAAAGATGCCGATGTCGAACAGCGCGTGCGTGACGCCGTGGAAGCCCAGCACCGCGACGAGCGCGAAGGGGCGCGTGCGGCGCGCCGAGAGCCAGAAGGGAATCGTCACGTCGTACAGGCACGCCGCCCAGGCCCCGAGGTGCGGCACCAGCGGCAGCCCCAGGAGCGGCCCCAACACCGGCAGGCCCCGGTTCGCCGAGAACCACGTCTCGAGCGGCTGCGCGGCGAGCAGCCAGTCGGTGTTCACCTTCGCCAGCCCCGCGTGCACGTACACCACGCCCACCTGGAAGCGGAGCAGCCACAGCGCCCAGCGCGGCACCGTGGCGCCGTCGAGCGGCAGCAGCGTGAGCAGCCCCCCGAGGAGGACCGCCAGGTAGTCGTGGTTCAGGTAGTTGGTGACGTCGTACAGCTTGAGCCAGGCGAAGCACCCGAGGAACGCCACGCCGAAGCTGCGCCGCGCCCACCCGCGACAGAACCCCAGGCCCAGCGCACCGACAGCGCCGCCGGCCAACACCCACGGCACGAGCGCCTTCGGCAAGACCGGGACGAAGGCGAAGGCCTCGTACTCGAACCGGAACGTCGGCTCGAGGAAGAGCGGCCCCGTCCACCCGGTGAGGTGCAGGCGCACCAGCGCCGCCGCCATCAGCACGCCGT
>JADCJJ010000619.1 GCA_020247085.1 Myxococcaceae bacterium | reverse complement strand
GCACCGCTTCGTCACCTCGGTGTGGAACCACACGGTGCCGGCCCGTGATGCCCGCGCGGTGCGGGTGGGCTTCGAGGTGCCGCTGGCGCTCGAGGCGTCCGAATGGCCGCTGTCGGTGCGCGCCCGCGTCGTCCACCGGACCCGGCTGGCCGAGCTGGGGGCGCTCGCCTGCCGAGACGCCGCGACCGACCGGGGCCGAGCCTTCGTCGACGCCGCCGAGCGGCTGATGGGGCAGCGGCTCGACCCGTGTGCCGAGGCCCCCCGCACCGTGGTGGCGAGCCACGCGCTCACGCTGAACGGAGAGGCCCGCGCGACGTTCACCTCGGCGTGGAGGCGGGGCCTGGCGCTCTCCGTGTCCTTGCAGGAGTACCTCGGCGAGGCCGAGGAGGCGTTCTCACGCGCGCTGTCGCTCGCCGCCGGCCCGGACGAAGAGGGCCGGGCGCACTGGGGGCTGGCCGTCGTCGCCGGCAAGCGGGGGCAGACCGACGCCGCGCTGGGTTTCCTCGAAGCGGCCGAGGCGCGCCTGGGCCGCACCGCCGCCACCTGGAAGACCCGCGGCGACATCCTCGCCCAGGTCTGGCGGTGGCCGCTCGCCGCTGAGGCCTACGCGCAGGCCTCCGCCCTGGCGCCCCAGGACGTCACCGTCTGGCAGCAGCTCGCCATGTCCGAGGCCAGCGCCGGCCGGTACCCGCAGGCCCTCGCCGCTGCCCAGCGCGGCCTCGAGCTCGGCCCCCGCGACGCCGACTGCCTGCGCGTGCAGGCCCTCGCCCTCGCCCAGCTCGGTGCGCCCTCGGCGGCCCAGGAGCGCTCCCTCGCCACGGCGCTGAGGTGGCGCGCGCCCGACGACGGCCCCGCGGCGAGAGGCCGGTGCAGCAAGCGCATCGTCGGCTGCGCCAACCGCCGCAACCCGGTGCCGTTCTACGAGGCCGTGCCCACGGGGCCGCTGGCCGCCCGGCAGGGACGCCCCTGAGCGGGGTGACGCGGCCCCACCTCACCGCCGCCGTCGAGCCGGGCGAGGACGTGGCCTCGCACCTGGGCTGACCACGGCGGCCGAGCAGCGCTCCGGTTCCGAGTCCGCGGGAGCGGTCCCTGGTGAGGGCCCAGCGCCATCACCGCTGGCCGCGCGGTCGAGGACATAGTGCGTCGCAAAAACGAATCAGTAAGTGCAAAGTAAAAACAGTGGCTTGCTCATGTTGCATGTGCGATTCCAGCCTGGCCGGGCGGGTCCCTTGACTCGCCCGGACAGCGGCGAGACAAGCCGCTTCGACCCCGGGGCGAGCGCCCCGACAACGCGGAGACACACATGGCTCGTGACGTGGTGATCGTTGGTGCAGCGCGGACCCCCATCGGCGCTTTCCAGGGGGCGCTGTCGTCGCTCAGGGCGCCCGAGCTCGGGGCGGTGGCGATCAAGGCGGCGCTCGAGCGCGCGGGCCTCAAGCCGGAGCAGGTCGACCAGGTCTTCCTGGGCAACGTGCTGCAGGCGGGCGTCGGCCAGGCGCCGGCGCGGCAGGCGGCGCGCTTCGCCGGGCTCCCCGACGGGACGCCGACGGTGACCATCAACAAGGTGTGCGGCTCGGGCCTGCAGGCGGTCGTCAACGGGTACCAGGCCATCGCGCTCGGCGACGCCGAGGTGGTGGTCGCGGGCGGCATGGAGTCAATGTCGAACGCGCCGTACCTGTCGCACGCGCTGCGAGGCGGAGCGCGCATGGGCCACGTCGAGTTCAAGGACTCGATGGTGTCCGACGGGCTCACCGACGCGTACGACAACATTCACATGGGCCTGTGCGCGGAGCAGTGCGCCGACTCGATGAAGATCTCGCGCGCCGCCCAGGACGAGTTCGCGGTCGAGTCGACGAACCGGGCGATTCGCGCGCAGAAGGAGGGCCTCTTCAAGGCCGAGATCGCCGCCGTCTCGGTGCCGCAGAAGAAGGGCGACCCGGTCGTCGTGCTCGAGGACGAGGGGCCGAAGGGCGCCAGGCCCGAGAAGATCCCCTCGCTCAAGCCCGTCTTCAAGAAGGACGGGACCATCACGGCGGCGAACGCCTCGTCGATCAACGACGGCGCGGCGGCGCTGGTGCTGATGAGCGCGGACAAGGCGAAGGCGCTCAACCTGCCCATCCTCGGGAAGATCACCGGCCACGCGGCGGCGGCGCGCAAGCCGGTCGAGTTCACCATCGCCCCGGCCGACGCCATCACGAAGCTGCTGCAGAAGACCGGCAAGGCGGCGGGCGACGTCGACACCTGGGAGATCAACGAGGCCTTCGCGGTGGTCTCCATCGCCAACAACCAGCTCCTCAAGCTCGACCCGTCGAAGGTGAACGTGCGCGGCGGGGCGGTGGCGCTGGGTCACCCCATCGGCGCCTCGGGCGCGCGCGTGCTGGTGACGCTGCTGCACACGATGAAGGACCACCAGCTCAAGCGCGGCGTGGCCTCGCTCTGCATCGGCGGCGGTGAGGGAATCGCGCTGATGGTTGAGCGCTGACCGTCGCTCCGCAGCCGAGGCGGGGCAGGGGGCCGCCCTGGCGTATCGCCGGGGCGGCCTTCGCGTCACGGGCCCTGGGCGGCCCGGGTGAACACCTTCTTCAGGTCGGCCAGCAGGTACACCGCGAGGCCTACGCTGCTGGGAATGAACCACCAGGCGAGGGGGATCGGCTCGGTGTGGAAGAGCCGGTTCATCGGGGTGAGCTCGGTGAAGGCCAACTGCACCACCAGCATCGCGAGCGCGCCGCCCCACACCCAGCGGTTCGTGAAGAGCCCGATGCGCCACAAGGGGAGCCGCAGGCTCCGGCAGGCGAAGAGGTAGCCGACGTCGACGATGACGATGGTGTTGACGGCGATGGTGCGTGCCTGCGCGAGGGTGAGGCCCTCTCGCTGGGCGAGCTCGAACAGCCCGAAGGCGGCCGCGCCCATGACGGCCGAGACGAGGGCGGTGCGCGTGATGAGCGCCCGGTCGAGAATCGGCGCGTTCACCGGCCGCGGCGGGCGCGTCATCAGGCCCGGCTCCCGGGGTTCGAAGACGAGCGTGAGGCCGAGCAGCACCGCGGCCACCATGTTGACCCACAGCAGCTGCACCGGCAGCACCGGCAGGTCGGTCGCCAGCAGCATCGCGAGGAGCAGCACCACGCCGGCCCCGCCGTTCGTCGGCAGCGTCCACGCGATGAACTTGACGAGGTTGTCGTAGACCCCGCGCCCCTCTTCGACCGCCGCCTGGATGGTGGCGAAGTTGTCGTCGGTGAGGATCATCGCCGCCGCGCCGCGGGCCACGTCGGTGCCGTTCTTGCCCATGGCGACGCCGATGTCGGCCTGCTTGAGCGCCGGCGCGTCGTTCACGCCGTCGCCGGTCATCGCCACCACGTGACCGCGTTGCTGGAGCGCTCGCACGAGCTCGAGCTTCTGCTCCGGGGCGACGCGGGCGAACACCGCGACGCGCTCGGCCAGCGCTGGCCAGTCGCTCCTGGTCACCGCCGCGAGCTCGGCCCCGGTGACGGCTCGCAGCGGGCCCTTCGCCGTGCGCTCGCCCTCGAGGCCGAGCTCGTCGGCGATGGCCGCAGCGGTGACGGCGTGATCGCCGGTGATCATCTTCACCTGAATGCCGGCGGCCCGGCACCTGGCCACCGCCTCCTTCGCCTCGGGCCGCGGCGGGTCCACCATGCCCACCAGGCCGAGAAACGTCAGGCCCACCACGTCGGCGTGCGTCAGGTCAGCGTGGGCGTCGGGCATGCGCCGCCGGGCGACCACCAGCACGCGCAGGCCCTTGCCCGCCAGCCCCTCGACCTCGCGCTGCGTGGCGGCGGCGTCGAAGGCGCCCAGGCGGCCGTCGCTCTGCAGCGCGTCGGCGCACCGCCCGAGCAGGGCGTCGGAGGAGCCCTTCACCCAGGCGGTCGACCGGCCGGCGGCGTCGCGGTTGAGCGTCGCCATGTACATGTGCTCGGACTCGAAGGGCACCACGTCGACGCGGGGGAACTCGTCGGCGAGCCGCTCGGTCGAGAGCCCCACCTTGGCGGCGGCGACGAGCAGGGCGGCCTCGGTCGGGTCGCCCTCGACCTTCACGGCCCCGCTCGTCCACACCAGCCGGGTGTCGCAGCACAGTGCCGCGCCGAGGAGCGCCTCGAAGACCGGCGCGCCGGGCTCCGGGGCGATGGCGGCGCCGTTGCGCTCGACGTGGCCAGACGCCTCGAAGCCCACGCCCGTGACGTGGTGCGCCTCTCCGCCGGCGACGAGCGTCGTCACCGTCATCTGGTTCTGGGTGAGGGTGCCGGTCTTGTCGGAGCAGATGACCGTGGTGCTGCCGAGCGTCTCGACGGCGGGCAGGCGGCGAATGAGCGCGCGCCGCCTCGCCATCGCCGACACGCCGAAGGCGAGCACGATGGTGACGGCCGCCGGCAGCCCCTCGGGAATGGCCCCGACCGCGAGCGCGACGGCCGCGTTGAAGGTGTCGGCCGCGCTCTGGCCGCGGAGCAGGCCGAGCAGGAAGAGCGCCGCCGCGACACCGAGGATCACCCGCACGAGGAGCTTCGACAGCGCGGCGATGCGGCGGGTGAGCGGTGTCTCGAGCGCGACGGTGTTGGCCATCAGCGTGGCGATGCGGCCGGCCTCGGTGCGGTCTCCCGTGGCGACGACGACCCCGCGCGCCTGGCCCCAGACGATCGCCGAGCCCGCGAAGGCCAGGTTCCTGCGGTCGCCCAGGCCCGTGGACTCGGGCAGCAGCGCGAGCGACTTCTCGACGGGCACCGACTCGCCGGTGAGCGACGCCTCTTCGGCCTCGAGGTCCTTCGCCGTGAGGAGCCGCAGGTCGGCGGGCACCGTATCTCCAGACTGGAGCGCCACCACGTCGCCGACGACGAGCTCGGCGCTGGGCACTCGCCGGGCCCTTCCCTCGCGCACCACGGTCGCCTCGGTGACGAGCGTCTGCCCGAGCGACGAGATGGCCCGCTCGGCGCGGTGCTCCTGGAAGAAGCCCAGCAGCGCGTTGGCGACGACGACGGCGCCGATCACCGCCGCGTCGACGAGGTCGCCCAGCAGCGCCGACAGCGCGCCGGCGCCGATCAGCACCACCACGAGCGGTTGCAGGAACTGCTCGAGGAGCTTCTTGACCCAGGCCGCGCCGCCGCGGGCCGTGAGCTGGTTGGGCCCGTCGCGGGTCAAGCGCTGCGCGGCCTCTGCGTCGCTCAGCCCGGCGGCGCTCGCGCCCAGCTTCGCCAGCACCTCGTCGATCGGCATCGCATGCCACGCCATGGCCGCCCTCTTGTGGGCGAGCCCGCCCCGGGGCAAGCCGCACGTCGGGGCCCCCCCGCTTCGACGCACGGCACCGTCGCGCGGGGCGGAACGGGGTTGTGATCGCCCGCGACCTCGGGAAGAACGCCGGTCATGAACAAGGTCGTCGCCTCGGCCGACGAGGCCGTGAAGGACATTCCCGACAACGTCACGCTGATGTCCGGGGGCTTCGGGCTCTGTGGGAACCCCGAGAACCTCATCGCCGCGCTCCACCGAAAGGGTGTGAAGGGCCTGACGATCATCTCGAACAATTGCGGCACCACCGAGCTGGGGCTCGGCGTGCTGCTGAAGAACAAGCAGGTGAAGAAGATGGTCTCGTCCTACGTGGGCGAGAACAAGGAGTTCGAGCGCCAGTACCTGTCGGGCGAGCTCGAGGTCGAGCTGAACCCGCAGGGCACTCTGGCGGAGCGCATCCGCGCTGGCGGCGCCGGCATCGGCGGCTTCTTCGTGCGCACCGGCGTCGGCACCGAGGTGGCGAAGGGCAAAGAGGTGCGGCTCATCGACGGCCACGAGTACGTGCTCGAGGCGCCGCTGAAGGCCGACTACGCCATCGTGCGCGCCTGGAAGGCCGACGCCTGGGGCAACCTCGTCTTCCGGAAGACGGCCCGCAACTTCTCGCCGCTGATGTGCATGGCGGCGAAGGTGACGATCGTCGAGGCCGAGCACGTCGTGCCCGTCGGGTCGCTCGACCCCGATCACGTGCACGTGCCGTCGGTCTACGTGAAGCGCGTGGTGCAGTCGGTCGCCCTGCAGAAGTGGGTCGAGCGCCGCACGGTCCGTCCCCGTCCCTCCTGAGCACCCTTGCGAGCCCCCCATGCCCCTGTCCCGTGAGCAGATCGCCATGCGCGTCGCGAAGGAGCTTCGCGACGGGTTCTACGTCAACCTCGGCATCGGCCTGCCGACGCTGATCCCCAACTACATCCCCGCTGGCGTCGAGGTGGTGCTCCAGAGCGAGAACGGCATGCTCGGCACCGGTCCGTACCCGTTCGAGGGTGAGGAGGACCCGGACCTCATCAACGCCGGCAAGGAGACGGTGACGGCGCTGCCCGGTGCCGCCTACTTCGACTCGGCGGCGAGCTTCGCGATGATCCGCGGCGGGCACATCGACCTCGCGGTGCTCGGCGCCATGGAGGTGTCGGAGTTCGGCGACCTGGCGAACTGGATGATCCCCGGCAAGATGGTGAAGGGCATGGGCGGCGCGATGGACCTCGCCGTGGGCGCCCGTCGCGTCATCGTCGCGATGGAGCACGCCACGAAGGACGGCGGCCACAAGATCCTCGAGGCCTGCCAGCTGCCGTTGACGGGCAAGCGGTGCATCAACGCCATCTGCACCGACCTCGCGTGGATCGACATCGGCCCCGACGGGCTGACGCTGAAGGAGCTGGCGCCTGGCGAGACGGTCGAGTCGGTGCAGCGGCTGACGGGGCCGAGGCTGAAGGTGTCGAGCGCGCTGTCGGTGATGGCGCTGTGAGCGCGCCGCGGCGGCTGGCGACGCTCGAGGCGGCGCTGGTCGAAGCGCGGGCGATCTCGAACGCGGCGCCGCCCGGCTTCGGCGCGGCCATGGCGCACTGCGCGCAGTCGATCGTCTGCTCGATCGACGGCTACCCGAAGCCCGCAGGCTGGCTGGTGCGCGCCGTGCTTGGCCCGCTGGTGCTACGGCGCTTCTTGCGGCAGGGCTTCATGCGGCACGACACCCGGGCCCCGGTGCCGGGCCTGGCGCCGCCTGAGGCGTCGCTCGACGCGGCCGAGGGGCTGGCCCGGCTCGAGGCGGCGGTGGCGCGCTTCTCGGCGCACGGGGGGACGCTGGCGCCGCACTTCGCGTACGGCGCGGTCTCCCGTGATGCCTACGAGGCGGTGCACGCGATGCACGTCGCCAATCACCTCGATGCCCTGACCGTGTAAGGTTTGACCACCATGCCTGACAAGCCGCCCAAGCCCGCACCGTCACCCACGCCCGCGCGCCGGGCCGAGCGCCTGCAGCACGAGCTGCTGGTCGCCTACCGCACGGTCGACGGCTTCATCACCGACTGGGCGGTGAACATCAGCAAGGGCGGCATCTTCATCAACACCCGCAACCCGCTCTCGGTGGGCAGCGTGGTGCGCCTCATCATCTCGCTCCCCGACGCGGCGTTCCCGTTCGATCTCACCGGGCGCGTCATTCGCGTGCACCCGCACGATCCGCAGACCGACCAGATGTCGGGCATGGGCATCGAGTTCATCGACGTCGACGCCGACAAGCAGGCGCGGCTCGAGCGCTTCGTCGACCGGCTCCGCGCGGAGCTGCCCGACCTGAAGCCGCCCAAGAAGTGACGTTTGCGACGCCTCGAGCTCCTCATCGAGCGGCTGTCGAACTCGGGTGACGGGGTGGCCGAGGTCGGCGGGCGCGCCGTCTTCGTGCCGTACGCCGTGCCGGGCGACCGCGTTCGGGCCGAGGTGTACGAGCAGGGCAAGGTGCTTCGGGGCGACGTGCTCGAGGTGCTCGAGGCGGGGCCGGGGCGGCGGCCGCCCCTGTGCCCGCTGGCGGAGCGCTGCGGGGGCTGCGACTGGATGCACCTCGACGAGGCGGCGCAGCACGAGCACAAGACGCGCATCGTCACCTCGACGCTCGAGCACCTCGGCGGGCTCACGCCCGACGCCTACGAGCTGTTGCCGATGGTGACGTCGCCGTTGCCGTACAACACGCGGCGGCGCGCGGTGCTCCACCCG
>JADCJJ010000618.1 GCA_020247085.1 Myxococcaceae bacterium | reverse complement strand
CTGATGCGCCGCCCGCGCTCCCGCCTGATGCGCCGCCCGCGCTCCCGCCCGATGCGCCGCCCGCGCTCCCGCCCGATGCGCCGCCCGCGGAGCCTCCACCGACAGGTTCGATGAAGCCGCCACCGGCGACCCCACCCCCGGCCCCCATGGTGGGTTCCGGACCGAGCACGAGGTCACGCAGCGCCACGCGGCCGGACACCGCCAGGACGTTCGAGACGCGCGCCGATGACGCATCGGCCCGGCTGGCCGTCACGCCGTACAGGCCCGGCGCCAAGCCGTCGAAGGTGAAGGCGCCGTCTTCACCGGTGGTGGCGCTCTCCAGCGCCGTCGGGCTCGCGACCACCACCGTCGCGCCGCTCGCCAGGGCGCCGGTCACCAGCCGCACCCGACCGCTGATGCCAACCGACGGGGTGGGCGAAGGGTCGGGCTCGAGCGAGAAGGGCTGCAGGGTGCGCAGCTCGGCGCTCCCCAACGTCACGTTGGTATACCCGTCGGCCCGGTAGCCGGTCCGGAAGAACGCGAGGCTGAACGTCCCCTCAGGCATCGCGTCGAAAACGAAGCTCCCGTCGTCAGACGAGGTCGCCGTGAAGGGCCCCTCGGGGACGAAGACGAGCGTTCCCGCGTGGCCACGGTCGCCAGGAACGTCTCTGCGCCGCACCACGCCCCGCAGCGACCCCGGCTCGACGAGCACGACGTCGCCCAGGCTCACCTGCCGCCCGAGCCCGACCCGCGCGGCGTCGAAGGTGACGAGCTTCGCCCGGTCGGGTCGCCCGTCGCCCGAGGTGTCGAGCCGGAACAGCGCCTGCCGGGCCTCGTCGACGATGCCGCCCAGGCGGAAGAAGCCGCTGTCGTCCGAGGCCGTCACCAGCCCCGTGCCCAGCAGCTCCACCCGTACGCCGCCCACCGGCGTCGGCCGGCCGGGCTGACCCGGGAGCGCCGCCACCGTCCGGCCCGAGAGGGCCCCGGGCGACGGCGGCCCGGGCCTCGGCGGAATCGTCAGGTCGATGCACGAGGCCCCCAGCAGGGCGAGGGCCGACGGGAGCGCGAGGCGAAGGGCCGAGGGACGGCGCGGCATCGACGCCACTCAAGCACGGCGTGCCATCGGCCGCTCGTCTGCTACCTCCGAAGCGGCGTCGAGCGGCGCCCTCACCTTCACCCCGGCGCCTTCGAACGCCGGCGTCGTCATCACCGACTGCTCGTCACGCAGCAGCACCAGCGACTTGCCCGACACCACCTCAGCCGCGACGTGCGGCCCGCTCGTCGAGGCCGAAGACGACGGGAAGCGTCTGGCGGTCGAAGGTCACCTCGCGCACCGGGAACGCACCGCGGACGGTGCCCCGCCTCTTCAGCCGCACGCGCAGGTCGGCCTTGAAGCAGCCGGTCTTCGAGCCGGACTCGGAGACGTCGCCCGCGAAGGCGCCCGCGTCGACGCACTGACGGGGCCGGGGGGAAGCCGCAACGCCCGCGCTTCGTGACGACGCCCGAGGCTCAGCGCCCTCACCGGGTCGAGGCGGAGAAACGACCTGCGCCCATCGAAGGCGAACCGCCATTCTGCGCGTGCTGCTCGACGACTTGAAGTAGGGACGAGGCATGCTCGACCTCGTCCTCGAAGGGCGCCAGGCAGACGTCGACCAGCGCCGCGCGGCGCTCAGCCAGCAGCCGAAGGGTGACCGCGCGGTGGTGCAGCGGCTCGAGGCCGAGGTGGCGAAGGCGCCGGGGAGCCACCTCACGTTCGACCCGACCGGCCACGCCACCGTCACCGGCGCGGGCCGATGCTTCGACGGCGGGCGCTTCTCGATACGGTCGCTCGCCTCGCTCGAGCAGTCGGCGCTCGCGCAGCGCAAGGGGGCCGCGCCACGGGTGAAGCTGTCCGTCATCGCCGGCGCCGACCCGCTCACCGACGTCGGGCTCCTGCAGGCCACTGCGCCGCCGGGCTCGCTCTTCCAGGTGGCCTCGCAGTTCAACTGCCTCGAGGCGCCCGACGCGATGCTGGTGCCCGTCGCGAAGTACTTCTCGGACCCGACCCAGGGCCCGCGCGCGTCCATCTCGGCGTTCCCCGGCACCATCGTGCGCCACTACGCCGCGCCGGCGCCCGACGGCTCGCGCTTCGTGCAGACCGACGCCCGGCAGCTCGATCTCCTCGACAGCGCGCTCCCGGCCTCGGTGGGTCGCGTCGAGAGCGGCTACCTGCTCTCGCAGAACCTGACGGACTTCGCGGCGACGGCGCGGGTGCTGAACGAGCGCTTCACCGACATCTGCGTCGGCGTGCACGAGCGGGTCGAGGTCGTCTTCGGCGCAAACTGGGACGGCCCGGTGTTGGAGGGCCAGCGCATCGCGCAGGTCTTCACCTCGACGCTCGCTGGCGGCGGCTACAGCACGGCGCCCACCGAGGGCCCGCTGCTCGACGTCTGCGGGGTGCTGCTCCGCGCGGCCTACGCAGGCACGCTGTTCGCCGCGGCCTCGCTCGGCACGCGCACGGTCGTGCTGACGCTGATCGGCGGCGGCGTCTTCGGCAACCCGCACCCACTCATCTGGGAGTCGATTCTGTGGGCGCTGGAGCGGACCGACGCGCTGGTGCACGCACCGCTGCACGTGGTGCTGAACGGCCGCGAGGTCGAGCAGACGCTCGGGCGCGCGCCGCTCCTCGAGGCCACGCGCGCTCGCGGCGGCGTCTTCGTGCGCGTCGACCAGGGGCACCTCGAGGTCCGCTGACGGCGTCTGGTGCAACGGGGGCCATCAGCGATGCCGGGATGACGGCGATGTCGCCGGCGCGCAGGCGTTCTGGCCCGGGACCCGCTCGCGCGGCCGGGACGCCGCCAGCGTCTCGAACACGCCGCGGATGACGGGTTCACGGCCGTAGAAGAACGCCGACGCCACCGCGCACGCGCGAAGAGCCAACGCCCCGCCTCCCCGGAGTCACCTCGCCGGGCTTCCGCGTGGGGGCCGTCGCTCGCACGCGCACACGGCCGCTGAGACGGCATCGTCGCGCTGGGCGGGCGGGCCGAGGAGACCGGTTGCGTGCGTCGGGAGCGCCGCGGCCACCTGTCAGCCGGACGTCGACACGGCGCGGCGTCGAGGCGAGCGCCAGGCAACGTGCCCGATGGACCTTCACCTGCTCACGACTTGGTTCAACCGCTCGCCGCCTCGGCACAGCTCGCAATTCCCATGATTTCGTGCTCGTACTTCGAATGGTTTTCGTCGCGCCCCTGGGAGGACTCGAACCAGTGCTCACCCAGCCGCCTGTCGAGAAGTGCCGCACCTCCGCGCCAAACCACCGAGTTCTCGCGCCAGCCGATCGAGCGCAGAAACACGTCGTCGCTCGAGAGGGGTCCCACGAAGACGAGCTGTGTCCGCGCGCCCTCCAAGGCGCCATTCATGTCGTACGGCGAGGTCCGTACCTCGACGAGGCACCCGCTCGTGACCTGGTCCGCGGCACGACAACGCAGACCGGCTTGCTTCGCGTAGTAGTCACGAGCGGAGCGATAGACCTCGGCGCGACGACCTCCCCCCGGACGCTCCTCTTCCCACTTCAAGCATCCTCCGGCTTCATCGCGGAGCACGGGGAGGAGCGAGGCCAGTCGCTCCGTCAACGGGGAGGCCTGGTTCATCATGCTGAGCACGCTCACGACGACGAGGGAGCCACGGACGAGAGCGGAGAGGAGGTCCCGACACAAGCGTCAGTTCAGGAACTCCACGCAGACCATCAGCCCCCCCATGACGGCTCGACGCTGACGTCGTGCGCCCCCGCCAGGGCAGCGCGCACCGGCGAACGTGGGAGGGGCCCTGTGTGCTGGCCAGGGCCGCCGAGCTGAAGCGCTGCGCCGGAGCCGCGCGCAACAACGGGCTCGGAGCGAGCCGAGAACGCCACATGGTTCGCCACCCCGTCGAGTTCACTGCAGTTCTCACGTGCCCTCTCACGGCCCGAGAGACGCCAGGCCCGCCCCCGGACGCGGGTGGCGCCATGGCCGGTGTCGACTCCGGGCGTCAGGTTCCAAACGCCGGGGCGCTGGCCTCGATGCGGTCGAGCCGCGTGCCGGCTGCGCAGGCGGTCTCTGCGGCGCCGGGCGGGCAGGGGACGGTGTCGCTGACGCTGCACGCGACGGGGCCACAGCCCGCTGGTCGCCTGGACTTTCTGCACGCCGTGTCGCCGCAGCGGCCGACGTGGTTCGAGTTCCAACTCCCCAGTG
>JADCJJ010000617.1 GCA_020247085.1 Myxococcaceae bacterium | reverse complement strand
GGGCTTGCCGGCTTCTTCGTGCCGGTCGCGCCATAGCGGATGGTGTGCAGGGCTTCGCCCTTCCCGTCGACGAGGGACGCGGTGCCCTCCCAGGCCATCTCGTAGACGCGCGCCACCGAGCGCTTCGGAGCGAACTTCCTGGGGCGCCCCGGCTTGCGCGCCACGGTCGATGGTCACCGTCAGACTGCGCGTCGTGTCGGGGATGACGCACTCGGCAATGAGCGCGTCTTCGATGCCGTTGCGCCCCGCCTCAGAGAGGTGGCCGACCGCGCTCCCGACTCGTTTGAAGCTGCTGGCCGACTACGCCACCCGGCCCAGCTTCTTCGCCAGCTTCTCTGCTTCGGCGCCGGGCACGCTCGGGACTTTCGCCACAAACCTTCCTGCCTGCGTTGGGCGATGGGGTCGATGCTCTTGGGCTGTCCACCAGGCAACAGCCCGCGCAGGGATTTCCCGAGCGCTTCGACTCGTTCGCCCCGTCCAAGGCCACCGAATTCGAGGGCCCACCACCTCTCCAGGCGACCCTCCATCGCCGCGAGCAGTCGTGCGCTCAGGCTCCCGGCAGGACTCACCTCGTTTTCGCGCGCGTTGACGAGATGACCAGGGAGCCCCAGCGCGAAACGCGCACCAGTCACGCAACCCGAGCGGGCACCGTGCTCGCCCGTGGCACCGCACCGGTGCCGCACCCGAGGCCGGCGTCGGCTCAGAGCGGCTCGGAGCCGTGCCCCTGCCGACGAAGGAAGGTGGGAATGTCGTACTGGTCTTCGTCGAGCGACAGCGAGGCCGACGCGTCGCGGCTGACGACGCGAGGCGACTGCGGGCGGTCGGCTGCCGAGAGCTGCCGCGCACCGACGCGCGAGGGCACCAGCGTGCCGACGGGCTCGTGCAGCTCAGGCGAGGCCCGGCCGCTGGGCGTGGGCGCGGCCGTCGCCTGCGCCACGACGGACACCGGAGGGATCACCGCCGGCATCGACGACGACGACACCGTGCGGCCGGGCATCAGCGAGCCCTGGGCCGGCGTGCGGAGCTCGGTCGCAGCGCGCGCGGCCGGCTTCACCTCGCGGCCGACGAAGCCCGTCGCGATGACGGTGATCTTCACCTCGTCCTTCACGTTCTCGTCCACCAGCGAGCCGAAGATGATGTTCGCCTCACCATCGGCCGCCTCCTGCGCGATGGAGATGGCCTCGTGGATCTCCTGGAGCGTGATGTCGCGGCCGGCGGTGATGTTGATGAGCAGCCCGCGCGCGCCGTCGATGGTGACGTCCTCGAGGAGCGGCGAGGCGATGGCTTGCTCCATCGCGCGCAGCGCCCGCTTCTCGCCCGACGCGCGGCCGGTGCCCATGAGCGCCAGCCCCTGCTCACCCATGATGGTCTTCACGTCGGCGAAGTCGACGTTGATGTAGCCGTGGTACTGGATGAGGTCCGAGATGCCCTGCACGGCGTGCAGCAGCACCTCGTCGGCCTTGCGGAACGAGTCGAGCAGCGGCAACGGCTCGGTCTGGAGCGTCAACAGGCGCTGGTTGGGGATGGTGATGAGCGTGTCGACGGCGGCCTTGAGCTCCTGCAGGCCCTGCTCCGCGGCCTTGCGGCGGCGGTTGCCCTCGAAGAGGAACGGCTTGGTGACGACGCCCACCGTGAGGGCGCCCAGCTCGCGGGCGATGTCGGCGACGACCGGCGCCGCCCCCGTGCCCGTACCGCCGCCCATGCCGGCGGTGACGAACACCATGTCGGCGCCCTGGAGCAGCCGGGCGATCTCCTCGCGCGACTCGGTCGCCGCCTGACGCCCCATCTCGGGGTTCGCCCCGGCGCCCAGCCCACGGGTGAGCTCCTTGCCGATCTGCAGCCGCGTCGGCGCCTTGTTGGCCGCCAGCGCCTGCACGTCGGTGTTGAGCGCGATGAAGTCGACGCGCTCGAGGCCCGACTGGATCATCGTGTTGACCGCGTTGCTGCCCGCCCCGCCGACGCCCACCACCCGAATCTGCGCCGCCTGCTTGCTCTGCTCGAACTCGTTCATGACTGGTCCTCGAAGGGTCTGACTCGTGAAGGAAAGCTCCGGGCCGGTGCGACTCTTGGCCCGAGGAAGGGACCCCGCAAGTTTTCAGCCACGTGGCTGTAGCGGGGTGTCGCCTGCGACGTCCGGGCGGGGGCCCTGGCCGGGCCTGCCCGTCAGAAGACCTCTTGCAGCCACTCGCCCATGCGGCGCTTCACCTTCTTGAACACGTTCTCGCTCTCTCGAATGCGAAACATGCGCCGGTCGAGATTCCTCGCGCCGTAGACCACCAGCCCGACCCCGGTCGCGTACACGGGGCTCTTCACCACGTCGACGAGGCCGCCGATGCCGCGCGGCACGCCCCGGCGCACCGGTACCCCCATGATCTCCTCGGCGAGCTCCGGCATGCCGGGCAGCAGCGTCGAGCCGCCGGTGATGACGACGCCCGAGGCGAGCAGCTCCGAGAACCCGTTGCGCTCGATCTCGTGGTGCACGAGCTGGAAGATCTCCTCGACCCGCGGCTCGAGGATCTCGGTGAGGATCTGCCGGCCCATCACGCGGGGCTCACGGCCGCCGACCGACGGCACCTCGATCATCTCCTGCTTGTCGACCATCGAGGTGAGCGCGCAGCCGTGCTTCTGCTTGATGCGCTCGGCCTGCTCCATGGGCGTTCGCAACCCCATCGCGATGTCGTTCGTCAGGTTGTGCCCGCCGAGCGCGATGACAGCGGTGTGAACGATGGACCCGTTCTGGAAGATGGCGATGTCGGTGGTGCCGCCGCCGATGTCGACGAGGCAGACCCCCAGCTCCTTCTCCTCCTCGGTGAGCACCGCCTCGCTCGAGGCGAGCGGCTGCAGCACGATGTCGGCGACGTTGAGCCCGCCGCGGTTGGCGCACTTGACGATGTTCTGCGCGCTGGTGACGGCGCCGGTGACGATGTGCACCCGGGCCTCGAGCCGCGCGCCCGTCATGCCGAGGGGCTCCTTGATGCCCGACTGCTCGTCGACGATGAACTCCTGCGGCAGCACGTGAATCACCTCGCGGTCGACGGGGATGTTCACCGTCTTGGCCTGCTCGATGACGCGCGCGACGTCGGCGTCGCGCACCTCGCGGTCCTTGAGCGCCACCACGCCCCGGCCCCCGAAGCTCTTGATGTGCCCGCCCGCGATGCCCGTGTAGACGTGGGTGATCTCGGTGCCCGCCATGGCCTCGGCCTCGTCGATGGCGCGCTGAATCGACTGCACCGTCGCCTCGATGTTGACCACCACGCCCTTGCGCAGCCCGCGCGACGGGTGCGAGCCGATGCCGATGATGTCGATGCCCTCGTCGGTCAGCTCACCGACGATGGCGCAGATCTTCGTCGTGCCGATGTCGAGGCCGACGATGATCTCTCCTCCTCGCTGCTTCGCCATGTGTGTCTCCCCTTGGCGCCCCTCTCGGAGCGCCTGCCGTGCTGCAGACCGAAAGGGCCCCTCTCAGGGCCCCCGGCCACTCCTGACGGCCGACGCGCGCACGGCGACCCAGTCGGGCCGCGTGCGGTTGTCGAGCCTGATGACCTCGGCACTCAGCTGCCGCGCCTCGCGTTCGCGACGCACCCTCGCGAGGCGCTCGAGCGCGCGCTCGACGTCCACCTCTCCGAGCACCAGCGCCTCGCCGTTGGCCGTGACGAGGGTCAAACCCAGGTCGGGGCCGACGTTCACCTCGGACACCGGGTGGCCCTTGGACGCTGGCGACCGCCCGTAGGCCTCGGCCGCGTGCAACGCCCGCCGAATCACCGCCCGCGTCTCGTCGCGACGGCCCACGAGGGCGTCACGGCCGATGCCGGTGACGAGGGGCAGGTCGACCGCCTCGCTCGCCTGGGCGCGCTTGAACGGCTCGCCGTCGGCGTCGAGCAGGTAGAGGTCCGTCAGCGCGAGCAGCGCCACCGGCTCGTGCTCCACCAGCCGCACCACCAGCGCGTCGGGCAGCGCCCGCGAGACCGTCGCCACGCGCACCCACGGGTGCGTCGCCACGGCGCGCTCCACGGCCGCCACGTCCATCGCGACGAGGTTCGTCCCGGCGACGAGGCCGCCGAGCCTCCAGACCTGCGCCTCGGTGACGCGCGCTCCGCCAGAAACCTGCACCCGCTTCATTGCGAAGGCGTCGGTGGTGGTGGCCCAGCGCCAGCCGCACACCGCCCCGTACGCCGCGCCCGTGGTGAGCGCCGTCACGAGCAGCGCCTTGAGCACCGCGGGCCCGTGGCTCCTGACCGACGCCTTCACCTCGCTCGTCTTGCGGGCGAGGTCGACCTTGCGGCGGTTGCGGCGCGAGCGGAACATCGACGGGCACATCGTCAGGCCGCTTCGGCGACCCCGCAAATTTCTGGCTACAGGGACGTGCCTGTAGCGTACCGGCCCGACCGCACCGGCCCGGCGCGAGGCCCGGGCGGGGCTCCGGCCCAGCAGGCGCCAGCCGAGCGCCGTCACCGGAAGTCTCCCAGGCGCCGCACCTCGGGCACGAGGGTGACGCCGAACTCGGCCTGTACCCGCGCCTGCGCCAGCGCCATGAGCGCGGTGACGTCGAGGGCCGTGGCGCCCCCGAGGTTGACGATCCAGTTCGCGTGCAGCGTCGAGAGCTGCGCGGAGCCGATGGTGTGCCCCTTCAGGCCCACCCCCTCGATGAGCGCCCCGGCGTGGTGGCCGGGCGGGTTGGTGAAGACGCTCCCGAAGTTGGGCTGCGACAGCGGCTGCGTGCGCTTGCGGTAGCCCACGTCGGCGTCCATCGCGGCCTGGCTCTGGGCGACGTCGCCGAACGGGAGCCGGAACCGGGCGCGGGTGACGACGGCGCCCGCGGGCAGCGCGGTGTGCCGGTAGCGGAACGGCGGCGGGGCGACCCACCCCACCCCCTCGGGCGTCGCCAGCTCGAGCCCGACGACGCGGCTCATGCACTCGCCGTGCTTCGTACCGGCGTTCATGGTGACGGCGCCGCCGATGGTGCCAGGCACCCCGGCGAGGAACTCGGCGCCCACGAGGCGGTGGTGCTTCATCAGGGTGACGAGCCGGGCGATCGAGGCGCCGGCGCTCACCGTCAGGGTGCCGCCGCCCTCGTCGAGCACCACCTCTTCGCGGAACGTCGCCGGCGGCAGCTTCAGCGTCAGGCCGCGCACGCCGAGGTCGCCCACCAGGGTGTTGGCGCCCAACCCCAGCACCGACACCGGCAGGCCCGCGTCCCTCGCCAGCGCCAGCGCCGTCACCAGGGTGTCCGGCGACTGGGGGCGCACCAAGAGGTCGGCCGCGCCGCCCACCCGCACGGTGCACCACGGCGCGAGGGGCGCGTCTCGCCGCACCTCGGCCGGCGCGCACCGCGCGAGCCAGGCCTCGACCGGCTGCGGGTGAATGACCGCCACGGCGCTCACCGCCCCTCGCCGGCCTGCAGGGCCGCCAGCAGCTCGGGCCCCGTGTGGGTGATGTCTCCCGCGCCCAGCGTGATGACCAGGTCACCGGGCTCGAGCCGGGCCGTGAGCGCCCGCACCAGGTCGACGCGCCGCTCGACGTAGGTGACGTCGGGGTGGCCGTACGCGAGAAGGGCCTCGGCGAGCCGCTCCGAGGTGGCGCCGGGAATCGGCTCCTCGCCGGCCGCGTAGACCGACGTGAGGAACACCAGGTCGGCGTCGTTGAAGGCGCTGCAGAAGTCCTCGAAGAGGTCGTTCGTGCGGCTGTAGCGGTGCGGCTGGAAGGCCACCACCGTGCGCCGCCCGAACGCCCGGCGCGCGCCCGCGAGCGTCGCCCGCACCTCGGCCGGGTGGTGCCCGTAGTCGTCCACCACGGTGACGCCCTTCGCCTCGCCCTTCACCGTGAAGCGCCGCTGCACCCCGCCGAACTCGGCCAGCGCCTGCCGCAGCACCGCGAGCGGCACGTCGAGCTCCTCGGCCACGGCGATGACGGCGAGCGCGTTCATCGCGTTGTGCGCGCCCACCATGCGCACCGAAAACTCGCCCAGCGGCTGGTCACGCCGCCACGCCGAGAAGCGCGTCGAGAAGCCGTCGAGCGTCACGCCCTCGAGCCGGTAGTCAGCGGCGTGGCTCGACCCATAGGTGACGAAGCGCTTGTCGAGGTGCGGCAGCAGCGCCTGCACGTTGGGGTGGTCGAGGCACACCACGGCCAGCCCGTAGAAGGGCACCCGGTTGCAGAACTCGGCGAAGGCCGCCTTGAGCGCGTCGAGCGTGCGGTAGTGGTCCATGTGCTCGGGGTCGACGTTGGTGACGACCGCGATCGACGGGTGCAGCTTGAGGAAGCTGCCGTCGCTCTCGTCGGCCTCGACCACCATCAGCTCGCTCTTGCCGAGCTTGGCGTTCGAGCCCAGCACGTTCACCTTGCCGCCCACCACCGCCGTCGGGTCGAGCCCGGCGGCGTTGAGCACCGTGGCCACCATCGAGGTGGTCGTCGTCTTCCCGTGCGAGCCGGCGATGGCCACCGAGTACTTCAGGCGCATCAGCTCGGCGAGCATCTCGGCCCGCGGAATGACGGGCACCTTGCGCCGCCGGGCCGCCACCACCTCGGGGTTGTCCCGCTTCACCGCCGACGAGATGACGACGACGTCGCTCGTCTGCAGGTTCTCCTCGCGGTGGCCGAAGGCGATGCGCGCCCCCAGCGAGGTGAGCCGGCGCGTGACGTCGGACTCCTTCAGGTCGCTGCCCGACACCTGGTACCCGAGGTTCAGCAGCACCTCGGCGATGCCCGACATGCCGATGCCGCCGATGCCCACGAAGTGCACGCGCGCGGCGTGGCGCGACTTGAAGCGGCTCTCGAGCGGGGCCTGCGTCGTCATGGCGTCTGTTTCCCCTTCGTCGGGCGCAGCGGCGCGCCCTCGCGCTTCTGGCCCGTCAACGCGCCCCACCGCTCGAGGCACAGCTGCTGCAACACGTCGGCGATCTCGCGCGCGGCCTCGGGGCGCCCCAGGCTGCCGGCGGCCTTCTCCATGGCCTTGAGCCGGTCACGGTCGGCCTCGAGCGAGAGAATGGCCTGCGCCAGGTGCGCGCCGGTGAGCTCGGCCTCGCGGAACATCAGCGCCGCCCCCGCCTCGACGAGGGCCCGGGCGTTCACCGCCTGGTGGTCGTCGGTGGCGAAGGGGAACGGCACGAGAATCGACGCCTTCTTGCAGGTCGTCAGCTCGGCGACGGTGGTGGCGCCGGCGCGGCAGACGACGAGGTCGGCCGAGAGGTAGGCCGCGCTCATGTCGTCGATGAACTCGCGCACGTCGGCGTCGAAGCCCTTGCCCGCATAGCCCTGCCGCACCGCCTCGAGGTCGGCCTTGCCCGTCTGGTGCACGAGGCGCAGCGCCTCACGCCTTGGGGCGAGGTGCTCGAGCGCCTCGACGACGCGCGTGTTGAGCCCCCGGGCCCCCAGGGAGCCCCCGAAGACGAGCACCGTGAACTTCTCGTGAGCGACGTTCGGGGTGAGGAAGTTGTCGAGCAGCGCGCGGCGAATCGGGTTGCCCAGCACGTGCACCTTCGCCCGGCGGAAGAAGCGCGTCGTCTCGTCGAACGAGAGGAACACCGCCTTCACCACTCGGCCGAGCAGCCGGTTGGTGAGCCCGGGCAGCGCGTTCTGCTCCTGCACCGCCGTCGGCACCCGCAGGAGCCACGCCGCCAGCACCACCGGCCCCGACGAGTACCCGCCCACGCCCACCACCACGTCGGGGCGGTACCGCCGCACCAGCGCGAGCGCCTCGAAGAAGCTCACCGGGAGCGTCAGCAGCCCCAGCGCCAGCTTCACCAGGCCCATGCCCTTGAGGCCCCGCGAGGTGATGGGCTCGAAGACGAAGCCGTTCTCGGGCACCACCCGCGCCTCGAGCCCGCGGGTGGTGCCGACGAAGACGACGTCGTTCTTCGGGTGCCGCGTGACGACCTCTTCGGCCAGCGCGATGCCGGGGAAGAGGTGCCCGCCCGTGCCGCCGCCGGCGATCAACACCCTCACGCCGCCGCCTCGGCGCCGCCCAGCCTCAGCTCGGCCTTCGTCACCTTCACCGCGCCGGCCCGGCGCTTGCCGCCGTCGGCCGAACCGCTGATGGAGAGCAGCAGCCCCGCCGCGCCCATCAGCACGATGAGCGAGCTGCCGCCGTACGAGATGAAGGGCAGCGTCAGCCCCTTTGTCGGCACCACGCCCATCGCGACCGCCATGTTCACCACCGCCTGGAAGCCGATGAGCGCGGTGATGCCCAGGCCCAGGTACGCGCCGAACGGCTCGGTGGCCCCCAGCGACGCGCGCACGCCGCGCCAGATGACGACGCCGTAGAGGCAGATGAGCGCGCCGACGCCGACCAGCCCCAGCTCCTCGCCGATGATGGCGAAGATGAAGTCGGTGTGCGCCTCGGGCAGGAAGAAGAGCTTCTGCCGCCCGTCGCCCAGTCCCAGCCCCGTCATGCCCCCGGAGCCGATGGACATCAGCGACTCGGCCACCTGGTAGCCCGACCCCTGGCGGTTCGCCCACGGGTCGAGGAAGGCGGTGATGCGCTTCATGCGGTACTCGCTGGTGGCGATGGCGGTGTACGCGAAGGGAATGGCGAGCAGCACCGAGCCCACCAGCCACGACAGCTTCGCGCCGGCCGCGAACAGCAGCACGAACAGCAGGAACAACAGCGCCACCGAGCTGCCGAAGTCGGGCTCGAGCATGCACAGGCCCACCAGCGCGCCCGCCAGGCCCAGGTGCGGCAGGAAGCCGATGGAGAAGTGCTTCACCTTCTCGCGCTTCTTCGCCAGCGAGTACGAGAGGTAGACGACCCACGCCACCTTCGCCAGCTCGGCGGGCTGAATCGACACCCCGGGGAAGCGCAGCCACCGCTTCGCGCCGCCCACCTTCGTGCCCAGGCCCGGCACCAGCACCAGCACCAGCAGCACCACCGCCACCACCAGCAGCGGGTAGGCGAGCCGCGCCATGCGCCGGTAGCCGAGCTTCATCGCCAGCGCCATCGCCCCCAGGCCCAGGGCCGCCGCCAGCGCCTGCCGCTTGAGGAAGAAGAAGGCGTCGCCCAGCTTGTCCTGGGCGGTGATGGCGCTCGACGAGTACACCATCACCAGGCCGAAGCCGACGAGGCCGAAGACGGCGGCCAGCAGCACCGGGTCGTACGCCACGGCGGCCTTGCGGGTCTCGGTCGTCACGACAGGCTCCTCACCAGCGACTTGAAGGTGTCGCCGCGGTGCTCGAAGTGGTTGAACTGGTCGTACGAGGCGCAGGCCGGAGACAGCAGCACCACGTCGCCGGCCGTCGCCAGCGCCCGCGCCTTCGCCACCGCCGCCTCGAGCGTGCCGCAGCCGTGCACGGGGAACCCCGCGAACGCCGCCTCGATGGCCGGAGCGTCGGCGCCGATGGTGAGCACCCCCTGCACCTTGCCCCGGGCGGCCTGCACCAGCGGCGCGTACGGCGCACCCTTGCCCTTCCCCCCGGCGATGAGCCACACCCGCCCGGGCAGCGCGTTGAGCGCGACGAGCGCCGAGTCGACGTTGGTGGCCTTCGAGTCGTTGAGGTACTCGACGCCGTCGAGCGCGCGGACGAACTCCATGCGGTGCGGCAGGCCTCCGAAGCCGTCGAGCCCCGCCTGAATGGTGGCGGCGTCGACGCCCGACAGCCGCGCAAGCAGCGCCGCCGCCATCGCGTTCTCGAGGTTGTGCTTGCCCCGCAGCGCCCGGTTGCGCAGGTGGAACACGGCGTTGTCGCCGAAGGTGAAGATGAACTTCGCGCCACCGCCGACCACCAGCCCCGAGAACCCGGCGTTGGTGCGCATCGCGTCGGTGGTGAAGCCGTAGAGCGGCACCCTCGCCGCCCGCGAGAGCCTCACCACGTGCGGGTCATCGGCGTTCACCACCGCGAAGCCCCCGGCCGGCTGCGTGCCGAAGACGCGGGCCTTCGCCAGCCCGTAGGCCTCGGGCGAGGGGTAGCGGTCGAGGTGGTCGGGTGTCAGGTTCAAAATCGCCGCGCCCGTGAACGCCGCGTCGACGATGCCCTCGAGCTGAAACGACGACAACTCGACGACGTGGCGCGCGTAGCCGCCCTGGCCCGGGTCCTCGTAGGCGCGGGTCAACGCCGTGCCCAGGTTGCCGCCGACGAAGGTGTTCGGCTCGTGCCGGCGCATCAGCTCGCCCAGCAGCGCCGTGGTGGTGCTCTTGCCGTTGGTGCCGGTGACGCCGAAGAAGGGGCCCGCGCCCTTCGGGCGGAAGCGGTAGGCGAGCTCGATCTCTCCGTACACCGTGGCCCCGGCAGCCCTGGCCGCGACGAGCGCCGGCTTCGACAGCGGCACCCCCGGGCTCACCACCACCGCCTCGGCG
>JADCJJ010000616.1 GCA_020247085.1 Myxococcaceae bacterium | reverse complement strand
GCGCCGGCGAGCACCAGCAGCGGCCCCTCGGTCGTCAGCACCGCCTCTCGCTGAGGTGGGTTCAGGTGCGAAAGGTCCACGGCACACTTCTTCTACCCGAAGGAGCGCCCGTCGGGTGGCGGGCGTCGTCGCGGGCCTCGCGGCGTCGTCCACCCGGGCAGGCCCTCGGAGAACCCGGAGGTGCGCGGCGCCCGTTTCTGCTTTGCTTCCTGCCCGTGGCGTCAGTGCGCATCAACGGGTTCTCGTACGAGTACCTCTGGTGGGGCAACGGGCCGGCCCTCGCGCCAGTGCTGTTGCTACACGAGGCCGGCGGTCACGCGCGGGGCTGGGGTGACTTCCCCAAGCGGCTGGCCGACGCCACGGGGCGGCGCGTGTTCGCGTACTCGCGCCTGGGGTGGGGCGACTCCGAGCCGAGGCCCCAGCCCCTCGCCCCGGGCTACCTCGAAGACGAGGCCCTCGACGTGCTGCCAGCCGTCCGCGCCGCACTGGGGCTCGAGCGCGTCGTCCTCGTCGGCCACCACGAGGGCGCCACCATCGGGCTGATCCACGCCGGTGCCGCGGCCACGCCCGTCGAGGGTGTCGTCGCCATCGCGCCATTGCTCTTCGTCGACAACGCGCTGCGCTTCGAGGTGCTCAACCGCTTTCAGCGTGGGCTGCACGAGGCCCACGCCGCAGCGGCGTCAGAGGCGGAGCGAACCTTCTCGGAGTGGGCCCAGCTGTGGGGTGGAACGAAGCTCGAGGCCTGGACCATCGACGACTTCTGCCGGGGCGTGACGTGCCCTGCCCTGGGCCTGCGGGGCGACCAGGACATCTTCACCCACTCGGGGCACCTCGACCGGCTCCGCGCCCTGGTGAAGCACCTCGAGGTCCTCCAGCTTCCGGGCGCCAGGCACCTGCCCTTCCTCGACAAGCCCGCGGCCGTCTCCGACGCGGTCGCGGCCTTCGCCCACAAGCTGCCCTGACGTTTCGCCAAAGCGTGGTTTTGGGCGCCACCTGGTGAATACTGGAGCCCACCCGTGGCCCGAGACTCGAGCAAGCCCCCTTCCGACCCCGACGCCGCCCGTGCCCTCGTCGCCTCGCTCGACAAGCGCCGGTTCCTCGACGAGCTGGGCCGGCTGACGCAGTCGTTCGCGACCGACTCGGGCAACCCGGGCAGCTACGCCTGCACCGACTGCGTGCGCTGCGCGAACTGCATGTTCTGCCAGAGCTGCGAGGCCTGCTACGGCTCGACGCACTGCGTGCGCTGCGAGCTGTGCAACAACTGCTCGCACTGCGTCGACTCGAGGTCCCTCCACGGCTGCGCCTACTGCGTGCAGAGCGAGAACTGCACCTCGAGCGCCTACGTCGTCTACAGCCGCAGCCTGTCCGACTGCACCTACTGCTTTGGCTGCGTGGGCCTGTCCAAGAAGGACTTCCACATCTTGAACGTGCCCTTCACGCGGCAGGCCTACTTCGAGGTGACGGCCCGCCTGAAGAAGGAGCTGGGGCTCACGCCCTGAGGGCCGTCACAGCACGCGCACGAACCAGGCCTTGAGGTATTCGGTCTCGGGCAGCCCCGGCAGCACCGGGTGGTCGATGCCCGCGCCCCGGCGCTCGAGAATCTGCACGGCGCGCCTGGCATCGGCGGCGGCCTCGAGCACCATCGCCTCGAAGGCCTCGCGGCCGAACTTGCCTGAGCACGAGCAGGTCACCAACAGCCCCTCGGGGGCGACGAGCTTGAGGGCCCGCACGTTGAGCTCGTGATAGGCGCGGCGCGCGGTGTCGAGGCCCTCCTTGCGCTTGGCGAGGCCCGGCGGGTCGATGACGACCGTCTCGAACGTCTCCTTCGCGTCGCTCCGCCGCCGCAGCTCGTCGAAGGCGTTCCCGGTGACGACCTCGACGTGCCGATGCCCGTTGCGCGCGACGTTGGCCCGGGCCCGCGCGGCGGCGTCGGGGTCCTGCTCCACGGCGATGACGCTGCTGCAGGCGCGCGCGAGCGCGAGTGCGAAGCCGCCGTGATAGCTGAAGGCATCGAGCGCCCGGCCCGACGCGAGCGCGCCCGCGCGCAGGTGGTTGTCCACCTGGTCGAGGAACGAGCCGGTCTTCGAGTCGCGCAGCAGGTCGAGCTCGAGGGTGCTCTCTCCCTCGTGGTACTCGACCACCGTCGCCCCACCGCCGCGCAGCACCCGGGCCTCACGCGTCAGCCCCTCGAAGTCACGGCCCGAGGCGTCGTCGCGGCACACCACCAGCGAGGCCCCGGTGAGCCCCGCGAGGAGCCGCGCCCACCCCTCCTTGCGGGCGTCGGCCCCTTCGCTGAGCGTCTGCACGACGAGCGCGGGGCCGTAGCGGTCGACGATGAGCCCGGGCACGAGGTCGGCCTCGGCGTGCACCAGCCTCAGCGCGTCCCGGGTCGAAAGCGGGCGCCGGCGGGCGACGGCCAGCTCGAGCCGCCGCCGCCAGAAGGCGTCGTCGAGGCGCAGCTCCGCCGACGGCTGCCGGGTGACGAGCCGGAGCGCGAGCGGCGACGTCGAAGCGGCGAAGGCCTGGCCCAGGGGGTTCTGCTGGGCGTCGACCACGTCGACGATCGCGCCCCGGGGCAGCCCCGGAGGCAACACGAGCACCTCTTGCCGCCACACCCAGGGGTAGCCCAGACGCACCGACTTCGCGGCGCGCTCGCTGACCTTCGCGACGGGGGCCTTCACTCGAGCCCACGAGCGGCGAGCTCGCCGTCGTCCTCGCCGCGCAGGTGGCCCACCTCGTGGAGCAACGTGACCCGGAGCTGCTGCACGAGCTCGTCGCGCGTCTTCACCGCCCGCGCCAGGTTCTTCCGGTACAGCGCGATGGAGCGGCACGGCGCTCCTGGCGCGGCGACGTCCTCGGGCGAGCACGCCTCGTGAAGGGGAGGCCCCCGGAACAGCCCCAGGATGGTGGGCGACAGCGGCGGCTCTCCGGTGGTGAGATCATCGATGCGGGGCAGGTCTTCGACCTCGACGGGCACGCCGGCGAGATCACGCTTCACGTCCGGGTCGAGCCCTTCGAGCAGCGCGTCGAGCTCCTTGCGGAACTCGGCCGGCGTCAGGAGCACCGGCGGCGCGAAGTGGTCGGGCGACGCCGCGAGGGCCTTCGCGAAGTGCTTGTCGGCCTCGGCCTGCGTCCCCTGGCGCTCGAGCAACAGCCCGAGGTGGTAGTGCGCGTGGGCTGCGCGGACCGGGTCGTCGAGCAGGCGCTGGAAGGCGACCTTCGCGTCATCGAAGCGGCAGCGCTCGAAGAGGCCGACGGCCTTCTCGAAGGCGGCCTCGGGGTCGTCCTTCGCGCGGGTGAGCACCCAGTCGGCGCGGGCGATGGCCTCGGCGTTGCGCCCGACGTCGTTGAGCGCCATGGCCGCCACCCGCGCGAACTCGAGGGCCAGCGCCCACTCACCGGCCTCATGCCCGCCCCCGTCGTCGGCGGCCGGCGGAGCCTCGCGCGTCAGCTCGAAGCCGCGCTCGGCATAGATGACGCCGAGCTCGTCGACCTCGCGCGAGGACGGCAGCACCACCGCATAGAGGTGCGCCGCGCCCAGCAGCGCGTCGCGGTGCTCGGGGTCGATGGCCAGCGCCCGCGCGTACGCGAGCTTCGCCTCGTCGACGCGCTCGAGGGCCACCAGCGCGCGGCCCCGCTCGGCGTGCGCCAGCGGCTCGTTGGGCATCAGCGCCGACGCCTGGGCCGCACACGACAGGGCCTGCTCCCACTGCTCCGCGTCGGCGAACCGCTGGGCGGCGTCGAGCGGCCCCTCGTCCTTCGCGTCGCAGAGGGCCAGGGGGGGCGCCTCGCGGTGCTGCGCGGTCGGCTCCTGGCGCACCGGGCGGGGCGGCAGCGCCGCGGGTTTCGTCGGGGCAGCCGCGACGACGGCCGGGCACTCGCACGCGCCCGCGTCGGCGCGCGCCTCGAGCCGCGCCTTCGCCGGACACGCCGCGAGCGTGAGGCCCGCGAGCGCCAGGGCCAGCCTCAGGCCGACTTCTTCTCCTTCTCGAAGAAGATCTGCGGCGGTTCCTTCTTGAGCACGACGCCTTCGGTGATGCGACATTCCTTCACGCCCTCGCGGAAGGGCACGTCGTACATGATGTCGAGCATCGCGTCTTCCATGATGGCGCGCAGCCCGCGAGCCCCCGAGTGACGGCGCAGCGCCTCGCGCGCGACCGCCTTGAGCGACTCCTTCGAGAACTGGAGCTTCACCTTCTCCATCTCGAAGAGCTTCTGGTACTGCTTGGTGAGGGCGTTCTTCGGCTCGGTGAGGATGGTGATGAGGTCGTCTTCCTTGAGATCGTTGAGCGTCGCGGTGACCGGCAGGCGCCCGATGAACTCGGGAATCATCCCGAACTTCATCAGATCATCGGGCTCGACGAGCCGCAGCAGCTCGCCCACGCTCCGCTCCTCTTTCGACTCGATCGAGGCGCCGAACCCGAGCCCCTTCTCGCCGGTGCGCCGGCGAATGACCTGCTCGATGCCGTGGAAGGCGCCGCCGCAGATGAAGAGGATGTTCGAGGTATCGACCTGAATGTACTCCTGCTGGTTGTACTTCTTGCCGCCGCGGGGCGTCACGTTGGCGCGGGTCCCCTCGATGATCTTCAGCAGGGCCTGCTGCACGCCCTCTCCGCCGACGTCGCGGGTCGCCGACGGCGTGTCGCCGTTCTTCCGGGCGATCTTGTCGATCTCGTCGACGTAGACGATGCCCCGGGCGGCCTTCTCGACGTCGTAGTCGGCGTTGTGCAGCAGGTTCTGAATGATGTTCTCGACGTCTTCGCCCACGTAGCCGGCCTCGGTGAGGCTGGTGGCGTCGGCGATGGTGAAGGGTACGTTGAGGAAGCGTGCGAGCGACTGGGCGAGCAGCGTCTTGCCCGAGCCCGTCGGCCCGATGAGGAGCACGTTCGACTTCGACAGCTCGACGTCCTCGGCGCCGGGCAGCTTCATACCGGGGCGGGGCTTCCCCGACGACTTGCGCTGATAGATGCGCTTGTAGTGGTTGTAGACGGCCACCGCGAGCACGCGCTTGGCGAAGTCCTGGCCCACCACATAGTCGTCGAGGAACGTCTTGATCTCGACTGGCGTCGGCAGGCTCACCTGCGGTCGCGTCTCGTCCTTCTCGTTCTCTTCGGCGATGATGTCGTTGCAGAGCTTGATGCACTCGTCGCAGATGTAGACGGTCGGCCCCGCGATGAGCTTGCGCACCTCGCGCTGCGACTTGCCGCAGAACGAGCACGAGAGATTGACGTGGTGGTCACCCTTCTTCACACCGCCTCCGACGCAACGAAGCCTCTTGGCACTGTAGTCACACGCGGGTGCCGAGGGAACAGTAGCAGCGCCCCGAAGGGACGGCACCTCGACCGCCGGGAGAGTCGGGCGTCAGCATTTTGACGGGCCCGGCGCGAGCGTCACGCGTCGGCCTTGCTCGTCACGACGGCCTCGAGATCGTCCACCAGCGCATCGGCCCGCTCGGCGACGGCGCGGGGCACCTTCTTGTTCGCCTTGAGCTCGGCGGCCAGCCGCTTCATCTGGAGCCAGAGTCGCTTGACGCTCTGCGCGTCAGACGGGGCGCGCTCGTCGGGCGGCGGGAAGCGCTCGATGAGCTCCTTGCGCAGCTCGCTGGTGGGCTTCTCCTGGCTCCAGATGGCATCGCGAATCGAGCGGTACTCCTGGGCCGACAGCTGGCCGCGCTCCTCGGCCTGCGCGAGCACCTCGACGACCTCGAACGGCGGCGCCGCCTCGGCGACGTCGGGCTGCTGCAGCCGCTCCGGCTCGTACTTGTTCATCACCGAGTAGCCGCGGGTCAGCTTGTCGGCCGTCTGCTTGCGAATGCGCAGCTCGCCCAGGCAGTAGGCGTCGAAGGTGGCATAGCCCCACTCCTGGAACGTGCCCTCGTGCTTCACCGCCGACAGCAGCTTGCCGAGCTCGACCCACGACGCCTTGAAGCGACGGGCGGCGAGCAGCACCGACTGCCGCAGGCTCCCCGGCGGCGCCCGCATGGCCTTGTGCTCGAGCTCCTGTTCGACGTTCGACATGGGCCGACCCTCGCCTGGAAGAGACGCGGCTTGAACCAGAAGGGGGTCGGGCTTTCAACCCTTCTTGCCGACGTTGAACGCGAGCTGAATCGTCGCGCCGGAGGGCTGCGGCTTGAACGGCCACTTCGCCATCTCGCGCGCGAGGCACTCGACGAGCGGCCCGTCCTTGAACTCGGGGTTGTCGACCCACACCTTCCCCACCTTGCCGGTCTCGAGCACGCTGAACTCGATGGGGATCTTCGTGGGCGGCATGCCCGGCCGCGCCACCTCGCGGATGCAGGGGATGAGCGTGGGCTTGAACTTCGCGATGACGGCGTTGATGCCGGCCTGGTCGACCTCGCCCACGGCCAACCCGTCGGAGTCGGCGGCGCCCATCTTCTGTCTGGGCACGCCCGACGGCCGCGCCGCCGCCGCCCGCTTACCGGCACCCTGGTAGTCGACGAACTCCTCGCCGGACTCCTTGCGGGCCTGGGCGATGACCGGCGTCTCGAAGGTGATGTCTCCCGAGGCGTCTTCGCCCCCGGCCCCGTAGACGGCGAGGTAGCGCCCCAGCACCGCGACGCCGCCGCCCACCACCAGCAGCACGCCCGCGCCAACGCCCAGCATCGCCGTCGACCGCTTCTGGCGCTGACGCGAAAGCTCAGCCGCTTGCGCGTCGACCCGCGCCTTCGCCTCGGCCTTGGCCCAGTGCACCTTGAGCTCGGGCACGTCCTTCAGCGGGCGGAACGCGCCGCCCCCCAGGAGCTGCACCTCGGTGACGCCGCTCACCTCACCGGCGAAGAGCTTCTCGACCAGCGCCTTCGTCGGCACGGGCCCGAGCACCAGGTCGCCTTGACGAAAGAGCCAGGTCTGCTCAGCCATGTGCCGCACTCCCTTCGGCGCCCCGGCCCTGCCGCCCACCCGGAGCCTACCTGCCTGCCGCGGCGACCTCGCCGAGCGGTGGGGACCCTAGCAGGCCGGTGAGCCCCGCGCCGTTGCTTCGCGCGGGCGACGCCGAAGCCCTCCTGACGACCGCGCCCCCCGCGCCCTTCTCGTCGTTCGGAGGCCCGGACGACGCGCGCCAGCGTCAGTCCATCAACCGCTCTTCGTACTTCTCGAGCAGGTCGCCGATGGCCTCGCGAAGGTACTCGCTCTGACGAATGCGGGTCTCCTTCGAGAGCTCCTTCAACGCCTCGAGCCTTTCGCGGTTCAGCCGGAACACCACCGAGGTGAGACGGTTGCTGTCGTCCATGTGCGGTACGTCCTCCCTTACAGGTGCACACATGGTCGCACACCCTGTGACGTCGTCAAAAAAACGCCTCACTCCAGCAGGTACGAGCGGAGCTGGAGGCCCAACGAGAACTCGAGCCCCAGGCGCACGCCCGCGGGACCGGCCCCGAAGTTGACGCCAGCGGCGGCGAAGAGGCCGACGAGCTCGCCGAGCTCGTACTGCACGCCGAAGGCGACGCGGGGGCCGACGGTAAAGATGGGAACGACGTTCACGGTCGCGTCGAGGTCGAAGTACGTCTTGAGGCGCTGGCCGAAGGTCGAGCGAACGCCCCCGAGCACCATCACCCCGACCGCCGGGCCGAGCAGAGCCACGCGCCCCGAGAGCTTCGCCTGCCACCGCTCCGAGAGCGCCAGCGTGCCGCCGAGCTCCGGGAGCAACCGCGCGCCAGAGTCCGACAGCCCCGTTCCGAGGGCGCTGCGCGCTTCGACGCCGACCCCGGCCAACAGGCCCACGCTGCCGCGGTGGTCCCACCGCGCCTCTGCCACGGCCCCCCGAGCGGCGAGCACGCCAACCAGGAGCGCCACTCTCACCGTCACGCGCACCGCTGCCGCTTCGCACGGAACGCGCCGCGCCGGAACCACGAGCGAGCCCGCCCTTCAAGCAGCTGCCAGGCGCGCCCCAGCGCGTCGCGCCAGACACGCCGCGGGCCACGCTGACGACAAAAAAAAGCGCCCGTCGTCTCGGGGCCGGCCGAGGCGACGGGCGTCGGAAGTTCCCCAATGGAACCTCCTTACCGAGACCCTGAAGGAGCAACACCGGTGCCATGCGCACCCTCGGGGGCTTCCCTCGTCATTCCAGTGGGTTCAGATCGACCTAGGCTGCGTGACTGGGGCGTCTCGACGCCAGAGCATGACAGCCACGTCGCGGTTTGGCGCGAGCGGCCTCAAGCGAGGTCCGACAGCACGCCGCGGATCGTCTCGCGCATCGACAGGCGGGGCCGCCACCCGGACTCGGAGCGCCAGCGGGCCCCGTCGACCATGCAGAGGAACTGAATGTGGTCGAGCTCTTCGGGCGGGTAGCTGGCGAGGCGGAACTTGAAGAGGCGGCCCAGCAGGCTGCGGGCGAGCGGGTGCGGGATGGGCACCGGGGCCGCGCCGAGCTCTGAGAAGCAGGCCGACAGCGGCACCTCGCCGGGACCGACGACGTTGTAGACGCCCTTGAGCCCCGGCGTGAGCGCCGCGACCAGCGCCTCGCCGACGTCGTTCATGTGAATGAGCTGCACCATCGGGTCGAACCCCAGCAGCCGCATCGGGCGCTTGAGCCGCAGGTAGTTCGACGGCGCGTTCTTGATGGTGGGCCCGACGATGTGCACCGGCCGCAGCACCACCGTCTCGACCGACGGCTGCCGCCAGAAGAAACCGTGCGCCAGCATGTCGACCTCGATGAGATCTCTCACCGAGGGGAAGCGGCTCGCGGCCATCAGCGGCGCCTCCTCGGACAGGAAGTTCGAGTTCTCGGGCGAGGGGCCGTAGACGTTCGCGCTCGACAGGACGATCAGCTTCTTCACGCCGTACTTCGCCGCGCATTCGAGGACTCGGGTGGTGCCGAGCACGTTGAAGCTGTGGTGATCTTCGGCGCTCATGCGTGGGTCGTGCATGATGCCCATGTGCACGATGGCCTTCACCGGGAGGCGCCGGAACACCTCCTCGGTCTTCTTCTTCCGCAGGTCGATCTGGAAGTGCTCGACGTCTTTCGGCTTGCCGGGGAAGGGGCGCCGGTCGAGGCCCACCACGCGCTCGGTGCGGTGCAGCAGCTTGGCCACCACGCGGCCCAGGTTGCCCGAGATGCCCGTCACCACCACCGCGCCCTCGGCGCTCACGAGAAGATCCCCGTGCGCTCGGCGAGCCCCTTCTCGAGCATCGACTGAATCGAGGCCTTCACCACCTTCACCTTCTTCTCGAGCTCGGCGTCGTCGTCGTCGGGGCGCCCGGCGAAGGTGAGCGGCTCGCCGAAGTAGATGCGGTACTTCGTCGGCAGCGGAAACGGCACGCCATAGGGCGTCAGCGGCAGCGCCGGCATGCCGAGCAGCTTGCCGACGGTCTCGAGGTTGACGATCGCCGGGGCCTGCTCCTCGCTGCCCACCACCGCCACCGGGACGATGGGCGTCTTCGTCTCGAGCGCCAGGCGCATGAAGCCCAGGCCGAATTCCTGCAGCTGGTAGCGCTGCGCGTACAGCTTCGAGATGCCCTTGATGCCCTCGGGGAAGACGAGAATGGCCTCGTCGTTGTGGAGCAGCCGCCGGCAATTCTCAGGCGTGCCGACGATCTGCCCCACCCGCGAGAAGAAGGTCGAGACGAACGGGAGCGAGCCGACCCACTTCTCGACCATCGAGCGGATGGCGCGTGGCGGCTTCCCCTCGGTCAGCAGGGCGACGCCGATCATCATGCCGTCGAAGGGCAGCTGCCCCCCGTGGTTGGACACGAGCAACACCCGCCCGGCGGGCACGTGCTCGATGCCGAAGGTCTGACAGCGAAAATAGTGCTGGTACAGCCAGACGAGGGGGCCGACGGCCGACAGCGCGTAGTCGAGCGAGAAGCCGAACGGGTCGACGCCGTACTCGTTCTGGCTCCGGTGGCCCTTGAGGCGCTCGTCCAGGTCGTCCCCCGTCATCGACAGGGTCCACCGGCGCAGGCGCTGCTTGATGGAGTCCGAAAGTCCCACGGGTGAGACTTCTACACCGTCGGCGCCAGAATGCCCTTCCAGCGCGCGGCCAGGCCCGACTGGGCCATACTGGCGCACGATGACGGGCCGCCGCCGCCACGCCGACCCCGCTGTTCACCGGAGCGCCGGGCCGTGACCGCGCTCGTCCTCGCGGCGGCGCTGGCAGCGCAGCCCAACCCCTTCCTCGCCCAGGCAAAGGCGCTCTACACCTCGCTCGACTTCGAGCGCTGCGTCACCCGCCTCGAGCAGGCCTCGACGCAGTGGCAGTCGTCGAAGGATGAGCTGCGAGACATCGAGCTCTTCGCCGGGCTGTGTCAGCTCGGCCTCTCGCACCGCAAGGAGGCCGCCGAGCACTTCCGGACCGCGCTGCGCATCGACGAGCGGGCCGACCTGCCGCTGTACTCGAGCCCCAAGGCCGTCGCCCTCTTCCTCGAGGCGAAGCGCGGGCTGGCGTCGCCGCCGGCGCCGCTGCCGGCCGACGATCTGCCGCCAGACGCACCGCGCGCCGCCGTCCTCGAGCCGGCCGGCCAGAGCGAGCCCGTGCCGACCCCGGGCTTCGTCGAGCGCCGGCCCGTCACCTTCGCCCTCGGCCTCGCCGCCGGCGCCGCGTTTGCCGTCGGGCTGGGCCTGGGCGTCAACGCCCGCAACCTGTCCCTACAGGCCAACGAGGCCCGCTTCGACGCCGAGTTCCACGACAAGGGGGCGGCCGCGCGGGCAAACGCCACCGGCGCCAACGTCGCCTACGGCCTGGCTGCGACGACCCTCGTCGGCGCCATCGTCGCGGCCGTCGTCGAGGGGCGGGCAGCCGGCGCGCCATGACGCGCGCAGTTGAAAGCCGGCGGCTCGTCACTAAGGTGAAGGCCATGCGCCCACTGATGCTCGCCGCCCTCTGCGCCCCCCTCGCCCTCGCGCAGCCCAGAGACGGCGGTAGCGCCCCTGCGAAGAAGCCCGCCGAGCTGTCGGCGAGCGACTGCGACAAGCTCGAAGATCACATCATTCTCCTGTCGGTCGACGAGGCGCTGGCGAACGACCCCGAGGTGAAGAAGATGAGCGCGAAGGAGCGCGAGGTGACCGAGAAGCTCGCGCGCCGCCAGGCCCTCGCCGACCCGAAGCTGGCCGAGCTGAAGCAGGCCTGTCCCGCGCGGTACGACAAGCAGACCGAGCAGTGCATTCTCAAGGCGAAGACCCTCAAAGACGTCGACGCCTGCGCGAGGGAGCCCGCGCGCCACGTCCGGTGAAGGGGGGAAGCACCCATGCGACGTCTGCTGCTGCTCCTGACGGCCACGGCCCTCGGGCCTGGCTGCGCCTGTGACGACTTCTCAGACGACGGCGCCCTGCCCCCGCTCGGCGGCGGCGCGCCGGGGCCGACTGGCCAGGGCCGCGTGTCGGGCACCGTCACGCCGTTCCAGGGCGCCATGGCCTCGGGCCAGATGACCCGGGTCGACCCGGCGCTGCGCCGGGCGGTGAAGGCCCTTGGGGCGCCGGCGCCGGGGGCACCGCCTGCGCCCCCACGCGTCACCACCGTCGACCGCGCCCTGATGCGGCCTGCGCCAGAGGCCCTGGGCTCGAGCGGGCGCCTGCTCGGCGCGCGCGAGCCGCTCGACTTCGTCCCGGGTGAGCTCGTGGTCCGGCTGGTTGAGAGGCTCCCGGCCGAGCGCGCGCTCGAGCTGGTGAAGCTCCCGGGCCTGCTCGCCACGCACGGGGGCTTCTCGTCAGAGCACCTGCACCTGGTGCGCTACCGGCGCGCCGACACCCGGGCGCCCCCGTCGGCCGGGGAGACCCGCGAGCTGCTCACGCAGCTCTCGACGAGGCCCGGCGTCGTCTTCGCCGAGCTCAACTTCGTGCACCATCCCTTCTCGCTCCCCAACGACCCGCTCCTCTCGTCGATGTGGCACCTGCCCCCCATCAACCTCTCGGCGGCGTGGGCGGTCGAGCGCGGCGCCTCGTCGGTCGTGACCGTGGCCGTCGTCGACACCGGCATCTTCGCCCACCCCGACCTCACCGCGCGGCTGCTCCCCGGCGCCGACCTCATCAGCGACGCGGCGCGGGCGATGGACGGCGACGGCCGCGACGGCGACGCGAGCGACACCGGCAGAGACCTGCCCAACGGCGAGTCGAGCTGGCACGGCACGCACTGCGCGGGCACCATCGGCGCCTCGACGGACAACGGCGCGGGCATCGCTGGCGTCAACTGGAACGCCCGGCTGGTGCCGGTGCGCGTGCTCGGCAAGGGCGGTGGCACCAGCGCCGACATCGCCGCCGGCATGGCCTGGGCCGCCGGGCTCGCCGTTCCGGGCATGCCCGCGAACGCGCATCCGGCGCAGGTCGTCAACCTGAGCCTCGGCGGCCAGGGCGGGCCACTCGCCGCCTACCAGGACGTCATCGACCAGGCCGCCGCGCGCAACGTGCTCTTCGTCGTGGCGGCGGGCAACGACGCCGCTGACGCGTCCGACTTCACGCCCTGCAACCAGACGGGCGTGCTCTGCATCGGCGCCACGCGCCCCAGCGGCCGACGCGCGAGCTACTCGAACTACGGCAGCCGCGTCGACCTGATGGCCCCCGGAGGAGAGACCGCCGAGGACGCCAACGGCGACGGGTACCCCGACGGCGTTCTGTCGACGCTGCGCAACGACGCGACGGGCATGCCGACGTACGCCTTCGAGCAGGGCACCTCGATGGCCGCTCCGCACGTCGCGGGCGTCGTCTCGCTCATGCGGGCGCGCAACCCGTCGCTCACCTTCGCGCAGGCGCGGCAGATCCTCGTCGACACCGCCACCGCCGGCTCGCGGTGCAACGAGGGGTGCGGCGCGGGCCTGCTCAACGCCCACGCGGCGCTGCTGCGCACCACCAACAGCCAGCCGAGTGGCCCCGCGCGCCTCTCGCTGAGCGCCACCGACCTCTTCTTCACCCGCGGCGCGACGAGCCAGCGGCTCACCTTCAACAACACCGGCGGCATGCCGCTCGACGTGCGGGTCGCCGCGGTGGGCGCGGCGGCGGCGCGGCTGTCGTTCGACGGCACCCAGCGCCTCGTCGGCCCGGGCCAGTCGGCCACGGTGCAGATCTCGGCCGACCTGTCGGGCCTTCAAGACGGGCGCACCGAGGCGGCGACGGTGAACGTCACCTCGAACGGCGGCGCGGCCGCCGTGGGCGTCAAGCTCAGGGCCACCGGCGGCAGCACCCGGCCGGTGACGGTCGCCCTCGTCTTCCAGCAGGGTGAGGAGTGGAAGGTGGCGGGCGTCGTCGACGCGCCGGCGACGCAGAACTACGCCTTCACCGTCGAGGCGCCGGCGGGCCGCTACTTCCTCGTCGGCCTGCAGGACGCCAACGGCAACGGCCAGTTCGAAGACGACGAGCCCATCGGGCTGTGGCCCAACTCCGACTCTCCGAAGGAGCTCACCCTCGCCGCGGGCCAGGCGGTGACGGGGCGCGACTTCGTGGTGGCGCCGCAGCGCAGCGTGACGGGAGACGAGGCGCGGCTCATCGGCGCGGCCTGTGCCGACGACGCCACCTGCGGCGAGGGTGGCGTCTGCGCCGTTGCCTTCCCCGGCGGGTACTGTACCCGCGACTGCAGCGCCTCGGCGTGCCCGGCCGGCTCGAAGTGCGCCTCGGGCGAGACGGTCGCCCTCTGCCTCGACACCTGCACCGCGCCGAGGAGCGGCCGCTCGACCTGCCGGGCCTCGTACGTCTGCGAGGCCGATGGCACCGGCCAGGGCTTCTGCGTTCCCTCGTGCGCCACGCTCCAGGACTTCTGCGAGGCGCCGCAGCGGTGCAACACCACCTCGGGCTACTGCGAGTGACGGCCCGCCGGCCGGGGTGAGCGCGCGCGCCGGCGCCCCGACCTTCTGGTTGACGCGGGGGCCGGCCAGGCCTTACCCGTGGGCGCGTGGCAGACGTCCTCAAGCGGCTGGTGGCCTCGCTCCAGGAGCCGGGGCCCCGGCGCGTGCGGGCCACCGGGCTGACCGGCGCGGCGCGAGCCTGGGTGCTGGCGCGGCTGGCGCGGGCGACGGGCGCCCCGCTCGTCTGCGTGACGGCCGACGATGACGCCGCCGACGCGCTCGCCTCGGACCTGGCCTTCTTCCTCGGAGGCGAGGGCACCCGGGCGGCGCCGACGGTGCTGCGGCTGCCAGCCGACGAGGTGCTGCCGTGGGATGAGCTGCTGGCCGACCCGGCCATCGTCACCGAGCGCCTGTGTACCCTCTACCACCTCGCCCGGGGCGCGCGCGCACCGGCGCTGGTGCTGTCGGCGCGGGCGCTCCACCGCAAGGTGCTGCCACCCGGCGTGATGCGCGGCCTGGCGCGCTCGGTGCGGCTGGGGGAGGACGTGGGCCGTGACGCGCTGGCGCGCGCCCTCGCCGGCATGGGCTTTCGCAACGCCCCGCTCGTCGAAGACCCGGGCACCTTCTCGCTGCGCGGCGACATCGTCGACGTCTGGGCCCCGCTGCAGGACGAGCCGGCGCGGCTCGAGTTCTTCGGCGACACCGTCGAGGCGATGCGGCGGTTCGACCCCGAGACGCAGCGCACCAGCGAGCGGCTCGAGGCGCTGCCCCTCTTCCCGGCGCGCGAGCTCTTCTTCTCGGAGGAGACGTCGCTGACGGCGGTGGCGGCGATTCGCGACCTCGCCGAGCACCAGCGGGTGCCCTCGTCGAAGGTGCGCGAGCGCATCGAGCAGGTGCGCGACGGCCTGGCCTCGGCGGGCCTCGAGGCGCTGCTGCCCTGCTTCTTCGAGGGCGGGCTCTCGACGGTGTTCGACTACCTGGCCGGCTGGAGTCAGGCGCCGCTGGTGTGGCTCGACGAGCCCGCGGCGCAGGCGCAGGGGCTCGACGACCTCTTCGTCGACCTCGAGCGCAGCTTCGAGGACGCGCGGCGGCGCCAGGAGCTCACCCTGCCCCCGGCCGCGCACTTCCTCTCGCGTGACGAGGCGCAGGCCCGGCTCGCGGGTCTCCGCGTCATCGAGGGCGGCGGCCTGTCGCTCGACGGTCACCAGGTCGAGCAGGCCGCCTTCGCCTTCCACTTCGGCAGCACGAAGGACCTGCGCGAGGCCATTCGCTCGCACCACGGCGAAGAGGGCGCGCTGACGCCGCTGCTCGAGCGCCTCGAGCGCTGGCGCGAGGCCGAGGTCGTCACCGCCATCGCCTGCGGCTCGAAGGGCCAGGCCGAGCGGCTCGAGCGGCTGCTCAAGGAGCGCGGCGTCAAGGTGAAGACGCACCGCGAAGCCCTCGACGAGCCGGCGGCGCTGTTCGACGCCAGGCGCCTGGCGCACCTCTTCGTCGGCCAGGTGAGCGCGGGCTTCGTCGACGTGCCGGGCCGGCTGGTGCTGCTGTCGGACGAGGACCTCTTCGGAGCGCGGGCGCGGCGGAAGGTGCGGCGGCGGCGCGGCGACGCGGCGGGCTTCATCGCCAGCTTCCAGGACCTCAAGGAAGGCGATCTGTGCGTGCACGCCGAGTTCGGCGTCTGCCGTTACCTGGGCCTCACCACGATGCAGGTCGCGGGCGTCAACGCCGACTTCCTCGTCCTCGAGTTCGCCGCGAAGGACAAGGTCTACCTGCCGGTCAGCCGCATGCGGCTGCTGTCGAAGTTCACCGGCGGCGACCCCTCGAAGGTGGCGCTCGACCGGCTGGGCACCAACGGCTGGGAAAAGAAGAAGCAGCTCGTCCGCGAGCAGCTGCTCCAGATGGCGGCCGACCTCTTGCGGCTCTACGCCGAGCGCCGCGCGCATGCCGGCTACGCCTTCAGCCAGCCCGACCGCTACTACCGGCAGTTCGAGGCAGACTTCGAGTTCGAGACCACGGTCGACCAGCAGAAGGCCATCGACGACGTGCTGGCTGACATGGCGAAGCCGCTGCCGATGGATCGGCTGGTGTGCGGCGACGTCGGCTACGGCAAGACGGAAGTGGCGATGCGGGCGGCCTTCAAGGCCGTGCTCGATCGCAAGCAGGTGGCGGTGCTGGTGCCGACGACGCTGCTCGCGCACCAGCACTACAACTCGTTCAAGCGACGCTTCGACGGTTACCCGGTGACGGTCGAGGTGGTGTCGGGGCTGCGCAAGCAGAGCGAGGTGCGCGACGTCATGCGGCGCGCGCAGGAGGGCCGCCTCGACGTGCTGGTGGGCACCCACAAGCTGCTCTCGGGCGACCTCGGCTTCCGCGACCTGGGCCTCGTCATCGTCGACGAGGAGCAGAAGTTCGGCGTGAAGCAGAAGGAGTTCCTGCGCCGCTTCAAGTCGACGGTGGACACGCTGACGCTGACGGCGACGCCGATTCCGCGCACGCTGAACATGGCGATGAGCGGCATGCGCGACCTGTCGCTCATCACCACGCCGCCGGCCGACCGGCGGGCGATTCGCACCTTCGTGAACCGGTTCGACCCGCAGCTGCTGAAGGACGCCGTCACTCGCGAGCTGCAGCGCGGCGGGCAGGTCTTCGTGGTGCACAACCGCATCTCGTCGCTGCCGAGCATGGAGAAGCTGCTTCGCGAGCTGGTGCCGCACGCGACGGTGGCCACGGCCCACGGGCAGATGGCCGAGGGCGAGCTCGAGCGGGTGATGCTCGACTTCGTCGAGAAGCGCGCGCAGATCCTCCTGTCGACGAGCATCATCGAGAGCGGCCTCGACATACCGTCGGCGAACACCATCATCGTGAACCGGGCCGACCAGTTCGGGCTCGGCCAGCTGTACCAGATGCGCGGGCGCGTCGGCCGCTCGAAGGAGCGCGCCTACGCCTACCTGCTGGTGCCGCAGGGCCGGGGCGTGGCGAAGGACGCGATGCGGCGACTCGAGGTGCTGCAGGCCTTCACCGAGCTCGGCGCGGGGTTCTCGATCGCCTCGCACGACCTCGAGATCCGCGGCGCGGGCAACCTGCTGGGCAAGGAGCAGTCGGGCAGCATCGAGGCGGTGGGCTTCGAGCTGTACTCTCAGATGCTCGAAGAGGCGGTGGCCGAGGTGCGCGGCGAGCCGCTGCGCACGGTGGTGGAGCCCGAGGTGAACCTGCCGGTGGCGGCCTACCTGCCTGAGGCCTACGTGCCTGACGTGCACCAGCGGCTGGTGCTGTACAAGCGCTTCAGCCAGGCGCCGCACCCCGACGACTTGAACGATCTGCGCGCCGAGCTCGTCGACCGCTTCGGCGACTGCCCGGAGGAGGTCGACACGCTGCACGAGCTGATGATGCTGAAGATCGACCTGCGCGCGCTGCAGCTCCGCTCGCTCGACGGCGGCCCGGGGCGCATCGTGGTGACGCTGGGAGCAGACGCGCGGCTCGACGGCCACAAGGTGGCGGCGCTGGTGCAGCGCTCGAAGGGCGTGTACCGGCTGACACCGGAGCTGAAGCTGGTCGCCCGGCTCGACGCGCAGCTGAAGGGGAACGAGTTCATCCCCGCCGCGCGGAAGGTGGTGCGCGACCTGGTGGCGTGCGAGCGACGGGCCGACCACGCCTGAGCTGGCAGCGACGCCGATCGGTGACGCCTCCAGCAAGCCCCGGCCGCCTCCATCGTCGTCGGCGAACCACGGCCGCGGCGCCTCGAGCCCGACACGCTCGCCCGCACGGCCCTCGGGCTCCCCGCAGCCGGACGGCGGTGATGCGCGACGTCCGGCGTGACACGAGCAGCACCGCCACCAGCGACGGCAGCTGCTCGGAGTGGCCCGGCGTCTCGTCGCGGTCGCAGTCCTCGGTCGCGCGACTGTTCACCTCGACGAGCAGCAGCGGGTCGGTGAGCGCGTGACGGTCGATGGGCGCGAAGGCTCCAGGGCCTACGCGCCGCCACGACCTCGGCGATGGTCGACAGGTCGACTCGGTCGACCCGAACCTCGAAGCCGAACGATCATGCCGCGACCGTCGCGAGCGCACGCCTGCGCGCGGCGCCCACGTTCAGCGCGAGCTCGGCGTGGGTCGCCCATCGCGCACGGGGCGCCCTCGCGGGACTCGAGCTCCAGCGCCGAGGCCGCCAGCGCCGCGAGGTACGCCTCGGCGGTGGAGTGAGGCCGACGAGACGCGGGGACGCAGCCGACCGAGTCAGGCGCGGCCTCGCCCGTCGCACGGGTCCCGCCGCGGGGCCCGAGGGCGCTACCCCCGCGCGGCCTTCAGCGCCGGCTCCATCTCGCGCAGCCGCTCGCTCGCCAACACCAGCGTCTCGATGAGCGCCTTCTGCACGTGCAGCCGATTCTCGGCCTCGTCCCACACCGCGCTCCGAGGGCCGTCGATGACCTCGGCCTCGACCTCTTCGCCCCGGTGCGCCGGCAGGCAGTGCAGGAAGATGGCCTCGGGCTTCGCCTGCGCCATGAGCGCGCGGTCGACCTGGTAGCTGGCCAGGTCGGAGAGGCGCTGCTTCGACTCGGCCTCCTGGCCCATCGAGGTCCACACGTCGGTGATGACGACGTCGGCCTGGCGCACGGCCTCGCGCGGGTCGCTCACCAGCCGCACGTGCCCCGGCGACAGCGCCAGCACGTCGTCGGCCGGGTGGTAGCCCTTCGGAGACGCCAGCACCAACTGGTAGCCGAAGAGCTTCGCGCCCTCGGTGAAGCTGCGCCCCATGTTGCTCGCGGTGTCGCCGATGAAGGCCAGGGTGCGGCCCGCGACCGCTCCGAAGCGCTCCTCGATGGTGAAGAGATCGGTGAGGATCTGCACCGGGTGCCCGCCGTCGGTGAGCCCGTTGATGACCGGCACCTCACAGTGCCTCGCGAACTCGGCCAGCCGCTCGTCGCCGAAGGTCCGCATCATCACCACGTCGCAGTACCGGCCCGTCACCCGCGCCGTGTCCGCGAGCGGCTCACCGCGCGCCGTCTGGCTGTTGACGGCCGACAGGTCGATCGCCGAGCCGCCCAGCTGCGTAATCGCCGCCTCGAACGACAGCCGCGTGCGGGTCGAGGCCTTCTCGAAGATCATCACCAGCGTGCGGCCGGCCATCGTCGTCACCACGCGGCGCTGCCGACGGGCGTCCTTGAGCGCGCGCGCGCGGTGGAACAGCGCCTTGTGCTCGTCGCTCGAGAGGTCGAACAGGTTGAGGAAGTCGCGCTTCATGGGTGAGCCCTTCTCGAGAGAGAGAACGAAACCAGACGTCAGATGGCCGCCTTCGACAGCTGCTCGAACAGGACCAGCAGGCTGGGCACGGCCGCGGCCTTCGTGGCCAGCGCCCCGGCCTGGCTCGTCAGCGCCGCCAGCTGCGCCTCGACCGCTTGCGGCCCCGTGCTCCCGGCCGAGCGCTTGCGCGCCACCGCGCCCGCGGGCTCGAGCACCGACAGCGCGTCGGCGTCGATGGCCGGGTCGATGGAGCGCGCCAGCTCGGCCGTCGCCTTCGTGAGCGGCAGGCCCAGCTCCTGGCACCGGCGCACCAGCGCGCCGACGTGCTTGTAGGCCACGCGAAACGGCATGCCCTTCTTCACCAGCGCCTCGGCGAGGTCGGTCGCCTGCGTGAAGCCCTCGTCGAGCCCTGCCCGGCACTTGTCGGGGTGGAAGGTGACGTGCGGGAGCGACAGGCGCAGCACCGAGAGCACGCCCGACAAGAGCGGCCTCGTCTCGAGCAGGGGGCCCCGGTCCTCCTGCAGGTCGCGGTTGTAGCCGCCGGGCAGCCCCTTCACGGTGGTGAGGAGCCCCATCAGGTTGCCCACCGCGCGGCCCGACTTCCCGCGGATGAGCTCGAACACGTCGGGGTTCTTCTTCTGCGGCATCATCGAGCTGCCCATCGAGATGTCGCCCGACAGCGAGGCGAAGCCGAACTCGGGCGTGGTGAAGTCGATGAGGTCGGTCGACAGCCGACTCGCGTGAACGAGGAAGCGCGCCGTCGCGTAGAGGTAGTCGAGCGCAAAGTCGCGCTCCCCCACCGTGTCGAGCCCGTTGAGCGTCAGGCGCGAGAAGCCCAGCAGGCCGCGGGTGACCTCGCGGTCGATGCCGAGCGAGCTGCCCGAGATGGCGCCGCTCCCCAGCGCGAGCGCGTCGGCCTGGTCGAGCGCGAACGCGAACGCCTGCGCGTCACGCAGAAAGGCCGCGCCGTACGACGAGAGCCAGTAGCCCAGCGAGATCGGCTGAGCGCGCTGCCGGTGCGTGTACGAGGGCATCAGCACGTGCCCGTCCTTCTTCGCGCGCTCGACCAGCTCGCCGATGAGGCCGCACAGTGACGAGAGCGCCTGGCCCAGCGCGTCGCGCACGTGCAGGCGCAGGTCGGTCGCCACCTGATCGTTCCGGCTCCGCGCCGAGTGGAGCAGCGCGGCCGGCGCGCCGATGGTGCGGTTGAGCTCGACCTCGACCGCCATGTGCACGTCTTCCTCGTCGGGCAGCGCCAGCGTGCCAGCGGCGTCGCGCCTCCACAGGTCGACGAGCCCGTCGCGAATCGCCCTCGCCTCGGCCTTCGGGATGACGCCCGTGCGGCCCAGCATCGTGACGTGGGCCATCGAGCCCAGCAGGTCCTCCTTGAGCAGCTGCCGGTCGAGCGACAACGAACTCGAGAACGCGAGCACCTCGGGCAACAGCCCAGCGCCTCCGGAAGCATCGGTCTTGGCGAGCGCCATGGCGTGACTCCTCTCTCGAAGCAGCGAACGGACTCAACCCAGGGTGACGAGGCTGCCGATGCCCTGGTCGGTGAAGAACTCGGCGATGATGCTGTGCGGGGTGCGCGAGTCGATGACGTGCACGCGCTCGACGCCCCGCTCGAGCGCGGTGATGGCGCAGCGGCCCTTGCGCGCGATGTTCGCCTTGAAGGTGCCGGCGGCGATCTTCGCGGCCAGCGTGGTGGTGGTGAGCT
>JADCJJ010000615.1 GCA_020247085.1 Myxococcaceae bacterium | reverse complement strand
TGAGTCGTCGGGGGCGGGCAGTGTCACCTCCTCGCCGTCCTTCGTCCACAGCGCCTCTGGCAGCAGCGCGTGCTGGTGTGGCGTGAGTTGAAGGCTGGAGCCCCTCGACGCGCACGATGAACTCGGCAGCGCCTTCCTGCGCGAGGACGAACTCCGAGACGCGCGGGTCCTTCCCGGTGAAGGCCTTGAGCTCGGGCACGAAGAAGGGGTTGGGCAGGAAGCGCACGTCGAGCACGAGGTCGGCGTTGCTGGGCACGCCGTACTTGAAGCCGAAGCTCATCACCATGATGGCGAGCTCGCTGCTGCTGGTGACGCCGAAGCGGGCCATCACCTGGCGCCGCAGCTCGTGCACCGTCATCGTCGAGGTGTCGAGCACGTGCTCGGCGGCCTCGCGCAGCTCGGCGAGCAGGCCGCGCTCCTTGGCGAGGCCGTCAGCCACCGTGCCGCGTTCCGAGAGCGGGTGCCGGCGGCGCGTCTCACTGAACCGCCGCGCGATGGCCTCGTCGGAGGCGTCGAGGAAGAGCACCTGCACCTCGTGGCCTGCGCGCCGCGCCTCGTCGATGGCCCGGGGCGCGTCCTTGAGGAACTCTCCTTCGCGCGCATCGATGACGAAGGCCAGGCGCTGCGTCGGGTCGCCCAGCTCCGTCACCTTCATCAGCAGGGGCGCGGGCAGGTTGTCGATGCAGGTGAAGCCCGAGTCTTCGAGCGCCCGAATGGCCGTCGACTTGCCGGCGCCCGACATGCCTGTGATGACGATGATGCGCTTGCCGGCCATGACGCGAGCGACACCCTACAGCGTCCGGCTCGGCCCGGTCCACGCTGGTGGGTGACGGACGCTCCGCGCCGCCCCGTCCGGTAACCACGGCCTCGGCGGTGCCGTCGGTGCTGCGCTGCGAGACCAACGGAGGCGCCGGTGGGGTGGTGCGCGACGTCAGCACGGCGGTCGCCACCCAGGCGCCGTCGCCGCCGCGTGGGGCGCATCAGGCAAGCGACCTTCACCGCGCACCGAGCGGGGGTCGGCTGGAGTGTTCTTCGGCTCCAGGCGCTTCGGCCACGAACCATCGGCGCCGCAACCGGGCCGCGTCGACGACCCCAGCAGGGGGTTGCTCCACCTTCCGCCAGCCGTCAACATCACCGAGATGCTGCTGACCTTCGAGGAATCGGTCGAGGGAGAAGCGCGGTTCGCGCCTCTCCGCGAGGCCGCTCTGGAGCCGGGGCCGTGAGCCGCCCCGTGCGCGTCATCGGGCTGCTCGGTCCCCTGCTGGCCGTGGCGGCAGTTCCCGACGCGACGCTCTATGTGACCGCGTCGAGCGCCAACCTTCGCGCTGCCCCCGATGCCGATGCTGGCATCGTGGCTCGGGTTCGAATCGCAACGTCATGCGTTCGCAAGTCGCCCCCCAGTGGCGGCTTCGAAGCGGTCACCTGTCAACTCGACGGAGACGGTGGGACTGCCGAGGGCTATCTCAAGAGCGAGCTGGTGACGCCGACTCGGCCCGTGCTCGCCACTCTGCTCGCCGCCGCCACCGACCAGACCTCACCTGCGGCAACGCGGCTGGTGGCCGCGGAGCGGGCCGTCATGCTGGACGTCACATCGGCTCAGTCGCGCGAGGCCTTTCGGCAGGCGTTCTTCAGTGCCGAATGCAGCACCGAGCGAAAGGATGAGGTGCCCGCCCGAAAGGCGAAGGCGCGGCGTCTTCTGGCCCCCGACCCCGCGCGCGCTCTCATGGACGAAGCGCTGGGGATCCATGACGCGGTCGACGCAGCCGCTGAACGCTGCGCCGACGATCGGCTGATTCGGCTGACCTTCTTTGCCGCGGGCCGGGTGGTGGTGGAGCACTTCCGGCACGACCCTCAAGGCCAGACCGTGACCCCGCTCTCCGTTCGAACCCAATGGAGCACGGAAGCGCTGAACAGAGCGTTCTTGAACGTCGAGGGCCCCCCATGGAACGTGTGGCTCGACTCGCTCCAGGCGATGTCCCTGGTCGGGGTAGAGCGAATCGGTCGGGGCCGGTATCGACATCACCAGAGCGTGTGTGGAGAGCGCGCGGCCCTCTTCTTCCAGACTCGTCCGCCGAACTACCAACCTCGCGGCAACGACACCTCATGCCGCCGCTGGTTCCTGATTGGCATGAACGCTGACGACTACTCCGAAGTCGGGGGCTGCATCGATTCGGTCTCGAGACGTGGCTCGAGCTACCTGTTGACCGTCACCGACTACCGGACCGGTGAACAGGTCGCGGTGAAGGTGCGGGTGGTCGAGCCCGCCGCGGCAGAGCTCGAGAGCCCATGGTTGAGCGGGTGGTTCGCCAATCTCTACGCCCCCGCCGTCGAAGACGTGCCGGTGAGCAAAGAGAACCTGGAGATGGGTTGCCCCTGAGTCGGCGAGCCTCTCGCGCTCGCGGGTGAGTTCGGGAGCGCGTAACGGAACTCCGGCGCTCCCCCCAATCGTCCTCGTCGGTTCATTCCACGAGGGGTTCATGTCGATTCATCGCGCGGTGGTGCTGGGCTCAATGCTGTTCGTTGCCTGCGGGGTGCCGCCCGTCTGCGACGTGAGGACGTGCAGTGGCTGCTGCACGGCGAGCGGCGCCTGTGTCTCGGGTACGTCGGACAACGCCTGCGGCCGGGGCGGTGCGTCATGCAACAGCTGCGGTTCGACGCAGACCTGCGTGGCGGGGAGCTGTTTCGGCACGGGCGTCGGCGTCGGAACGGGCGGCTCGGGTGGAGGCCAGGCGGGTGGAAGGCCCGCGTCGAACGGTGGTGGCGCGGCGGCTAGCTCGGCGCCTGCGTGTTCGACGAGCGACGACTGCCCGACGTGGTTCTGTGAGTGCCAGAGCGGCCCGCCGGTGAACTCGAGGCGCTGCGT
>JADCJJ010000614.1 GCA_020247085.1 Myxococcaceae bacterium | reverse complement strand
GTGACGGGGTCGTCGACGGCGACGACCGCTGCCCCCGCCTGCCCGGACCGGCAGAGAACAAGGGCTGCCCCGTCGAGGCGCCGAAGGACCGTGACGGCGACTCCATCGCCGACCCGGCCGACGCGTGCCCCGACCAGGCCGAAGACCGCGACGGCTTCCAGGACGACGACGGCTGCCCCGAGGTCGACAACGACGGCGACGGGCTCGTCGACCAGGCCGACTCGTGCCCGAACGAGGCCGGGCCGATTCCCAACCTCGGCTGCCCCATCACCGACAAGGACGGCGACGGCCTGGCCGATGACAAGGACAAGTGCCCGAACGAGCCCGAGGACAAGGACGGCTTCGAGGACGCCGACGGGTGCCCCGACCTCGACAACGACGGCGACGGCGTTCCCGATGGCACCGATGCCTGCCCGGGCGTCGCCGAGGACAAGGATTTGTTCCAGGACGCTGACGGGTGCCCCGACCCCGACAACGATGGCGACGGCGTGCCCGACGAGGGCGACGAGTGCCCCAACCAGCCGGGCGTGGCCGAGAGCCGGGGCTGCCCGAAGAGGTACTCCCTGGTGCAGGTGACGAAGGACCGCATCGAAATCAAGAAGCAGATCAACTTCGCCACCGGGAGCGCGAAGATCGTCGGCCCGGTGAGCCAGCAGATCCTCTCCGAGGTGGCCCAGGCGCTCACCGACAACCCGGGCATCAAGCGGGTGCGCATCGAGGGGCACACCGACTCGGTCGGCGACGACGTGAAGAACCTCAAGCTGTCGCAAGGCCGCGCCGACGCCGTGCGCGCGGCGCTGCTGAAGCTGGGCATCGACCCCGGGCGCATGGAGGCGGTCGGCTTCGGCGAGACCAAGCCCATCGCCAGCAACTCGACGGCGTCGGGGCGCGCCGAGAATCGCCGCACCGAGTTCAACATCGTCGAGCAGTGACGGCGTCGCCGCTCGCAGGGCCGGGGTCGGCGGGCGGCCGACTCCGGTGGTCCTGGACGAACACCTGCGCGCCGCAGGGGCACCCCCGGCCGGGCCACGTCTGCGGCAGCGCTCGGCCTTGCGCCCCTGGTCGAGCGCCTTCGGGTCGAGGCCGGCCCGCGTGGAGACGGCCTCGACGTCGAGCGCGGCCTGCGGCGACGCCGGGGCCAGAGGCTCGGCCGTGGGGGCGTGAGGGAGCGCGGCCCGGGCCTGCTCGAGGGCGGTTCGGAAAAGCCGCGTCACCTCGACGGCCGCGTGCGCCGGCGCGGCGAGTGGGTCGAGCTCGACGAACGACCCCAGAAGGCGCTCCCCGAGGCGCGGCTCACCTGCCGTCGGTGTGTGGGGCTCGCTGCACTGGTCGTTCAGTTGCTTCGAGAAATCTGGTTATGTCCGTTCATGCCTAAATACGAGGTTCACATTCCGGCGCCCGAAGCGGGGGGCTTCAACATGACGCTGAAGGTGAACGCCGACAACTGGATGGCGGCGCTCAAGGCGGGCATGCAGAAGCTGGGGGAGCAGGGCGCGGTCAGCTCGAACGTGATGGTTGACGTTCAAGAGGACCAATCCATCCACATCACCGACAACATGAGCGGGCGGGTCTTTCGCATCCGCGAGCTGTCAGACGAAGAGGCCGCGAAGGCGCAGGTGAAGCGGCCCTCGCAGATCCGCCCCGCGGCGCAGGTGCGGGCCGAGGCGAAGACCGACCCGGGCCGGCCCGCGGCGCCTCCGTCGCGCAGCGAGAAGACCGAGCCGACGTTCGACCCGAACAAGACGATGCCGGCGGTGCCGCCCCCGGCCGAGGTCGCGAAGGCTGCCACCCGTGCCGCGGCGGTCACCACGCAGAAGGCCGAGCCCAGCCCGGAGCCTCCGAGTCGTCCCTACCGCGCGTCGTCGGGCAGCCGCATCAGCAGCAAGTCGTCGCCGCGCATCGAGGTGAAGCAGGAGGACGTCGAGGAGCTCGAGCACCCGGTCAAGCCCGTCACCGCGCCCATCGGGCGGCAGAAGTCGAGCCCTTCGGCGATTCAGGGCAAGCAGACCGCCGAAGACATGCTCGCCGACGTCTTCATGCGCATCATCGACCTCAACGCGAAGAAGGACGTCGTCGAGGCCATGCAGTTCGTCCTCGCGCTCGCGATGGAGAAGGTGCCCGCCGAGGCCGGCAGTGTGCTGCAGGCCGATCTCGCCACCGGCGACCTGGCATTCATCACCGCGACGGGCCCCAAGGCGCAGGAGCTCTTGCGCAGCAAGGTGGTCATCCCCGCCGGCACGGGCATCGCCGGCTTCTGTTCGTTCGAGGGCGTGTCGGTGGCCGTGAGCGACGTGCAGAAGGACCCGCGCTTCTACGCCGCCATCGGCCAGAAGATCGACTACGAGACGCGCTCGCTGTTGTGCGCGCCGATGATGACGCACGGGCGCTCGTTTGGGTGCCTGCAGCTCATCAACCGCAAGGACGGGCCCCAGTTCGCCGAGCACGAGGTGGGCGTGCTGGCGTACCTCGCGCACCAGGCGGCGCTGTTCCTCAACAACCGCTCGTGAGGTCTAATCGGTCGCGGGCAGCGCGTCGTCGAGGGCTGGCTTGAGCAGCTCGCGCAGCACCTCGGTGGCATAGCTGCCCGCCGGCAGGCAGAAGGCCAGACGCACCACGTCGCCCGTCGCCTCGAACGATGGGTCCTTCAGGAAGACGCGCAGCAGGCGTCGGGTGCCGCGCGTCTCGTCGCCTCCGGCCGCGAACGTCTCGTGCGTCACGCCGTCAGCCGACAGCACCTCGTCCTCGAGTGCGAGCGCGGCGCCGGCCGGCCTCCGCATCTCGGGGCCGAACATGGGCCCGGTGGGGCTCACCTCGAAGGCCTCGGCCCGGGGCTGGTCGACGCCCGGGTCTTCGCAGACGAAGCTCCCGCCCGTCTCGTGTCGCTGCAGCACGTCGCCCGGCAGCACCGTCGAGAAGAGGCCGCGCGCGAGCCGCCTCGAGAGCACCTCGTTGAAGAGCGACGACTGGTACGCCGACAGCAACAGCTTGCGCTCGAAGCGGTCGCGGTGACGGCCGCCGGCCAGCAGCAGCGCCCGCCCGCGCTGCGCGTTGTCGTTGCGGGCCCCGAAGCGCTGGGCGCCGAAGGCGTTGGGCACCCCGCGCGTCGTCAGCAACTCGAAGCTCGCCTTCGCCGCGCTCGCGTCGGCCACGCCCCGCAGCGTCAGCGTGAAGCGGTTGCCCTGAAGATGGCCGGTCTTCAGCTTGTTCCGGTGGCGGGCCGTCTGTAGCACGGTGACGCCCGGCGCCGAGAAGCCCTCGAGCCGCGGCAGCGCCCGGGCCGGCAGCGACAGCCACTGCCGCGTCACGGCCTGCTTGTCCTTGAGCCCCGCCCAGCTGACGTCGCGGTCGCCCAGGCCGAGGTGCCGCGCCAGCAGCCGGGCGACCTCGGGCGTCGAGCGGCCGCGCTTCTCGATCCAGAGGAAGGCGTGCTCGCCGTCGGCCTGGCCGTTGGGCAGGTAGGCCGGCACCTCTTCCACCTCGAAGTCCTCGGGCGTCGCCTTGAAGACGCCGCCGCAGCCGGGCACCTCGTGGGTGAGGAAGGGCCGCATCGGCTCACTTCATGTCGATGGTGCTGAGCAGCTCTTTCACCCGCCGCGCAAGCTCCTCGTCGGCGCGCGACTCGAGCAGCTCGCCGACCTGGAACAGGAGGAAGAACATGACGTCGGAGAGCGCCTGCTTGAAGGACATGAGCGGCTCGGAGCCGAGCTGCCCATCGACCTTGTGCTGCCCGTAGCGCGCCAGCACCTGCGCCTCGTCGAGGCTCCCGTCGGCCTGAAAGGACAGGCCGCGCAGCACCGGCGAGGTCGACACGCCCGAGCCCCGCAGCGCCGCGTTCGCCGAGGTGAGGAACTGCTCGAGCTGCCCGCGGCGCGCCACCTCGTCGCGCACCTCACGGAAGATGAAGTTGAAGACGTGCAGCACCTTGTGCTCGTCGATGGCCGGCGGCGGCCACGACGCGTGCTCCACCGGCTGGGGCGGCGGGGCGAGCGGCTGCGGAGGGGCGGACCGCGGGGGGGCGCTCAGATCGGAAG
>JADCJJ010000613.1 GCA_020247085.1 Myxococcaceae bacterium | reverse complement strand
CTCGCGCAGCTGGAGGAGCGTCTGCTCCGCATCGCCAGCGTCGTCGCCCGGTCTCGCAACCAGCGGCGCGAGCGTGCGAAACTCAAGCGGGAACGGGGACTTGGACATGCTCCCTAAACCGATCGCGCATGGGTCTTGAGCAGGTCGGCGCGACCGAGCGAGTGGAGCACCAGCGCCTTGCCCTCGAAGGCGAGCACGACGCGGAGCCGCCAGCCGTCGGGGAGCACATCTCCCAGCTGCATCGGACCGTTGCTCAGCCAGTCGTCGAGGAGCTCCAGCCCGAGATCGCGCTGCATGCGCGCAAAGGCCTTCGCCGCCTCGAGGATGGTGGGCGGAAGCCCCGGGGCGATGATGTCAAAGTCGCGCGTCTGCCGGCTGGTGACACCGAGAAGCGCCAACGCGGAGCCGCCCACGACGATGGCCTCCAGGCGGAGCTGAAGGCTCGCGAGGTGCGCGTCGAAAGCTTCGATCGTGGGGCGCGGCAACATGACGGGTATCAGAATAACAGATACGCCGAGCGCAGGCGTTTCTCAAGACCGCCCTGTCCCCCGGACCGATTTGCGGCGGCTTTACCCTGATAGTTCAGATGGTTGGACCCGACCGGCGAGTCAACAGCTCGAACTGGGCGGACGGATTTCGAAGGGTATCCGATGCATGGAGTCTCCGAAGCCGCAACCGTGCGGCCTCGGCCACCACACCTCTGGGTCCGGGAAGCATCCACTCCGTTCGACGTCACCGGTCGCGTTCATGTGTGGTGCAAACGCGGGATGCTCGGCCTCCCTGGGACATCAGCGCCTCGGTTGCCAAAATGGTCAATCTGGCTATTCTTGGGTGATGCAGCTTCAGCCCAAGGGTCGAGTGCTCATTCTTGAGGGTGCCGCGAGCGGCTCTGCGGCGCGCGCCATGGCGCGTTCGGGCTTCGAGCTGAAGAGCGTCGCGAAGGAAAAGGACGCGCTCGAACTCGCAGGCCAGGAAGCGTTCGACGTCGTCGTCGTCGACCTCGACCTGCCGATGGTCGATGGTGTCTCGTTGGTTCGCCGCCTGCACGAACAGGGAGCGGCAGCGTCGGTGGTGTGGATCACCTCGAACACCTCGAACGAGTTGGCTGCGACTGCGGCCGAGGTCGGGGTGGTGCAGGTGCTCCACAAGTCGGCAGACTCGAAGGCGCTGACGCGGGTCGTGTCCCTGGGCGTGGAACAGAACCGAAATCTCTTCTCCATGCTGCGCGCCATCACCCGGTCCGCAGCGACGACGCAGTCCGTGCCGGCGACGAGCGCGAAGAATGGCTTTGCCTCCGTGCTGGATACCGCTGTCCAGGATGGAGCGGTCGTCATCACCAAGCACGACTCGCCGAAGGCGGTGTTGGTCTCCATCGACCGCATGAGCGAGCTGCTCGCCAAACACGAACCGAACCTGAAGGCGTTGACGCAGGAGTTCGACGAGATGGTCGCTCGGATGCGAACGACCAAGGCGCGTGCCGCGGCCCGCTCGCTCTTCACCGCGGCTCCCGGAGCCTTCGGAGAGGCCGCTGTCGCGGGCGCCAAGAAGCATGGCTGAGCGCGCACGCATCACGGTCATCGCTGGCGTCAACGGAGCGGGAAAGAGCAGCGTGGTCGGGGAGAAGCTGCGTCAGAGCGGAGGCGAGTACTTCAACCCTGACGAGGTGACGCGGAAGTTCCTGGCCGCTTCGAAGTCGATGACGCAGGACGAGGCGAACTCGCGCGCGTGGGACGAAGGGAGGCGCCGGCTCGAAGACGCCATTCGTGAGAAGTCGGACTTCGTTTTCGAGACGACGCTCGGTGGCTCCACCATCACGGAGTTGCTGGTCAAGGCGCTCGATGAGGGGCTCGAGGTGGCCCTCTTCTTCGTGGGCCTCGAGAAGGTCGAGTTGCACATCGAGCGCGTGCGCTCCCGGGTGCAGGCCGGCGGGCACGACATCCCCGAGCCCAAGATTCGGGAGCGCTACAGCTCGAGCATCAAGAACCTCGTGAAGCTCGCGCCCCGGCTCACGGAGCTGCGCGTGTTCGACAACAGCATCCGGGCGGATCCGAAGACGGGAAAAGCACCAGCCCCCCGGGAGTTGCTTCACAGTGAGGGCGGGCGGATCACCTCGCACTGCGAACTCGCGACCTGCCCCGACTGGGCGAAGCCCGTCCTGGCGGTCCTGCTCCGAACCTGAGCGCGTCCCCGCTCGATTCGACCGTCGCCTTTGCTGTGTGAGTAGGCCAACGTTGGCGACTGACCGGCGGGTTAACACCCGGCTGGGCGGACAGATTTTGAGCCAATCTTTCCCGTCGTAGAAATTCCGACGGGTTCGTTTCACAGAAGCCCTCGAGGAGAAATCCTCGGGGGTTTCGTCTTTTTCGGCCTTGTTCCCGAGGGTTTGCTGCGCCGGTGGCGGCGGGCCTCACCGCGGCCGTCGCCGACCAGAGAGTGCCCGCCCCCACCCTTCTCCGCCGCCGCGGACAGGTTCCGGGCCTTCTCTCTGTCCTCCGGGGAGAGAGGAACAGAGAGCGTTCAACAGGTCCTGCTAAACGCTCACCGGCGGCGGGGCCGTTCTCCGGCGCGCGGCTCTCCGGGTAGAACGAAGGTCTCACCCGCGCTGCACTCGTTCACGCAACGCGCCGTCGTGGTCGATGATGCCACTCACACGGTGAAGACAGCGCCGCGCCATTGAGCCTTGCCGGTCCTCAAGAGCACGTCGAAGGAGACCCCGGATGCAGCTTCAAGCCCCCTCCCGGTCGCTCGGGCTCGCCATGCGCGTCTACGGCGTTGCGCTCGCGCTCGCGACCTCCACGTTCGTCTGGTGGCCCGAGGTGGGGCGCTGGCCGCCGTACCACCTGGCCTACGAACGGATGTTCGTCGCGATCTTCTTCGCGTGGGGCTTGGCGCTGTACCGCGGCGCGAAGCACCCGGAGGCGAGCCTTGCGCTCGTCGACTTCACCGCGCTGCAGGGACTTCTCCACGGCGGCGTGATGCTCGCCGACACGCTCCAGGGCAACGCGGGGCATCACGGCCTCTGGCACCTTGCTGGCGACGTGCCCCTCCACCTCTCCGCGCCGCTGGTGCTTGGGCGCCTGCGTCATCGCGTCAGCCCGTACCGGCTCGATCTGTCCGTTGCGGAGACCCTGGCCTTCGGTAACCGTTCAGGAGGCCGGGCCTCGATCAGCCGCGCACATCCCGGCGATCAGTTCCCGCACTGACTCGGCTCGCG
>JADCJJ010000612.1 GCA_020247085.1 Myxococcaceae bacterium | reverse complement strand
GGGTGGCTCGGCCGGAGGCAGCGCGGGCGGCTCGGCCGGGGGCAGCGCGGGCGGCTCGGCCGGGGGCAGCGCGGGCGGCTCGGCCGGCGGCAGCGCGGGTGGCTCGGCCGGGGGCAGCGCCTCGGTGAGCTTCATGAACGATGTCGCGCCCGTCCTCGTCGGGCAGTGCGGCGGGTGCCACGGCCTCGGAACCTCGGCGCAGGCGCTCGACTTCGTCCGCGGGAACGCGACGCGGTCACCCTGCGACGCCCAGGGCGCGCGCATTCAGGCCGGCAATGGCGCCAACAGCCTGCTGTTCAAGAAGGTCGCCGGTACGCAGACATGCGGCAGCCGGATGCCCCTGGGCAGTAACCTCGGCCAGGCCCAACAGACCCTGATCCGCGACTGGATCACCCAGGGCGCGCTCTCGAACTGAGGACGGCCTCCGAAACGAGGCCCCGGCGCCCCGTCACCGAAACGTCTGGATTCGGCCCCTCGGTCTGAGCAAGGGTGAGGGACCCTTGATGCGCTCGCTCCTCGTCGTCGCCTCGAGCCTCATCGCTTCGTCAGCGCTCGGGGCCATCTACGAGACGGCCGTCAACGCCGAAGATGAAGAAGACATCTTCGCAATGTACCAGCGAGGGGACCTCTCGCAGGACACCGCGGACACGCTGCTCGAGCTCATGCGCGAGGGCGTCGACCTCAACACGGCCACCCGGGAGCGCCTGTACGATCTGCCAGGCCTCACCTACGCCGACGTCGACCGCATCCTCCTCTACCGGGAGCAAAAGGGTCGCATCGACGATGCCACCGAGCTCGTCGGCATCGAGGCCATCACCCCCGAGCAGTTCGTCGGCATCGCCCCCTACATCCGCATCGAGGCTGAGCGAGCGCGGCTGCCGGTGAGCGGCAAGCTTCGGCTCGTCACGCAGTACACGCTCCAGGACAACCTGGCCCCGCCGCTGTTTGCGACCGGCCGCGTGAAGCTCCCGCTCGACCTCACGGCCGGCTTCATGGCGACGGGCAGCCGGCTCGACCCGGTGACGCCCCGGTACGATCCCGCGCTGGGCCTCGTCTCGGAGGGCTACCGCTACCGGCCCGACGCCCCGCGCTTCTTCCTTCAGTGGCAGAACGCGAACCGCCGGGTGGTGGTCGGCACGTACACCCTGGGCTTCGCCGAGCGCCTGGTGCTCGACAACACCCGCCGGGTGACGCCGCGAGGCATCTACCTGACCGACGACTACCGGCGCGCCCAGGACCTCGCCAGCCGCTGCCGCGTCTCGACCGACACCGGCTCGGAGCGCTCCCCGGAGTGCGAGCCGTCGGGCCAGTACGTCACCGCCGACTATCAGACCCGCGACGTCTTCCGCGGGGTCGCCGCCAGCCTCGAGAACCTCGAGCTCGGCGATCAGGCCTCGATGTCGATGTACGGGTTCCTCTCGTACCAGTCCCGCGGGGTGTACCAGTACGACCTGTACGATCGGCTGCGGTGCCCAGACCCCCGCATGGGCGGCGACGACTGCGGCGCGCCGCGCTTCTCCATCGTCACGCCGACCGACCCGAACACCGGCTGGCGCCTGCGCTACGCGACGCTGCCCACGTTCTTCGACGAGCTCGCCGGCGGTGGCCACGTCGACTTCAAGCCGAACTACCGGCTCCGCTTCGGCGTCACCGGCTATGGCGCCGCGCCCTTCTTCAACACCGTCCCGCCGGGGAGCTCCATTCAGGTCGACTTCCAGGACACCTCCCGGTACCCCAACGGCGGCGCCTATGGCGCCATCGGTGTCGACGCGCAGGCGGTCATCTCGGACTTCAACCTGCACCTCGAGGTGGCGCGCAGCTTCGACCGGGCCATCGGCAACGCCGGCGGAGGCTTCGCGGCCATTCAGCGCACCACCTGGGCGCCGAAGAACCACGAGCTCGAGCTGGTGCTCCGGTACTACGACAACCGGTATCTGAACCCCTACGCGCGGCCCTTCTCGGGGCCCGACGAGGACGCGGGCCAGCGCGCGCGCAACGAGCTCGGAGCGCGCCTTCGCTACTTCGGCAAGCCCAGCAAGGACTGGCAGCTGCGCGCGACGGCCGACTTCTGGGCGCTCCCCTTCGCCGGCCGCTCGGGGCCAGCGGGCACGGCCAACCTCATCCTGCTGAGCCGCGTCGACTTCACCGGCTGGAAGTTTTTCAAGCCCGGCGTCTGGTTCCGCGTGTCCGACCGGAACCTCGCCCAGAGCGAGCGGGGCAGCTGCACCCAGGCCGACATCGCGAACATCGCCTTCGAGCCCCTCAACGCGCCCGACGACTTCGACGGCGAGGTGACGTTCTTCACGTGCGACAACTACCGGCTCGCCCAGCGCGCCGAGGTGAAGCCCTTCGGTAAGGCGCTGGTGTTCGTCGAGCAGGCCGCGTGGACCTGGCGCGACGACCTCAACAGCGCCTACCGCGAGAAGCTGCGCGAGGACCTGCAGATCTGGGGCGAGGTCCGCTCGCAGCCCGTCGACTGGCTGCAGCTTCGCGCGCGCACCCGCTACCTCAACCAGGGCATCGACAGCCCGACGACCTACGAAGAGTCCCTGTGGACCTTCGCCGAAGCTGCCTGGTTGCCATTCAAAGGAACGAAGGTCGCGCTGCGGTACGATCTGTACATCTGGCTCGATCGACGCTCCTCCACCCTGCGACGCCAGCCCTCGCCCGAGCACCGCTTCCTCCTCGACGTGAGGACGAGCTTCTGACCCATGCGCGCCTTCCGCTCCGCCCTCGCGACCCTCCTCGTCCTCGGCTGCCCCGCCACCGAGGCCACGCGCCGGTACACCGCCGACGAGGCGCGCGCGCTGATGAAGAAGATGGAGGTCGCCAGCCTCGAGCTCGGCGAGTTCCCCATCGACGGCGCCTCGAGCGTGCTCGACGGTGACACCATTCGGGTGAAGGGGCTGACCTCGAGCATGCGCCTGCTGGGGCTCGACACCGAGGAGACCTTCAAGAAGGACAAGGAGCGCGCCGCCTTCGCCGCTGGCTGGGAGGCGTACAAGAAGAAGATGAAGGGCACCTCGCTGCGCCCGGTGAAGTACGCGACGCCGCTGGGTGAAGACGGCAAGAAGTTCGCCCAGGGCTTCTTCGAAGGGGTGCGCTCGGTGCGCCTCGAGCGCGACCACCCCGCCGAGATCCGCGACTTCTACGGCCGCTACCTCGCCTACGTCTTCGCCAAGCGGAACGGCGAGTGGGTCAACTACAACGTCGAGTGCGTCCGCGCGGGCTACTCGCCCTACTTCGTGAAGTACGGGCGCTCCCGCCGGTTCCACCACGAGTTCGTCGAGGCCGAGAAAGAGGCGCGCGAGGCCCAACGCGGCATCTGGAAGCCTGGCGCCATGGCCTACCCCGACTACGACGAGCGCCTCGCCTGGTGGGCAGCCCGCGAGGCCGTCATTCACCGCTTCGAGAAGGCCTCGGAAGAGAGCCCAGACACCTACGTCGCCCTCACCCGCTTCGACGCCATGCTGCGCCTCGAGAGCCGCGTCGGCCAGGAGACCATCGTGCTCGGCTCGGTCAGCGACGTCCGCTTCTCCGACGGCCGCGGCCCCTCGGTGGTCAAGCTCGCGCGGTCGCGCAGCAGCGACTTCGACGTCGTCTTCTTCGACAAGGACGTCCTCATTTCGACGGGGCTGCAATTCAAGAAGGGCGAGTACGTGCAGGTGCGCGGGCTGGTGCAGAAGTACAAGAACGAGAAGGGCTGGGAGCGCCTGCAGATGGTAGTGTCTCTCCCGGGCCAGGTGCTGGCGCCCTCGTCGGAGCTCGACAAGCTGCTCAACGAGGCTGACGAGACGCGGGCCGCGCGCGACGATGAGGACGACTGAGGTGACGATGCTGCGATGCGGACTTCCACTCGCCGGGCTGCTCGCCCTCGGCGCGTGCGGCAACCCCATGATGATGACGCCGACCGACGCCTGTAGGGGCCGCGTGGCGGGTGACCTCGTCATCTCCGAGCTGATGATCGACCCCGACGGCACGGACACCGGCGGCGAGTGGATCGAGCTCTTCAACCCCACGAGCGCCCCGATCGACCTGCGCGGGTACACCGTGAGCTACCGCTCCGGAACGGCCGCGGCGAAGTCCCACACCGTTCGCGCGTCGGTGACGGTGCCCTCGAAGGGCTTCGTGGCGCTCGGCGACGTGCGCTCGGGCCCGAACCCCGCGTGGCTCGCCTACAGCTACGGCGACGACCTCGGGGCGATGAGCAACACCTCGGGCACGGTGTCGCTCCGGTGCGGCATGACGGCCATCAACGAGTACACCTACAAGCGCGCGGCGCGCTCTGGCCGCTCGCGCACGCTGGGCGGCCCCCTCGAGCCGGACGCCACGCGCGTCGCCGACGAGGCCAACTGGTGCGACACGCCGGCGTCGGTCGAGTACGCCCCCCGCGCCGCCGGTACGCCCGGGGGCCCCAACCCCGTCTGCGCCCCCGAGGCCATGCTTGGCACCTGCCTGCAGAACGGCGCCGCCAGGCCCATCATCGCCGCCGAGCCCGGCGACCTCGTCATCACCGAGGTGATGGCCAGCCCCAGGGCCGTGACGGACACGCTCGGCGAGTGGGTCGAGCTCTACGCCACGACGGACGTTGACCTGAACGGCCTCTCCCTCGCCACCAGCACCAGCCGCGCGACGTTCTCGTCGCCCGACTGCCTCACCGTGCCGGCGCAGGGGTACTCCGTCGTCGCGCGCTCGACAGACTCCTTCGTGAACGGCGGGCTCCCGAAGCCCGTGGCCACCTTCTCCGTGAGCCTCTCGCCGGCCAACGAGCGGCTGCGCCTGGTCCGCGGAGACGCGGGCATCGACGACGCGACCTTCTTCGCCTCGCAGGTCGGCGTCTCGTGGCAGCTGCGACCTGAGCTGCTGACGAACCCCGACGACATCCGCCCGGCACTCAACGACGCCCCAGAGTCGTTCTGCCGCGCCGCCGCCGCGTGGATGGGGAGCGCCGGAGACTTCGGCACGCCCGCGGCGCCCAACGGGCCGTGCGCCGTCGACGCCGGGGCGCCTTCAGAGCCCGACGGCGGACTGCCGACCTTCGACTGCAACACCATCAACCCCGGCGACCTCGTCGTCACCGAGGTGATGATCGACCCGCCCAGCACCGACACCGGCCTCGAGTGGTTCGAGCTCTTCAACACCACCACCGCGCCCATCGACCTCGCGGGCCTCACGCTGACGTTCCGCCAGGGCGCGACGGCGGCCCGGACGCACGTCGTGCGCAGCGCGCTCGTGGCGCAGCCCCTCCAGGCCGTAGCCGTCGGCGACGTGCGCTCGGGCCCGAACCCAGCGTGGATTCGCTACAGCTATGGGGCCGACCTCGGCGCCTTCAACAACACCTCGGGGACGGTCGGCGTGCGCTGTGGCACGAAGGTGGTCGCCGAGTACACGTGGGTGCGCACGGCGCGCTCGGGCCGGAGCCGCATGCTGGGCGGCCCCGCGACGCCCACCGCCGCCAACGCCGCCGTCGAGGCCAACTGGTGCGACACCCCGGCCGGCAACGAGTACACGCCCGGCAGCATCGGCACGCCCGGCGCGACGAACCCCGTGTGCGCGGCCGAGGCGATGACGGGCACCTGCGTCGACAACGGCGTGACCCGCCCCATCGTCGCGGCCGAGCCCGGCGACCTCGTCATCACCGAGGTCATGGCGAGCCCCTCGGTGTCCGACACCCTGGGCGAGTGGTTCGAGGTCTACGCCACCACCGATGTCGACCTGAATGGGCTGTCGGTGGCGAACGCCAACTCGCGCACGACGGTGTCGTCGGCGAGCTGCCTGCGGCTGCCGGCGAACACCTTCGGCATCCTGGCGCGGAACTCGAACGCCTTCGTCAACGGGGGCTTGCCGCCGCCGGTGGCCACGTACGGCACCGTGAGCCTCAACAGCGCGAACGAGACGCTGCGCCTCTTCCGCGGTGACGCCGGCGTCGACGAGCTCAGCTTCTTCGCCTCGGCGAACGCGAAGGCGTGGCAGGTGCCCGGCGAGCTGTTGACCGACCCGACGCTCATCACCCCGTCCATCAACGACTTGCCCGCGGCGCTCTGCGTGGCGCCGAACCGGTTCCAGACCGACGGCGGGCTCGGCGACTTCGGCAGCCCGACGCTGCGCAACCCGCTCTGCGATGGCGGCGCCCCCTGAGTGATGCGAGCCCCCGGGGCAGTGGTGACGTGGCTGGCGCTCGCGGCGTGTAGCGCCCCCACGCCCCCGAGCGTCTGCGGGCCCTCGTCGGCCATCGTCAAGCGTGCGATCGACGGCGACACGCTCGAGCTGACCGATGGCCGGCGCGTTCGCCTGCTCCTCGTGGACACGCCCGAGACGACGGGCGGGAAGATGGACTGCTTCGGAGCGCAGGCCGTGCAGTTCACCTCGGAGCGCGTGACTGGGCAGATGGTCGAGCTCACCTACGACGAGCGAGGTTGCACCGACCGGTTCGGGCGCACCCTCGCGTATGTGAAGGTCGGCGGCGTCGAGCTGAACCGCGCGCTCGTCGAGCAGGGCTACGCGTGCACGCTCTACGTCTCACCAGCAGGGAGCTCCAGGCGCGATGAGTTCGAGACCTACGAGTCGCAGGCGAAGACGAGCCGGCTCGGCGTCTGGGGCGCCTGCACCGTCGTGACGTGCGACTGACGACGCCTCGAGCCGCACTCCCTTCGTCCAGACGGGGCAGCGCCCGGGTGAACCTTGCCTCGTGGAGCACCGGGGACGAGCGGTGCGCCGGAGGCTCTGGGGCGCGCGCACAGACACGCGCCGACGTCCTCGCCGCGCCCTGCACGGGAGCGCCAGGTACTCCTGCCGCCCGACTGGCATCGGCCACGAGCAAAGAAGGCGCCGGGCCAGCCGCGAGGTGACGACGCCGACGGGGGCTGACGGCAGCGGCCGGGCCCGGCGCGCATTCGTGCCGAAGCTGGAGGCCACCACGTGAAGTAACCGCTTGCTCGACGTGACGGAATCTCAGGGCTGCGGCACCACCAGCACCTCGACGCGGCGGTTCCGCTGCCGTCCCTCGGGCGTGTCGTTGAGCGCTGCCGGGCGCTGCTCGCCATACCCCTTCCCGTCGACGGGGACGCCCTCGAGCCCCTCGAGCCGCGAGAGGAACGCCACCACCGCCTGGGCGCGCGCCTCGGACAGCTTCAGCGGTGTGCCCCAGCACGCGAAGCTTCGCCTTGCCGAGCGCCTTCACCCGGCCGACGACCTCGCGCAGCGCAGCCTCGCCCTCGGGCCGGAGCGTGGCCTGGCCCGAGTCGAACAGCACCTCGGCCGAGAGCTGGAGCTGGTACGCCGCGCCCATCACACCGACGGCGTCGATGTCGGCCCCGGGGTACCGGCCTCCGCACCGCTTTCCGTTGACGTCGGTGAGGCGGAGGAAGCGGAAGAAGGTGTCTTCGGGCACCTTGCCGGCCAGGTCGACCTCACGCGTCCCTCCTTCGATGCGGCCGAGCTCGACGAAGGCCTTCCCGTCGACCGACAGCTCGATGATGGTCGGCTCGACGTCGGGCCCCTCCTCGAAGACGTAGAGGTCGCTTCCGGGCAGGTCGACGACGACGTTGTCGGTGAACTCGAGCGTCACCGAACCACCGCAGCCCAGCGTCAGCGCCTCCTTGTCGGGCAGGCCGAGCGTCTG
>JADCJJ010000611.1 GCA_020247085.1 Myxococcaceae bacterium | reverse complement strand
GGGAGACAAGGCCCGTGAGGCGCTCCTGTGGCAGCTCGCGGCGACGCTCGTGCGCGGCGAGCGGCCTGGCGACTTCAACCAGGCGCTGATGGAACTCGGCGCGACCGTCTGCACGCCCGCGTCACCGACGTGCCTGCTGTGCCCCGTGCGCGCCTGGTGCCGGGCGCAGGCGCGGGGCCGGCAGGCCGAGGTGCCACCCGCGAAGAAGCAGCCGCCCCGCAAGCGGCTCGAGCTCGCCGTCGCGCTCGCCCAGCGGGGCGAGCTGGTGCTGTTGGCACGCCGGGCCGAGCGGGGCCTCTTCGGCGGGCTGTGGGAGCTGCCCTCGCTCCCGCTCGAGCGCGGCGACAACGCCTACGCGAGCCTGCGAAAGCTGTTCGGCAAGCGCGCCACCATCGGGCCCGAGATGTTGGTGCTCGAGCGCACGCTGACTCACCGTGACCTGGTGCTGCGGCTCTTCCCGGTGGCGCTGCCACCGCGGCTGAAGGCACCGCCGGACGGCTACGTCGAGTGGCGCTGGGTGCCGCGCGCCGAGACCCGGCACCTGGGGATGAGCTCGGCGATGGAGACGGCCCTCGACGAGGCGCTCCCGCCTGCGCCATCGACGCCGAAGCGGCCCCGCCGCGCCGCCCGCGCGCGCTGACGCCCGGGCCACGTCAGGCCCGGTACCACCCGAGCGCGAGGGCCACCTCTTCGTCCACCACCCGCACCCAGGTGGGCTCTCGGGGGGCCACCGCGGCGAGCAGCTTGTCGCCGTTGCGCACGGGACGCCGCGCACCGGCCAGCCGCGCCGTGACGTCGACCCGAACGTCGTCGCGGTGGAAGTGGGCCGCGAAGGCGAGCTCACGGCCCCCCTGTGGCAGCGCAGCATCGGGCGTGAGCCAGACGAGAGCCCCGGTGCGCAGCGGCTCGACCTCGCGCCGTGTCGCCCGGCGCACCTCTCGCAACAGCACGAGCGTCGCCATGACGAGCCCGACGGCGAGCACCGCGCCCAGCAGCGGCCCCTGCCGGGCGCCAGCCTCGATGGTGCCTCGCTCCCGGGCGTGCGCGGGGGCGTCAACGCTCACCAGCAGGGCGATCGACGCACCCTTCCCCAGGCCGCTGGCCCGCTCCGCGTCCATCGCCACGGCGCCGGCGTGCTGGCGCCCGTCGAAGCGGTAGATCACATGCACCGTCCGCGTCGCGCCCGCAGGCGTCACCGCGACGACCACCCCCTCGACGGGAACGGCCTCGCGCAGGAACCGCGCGTCATCGGTGAGCCAGCGCGTCGCGAGCCACGCCACGCCCGTCAACAGCGCGCCCCCCGTCAAGCACATGACGGCGACGAGGCCGACGCGGCGTATCGCCCCCGGCACCTGATGAAGTCGAACGGCTCTGGGCGCGCGGGGAATGGCGAGTTGCACGTCGATGGACGATAGCGCCGGGTCCTTCAGCATCGCCACCGGCGGGGCCGCGAAGACTTCCCGCGGCAGGGCCTGGGCCAGCCTCAACCGCCGCGACCGGCAAGCCCGACGCGCCACCATGAAGCCAGGTCGGTCGGCCTCGCCGTCATTCAGGCCGTGACGAGCGCACCGCGGCGGCCGGGCCGCGCCGACCGCGGCCCCCCTGCTTCGGGAGGCAAGCCAGGAGTCAGGTGGGCACCGGTGCTGGGGGCGGCACGGCGGGGGCCTCACCACCGATGGCGCGCCGCTCCTCGGGGCCGCGCAACGCCTGCGCGGGAAGGCCGGCGTGCACCGTCGGTTGCGCCCCCGCGCCGCGGTCATCCGTGCACCTCGACGGCTCCGGCCGCGAGGGGGCGCGCGGCCTCGAGCACCGGCGCCCGGACGCAGGGGCTGGAGCCATCGCGGCCGTCCTTCCAGTTCGCCGGGCACGCTCCATGCTTTTCTCCGACGCCATGGACTTCTTCCAGGCGCACCCGGGCACCGCGTGGTTGCTGATCCTCGGGCTGGCGGTGTTCCCGCGGTTCACCCTGCTCTTCGTCGGCGGCCCCTTCGGCGTGCTGCACTGGTTGGGGTGGCTCTTCGCGCCGCACCTGCTCGTCGCGGTGCTGGCGACGAGCCGCTACTGGAGCACTGACCCCGTGCTGTGCGTGGTGGCGTGGTTCATCGCCTTCGCTGGTACAGGCGGGGAGGCCCGCGGCGCGCGCGGGGCGTGGCGCTGGCGGACCCGGTCAGCGCGCGAGTGACCCGGGGCGCCGGGAACGGCGCCCGTGCGTCTCGACGGATGCGGTAGAACGCACGGCCGTGAGACGGCGCTCGCTTCCCTGGCTGTTGGGCCTGCTGGGGGCGCTCCTCTTCCTTTATCACCCGCTCCTCGCGGGGCGGGTGCTCGCCGGGCGCGACGCCTTCCAGCTCTTCATCCCCGACGCGTCGTTCCTGTTCGACGCGGCGCGCGCGCTCGACTGGCCGCTGTGGAACCCGTGGCAGCGCCTCGGCCAGCCCTTCGCGGCGACGCTGCAGGCGCAGGCCTTCTACCCGGTTCGCTGGGTCGCGATGCTGGGCGGCACGCCAGCGCGCGCCGTGTCGCTGGAGCAGGTGCTGCACGCCGCCGTCGCCGCGACGGGGGCCTGGCGGTGTGCGCGCGCGCTGGGCCGAACGCGCTGGGCCTCGGCGCTTTCGGGCGCGGCGTTCGGGCTCGGACCGCTCTTCACGCAGCTGGCCATTCAACAGAACGTCGTGTCGACGGCCGCCTGGGCCGGCTGGGTGGGCGCCGCGGCCCTGCGACTGCGCCGCGCCCCCTCGGGCCGGGCTGCCGCAGCCCTCGCCATCGCCCTCGCGCTCGCCTTCCTCGGGGGCTCTCCCGAGACGCTCCTCTGGGAGCTCGTCCTCGCCGGCGTGCTGCTCGGCCGGCGCCGGGCGCCGTGGCACTTCGGCGCGGTCGCGGGCGGGGTGAGCCTGCTGCTGGTCGGAGCGACGCTCGCGCCGGCCCTCGAGTTCGTCCTTCACTCGAGGCGGGCGGCCGGGCTCGAGCCTGAGCCCCTGGCCTGGTCGACACCGCCGCTCGGGCTGCTGGCGACGGCGTGGCTCAACGCCGACCTGCCCCGGCCCGAGTACTGGGGCGGGGAGCAGAACTTCCTCCCCACCGTCTTCGTGGGGACCATCGTCGTGGCGCTCGCTGGGCTCGGGCTGACGCGCCGGCAGGGGCGCGGGCTCGCGTGGTTCGGGCTCTCCTTCGCGGCGCTCTCGCTCGGCGCCTCGTTCGCGCCCTCGCGGTGGCTCCTGTCGCTCCCCCCGCTCTCGCACTTCCGCTACCCCGCGAAGTACCTCGTCGCCTTCGCCTTCGCCGTTGCGGTGCTCTCGGCCCTCGGGCTCGACGCCGTCTCGGCCAGGGCCCGGCGCGGCCGACCGCCTCAAGCCCGGTGGCTGAGGGCGTTTGGCCTCGCCGCCTTCGCGGCAGCCATGGCCGGCGTCGCGTGGTGGCAGGGCGTGGCGCGGGCGGGCGGCGGCGCCGGGCTCGCGCTGGGGGGCTGCTGGGGCGGCCTCGCGCTGCTCGGGTGGGCGCTCCCGGGCCGGCCCCTGCGCGCGGTGAAGGTACGGGTGGCGGTGTTCGGCGCGGCCGCGCTCGAGCTCGCCGCGGCCGATGCCCTGTTCGGCCAGCCGTTCTGGCGTGAGGGAGCGAGGCTCGAGGCGCCCTCACCGCTCGCCGCCGCCATCGGGCCCTCGTTCAAGGGTCGCATCAGCACGCGACCCGACGGTGACGCCCGTGACGCGCCGGGCTTCGTCGAGGGCAGCCGGGCGGCGCTCGTCCCTCTCCGGTTCGTCGAGGAGCACCTTCGAGCCGTCGAGGGCTACGGAGCCCCGGAGCCGCTGCGCGTCGACGAGGCCTTCGCCGCCGGCGGCCGGGCGGCGTTCGACCTCGCTGGCGTCGAGTACTTCGTGCGAGCGGGCGCGGCGCCCTTCGATGATCTCGAGCCGGTGCCCACGCCGCTCGAGGCGCCCCGGCTGTACCGCGCCCGCTCGGCCTTCCCTCGGGCCTTCGTGGTGCACGAGGCGCGCGAGGTGCGCGACGACGAGGCGGCGGCGGCGCTGCGGGGCCCCTCGGAGCGCCTTCGCGACCACGTGCTCGTGAGCGGGCGCGTCGCCGCCGCCAGCGGCGCCGGGTGTGCCGAGCGGGCCGCGTCGGTGGTGAAGGACGAGCCGCGCCACGTCGTCGTCGAGACGCGCTCGTGCAGGGCCGGGTTCCTGGTGCTCACCGACGCCTGGTACCCGGGCTGGCGGGCCACCATCGACGGCGTCGAGGCGCCGGTGCTGCGCGCGAACCACCTGGTGCGGGCGGTGGCCATTCCCTCTGGCGTCCACGAGGTCTCGTTCGACTACCTGCCGGCGAGCTTCCTCGTCGGGCTCGCGCTCTCGACCCTGGGCCTCGTCGCGCTGCTGGCCTCGTGGCGCCGCTGACGAGCGCCGGCGGCCCTACGCCTCAGCCCACCTTCCGGTACCACAGCAGCGAGGCGACCTCGTCGAGCTGCTTGTCCTCGGCGCGCTCGAGCGCCTTGCGCTGCTCGTCGCGGCGCGCCTCGGCCACCCGGCGCACCACCTCGGCCTGCTGGTGCGCTGCGGTGTAAACGACGCGCACCTTCGCGACCTGGCGCCTGGCGTGCTCCGCTTCCTGCTCGGCCCGCCGCGCCTCGCCGACGGCGCGCACGTGCGCCAGCTCGGTCAGCTCCCAGGTCGCCACGCTGCCCTTCCTCCGGTGATCGACCCGCGACGCCTGCCGCAGCGCCTCTGCCCGCTCGGCCGCGGCCTGGGCCCGGGCCTCGGCCTCCACCACCTGCTTGAGCGCCTTCTCTTCCCCGCGCTCCCGCACCGTCACCACCGCATCGAGCCTCGTCCGCATCAAACGAACCCAGTTGCAGGGGTCGCGCCCCGGCCAGGTCCTTGAAACCGCGACGGCCGTGGCGGGTCCGCGGCGACCGCCTGGGTCGCTCCTCACTGTCATGGCGCTGGCAGAGGCCGGCGAACCCTGCCGGGCGAAATCGGCCGCCCGGGCCCTGCGCCCGGCCGAAGTTGCCGCGTGCCGGTGGCACGGCCGCTGCTTAACCGGGCGGCGGAGGCGAACGATGGCCGACGGCATCTACGTGAGCATGAATGGAGCGGCGGCCCGCATGGCCCAGCTCGACTCGGTCTCGGACAACCTCGCCAACCTCAACACGCCCGGCTTCAAGGCAGCGCGGCCGGCCTTCGAGGCCTTCGTCGCGCAGTCGGCCGGCGCCTCGCCCGAGCTCGTCTACCCGGCCCCGGTGCAGACGCAGCTCGACCTCTCGAAGGGCGCCGTCGTTCACTCGGGAGACCCGATGGACGTGCTGCCGACGGGCAAGGCCTTCCTCGCGGTGAAGCTCGCCGACGGGCTCGCCTACACGCGCAACGGCCGCATCCAGCTCGATGGAGACAACGTGCTGAGGGTCAACGGACAGCCGCTCGTCGACGGCGCGGGCGGGACCATCGTCGCGCCGCCGCAATCGGTGGTGCGGGTCGAGCCGAACGGCGACGTCTTCGCCAACAACCAGCGCATCGCGACCATCGGGTTGTTCGAGCTCACGGGCTCGGTCGACCGCGTCTCGCCGACGCTCCTGCGCCCGCAGGTCGCCGACGAGGTCGCGCCTTCGACAGCTACCCTGCGCCTGGGCGAGTACGAGCTGGGAAACGCGAGCGCGCTCGAGGCCACCGTGCAGCTGGTCTCGGCGCAGCGGCACTTCGACACCTCGATGCAGGCGCTGCAGACGTACCGGAAGCTGGACGAACGCGCGGTCGAGCTGGGCCGCGTCCGCTGAGAAGGAGGACTCTCGTGATTCGATCGCTCTACACCGCCGCCACCGGCATGGACGCGCAGCAGACGCGGATGGACACCATCGCCAACAACCTCGCGAACGCGAGCACCACGGGCTTCAAGAAGTCGCGCGCCGACTTCGAGGACCTCATGAGCGAGACCATTCGCGCGCCGCAGCAGCTCGACCCCCGGGGAGGGAGCCAGCCCGCGCCGCTCCAGGTCGGCCTCGGCGTGCGCACCGTCTCGACGACGCGCAGCTTCAGCCAGGGCGACCTCTCTCAGACGGGCAACCCGCTCGACGTGGCGATCCAGGGCGCCGGGTTCTTCCGCATCCAGCGGCCCAGCGGCGACTTTGCCTTCACGCGCGCCGGGGCGTTCCGCGTCGACGCCGACGGCCGCCTCGTCACCCAGCGTGGCGAGCTGGTCGATCCGCAGATCACCGTGCCGCGCGAGGCCCAGAACATCACCATCTCACCCGATGGCGTGGTCTCGGCCAGCGTCACCGGCCGCGTCGACCCCATCGAGCTCGGACGCCTCGAGCTGACCCTCTTCCAGAACCCGGCCGGGCTCGAGGCCATCGGCGGGAACCTCTTCGTCGAGACCGCCTCGAGCGGGACGCCGCAGTTCGCCCGGCCGGGCGAGCTGGGGCTGGGCACGCTGGCCCAGGGCATGGTCGAGACCTCGAACGTGAAGGCCGTCGAAGAGATGGTGGCGATGATCTCGACGCAGCGCTCCTACGAGCTGAACTCGAAGGTCATTCAGACCGCCGACCAGATGCTGCAGCGGTTGACGAACGTCCGGTGACGCCATGACGCTGCTCGCGCTCGCCGTCATCGCCGCAGTCCCCGCGCCGCTCGTCGAGGCGCTGCAGGCCCGCGCCCCCGAGGGGACCCGGGTCGAGGTCGACGGGTTCACCGCGCCGGGGTGCGTGGCCAGCAGATTCGAGCCGCAGCCGGTCGAGGGCTCGGGGCGCGTCGCGGTGCGCGTGAGCGGGCGGGGGTGCGCGGCGTGGGGCTGGGCGACGGTGCGGGTGCTCTCGACGCAGGCGGTGCTGACGCGGGACCTCGAGGCGGGGGCGCGCATCGAGGGCGCCGTGCGGGTCGAGGAGCGCCCCTGGCGGCGCGGCGACCAGGTGGCTCCTGCCCTCGAGGGCGCCGTGGCGGCGCGACGGCTGCGCGCGGGGCAGCCGCTGCGGGCCGTCGACGTGCGCTTCGGGCCCCCGCCGGGGACGCCCATCGTCGTGCGCATCGTCGTCAACACCATCTCGGTGGAGCAGCGCGGCACCGTCGTCTCGTGTGGCCAGCAGGTCTGCGCCACGTTGCCGTCGGGCCGCCGCGTCGCCGGCGTGCTGCGCGACGGTGTCCTCGTGTCAAACGCGGAGCGTGGAACGTGAGCGGCAGCCCCTCGATGGTCGTCTCGGTGTCGCCCCGCTGGCTCCTGGCTGCGGCGGCGCTGGTGCTGTTCTGGGGCTGTGGCGTTCCGCACATCGACGCCTACGTCCCCAAGCAGCGCAGCTACGACGCCGTGGCCTCGAAGAACCAGGCGCAGACGGCCGACTCGGCCGGCGGGCTGTGGAGCCCCGACGCGCGCAACGCCGCGCTCTACTCGGACTACCGCGCCTTCCGGGAGCAGGACCTGGTGGTGGTGCGGGTCGAAGAGATGGCCGACGCGCGACGCTCGGCAGACACGAACCTGAGCCGCGACTCGGAGCTGACCGTCGCCCTGCAGGCCTTCCTGCGCGCTGCTGGCACCACCACCAACACCAGCCCGCAGCTCGACGTCACCGCCTCGGCGAAGAGCGGGCTCGACTTCGCCGGCGAGGGCCGCACCGGCCGAACCGAGCGCCTCACCGCCACCGTCCCGGCCATCGTGAAGAAGGTGCTGCCGAACGGGAACCTCTTCATCGAGGGCCACCGCGTGGTGTTGGTGAACGCCGAGGAGCAGCACTTCTACATCTCGGGCGTGGTGCGGCCCATCGACATCGCCCAGGACAACTCGGTGCGCAGCTCGTACGTCGCCGACGCCGAGATCGAGTTCACCGGGCGGGGCGTGCTGTCCGACAACCAGAAGCCGGGCCTGCTGACCCGCTTCTTCAACTGGATCTGGCCCTTCTGATGCTCACTCGCGCGCTCACCTGCCTCGTCCTCGTCGCATCGGCGCAGGCCCTCGCCGCCAGGACCCGCCTCAAGGAGCTGACCGACGTCCAGGGCTTTCGTGAGAACGCCCTCATCGGCTACGGGCTCGTCGTCGGCCTCACCAACACCGGCGACACCGAGCAGGTGCTGTTCACCATGCAGTCGATGGCGGGCCTGCTCGGGCGCCTGGGCGTGCGCATCGACCCTCGTGACATTCGCTCGCGGAACGTCGCGGCGGTGATGGTGACGGCCAGGCTGCCCACCTTCGGGCGCCCCGGCGCGGCCATCGACGTGACGGTGAGCGCCATGGGCAACGCGCGCTCGCTCCAGGGGGGCACGCTGCTCTTCACCCCGCTCGCGGGCGCCGACGGCGTCGTCTACGCGGTGGGCCAGGGGCCGGTGCAGGTCGGCGGGTTCGACGTCGCGGCGACGTACGCGTCGGTGCGAAAGAACAGCCCGGCGAGCGGCACGGTGCCGGGCGGCGCCACCATCGAGAAGGCCGTCATCCCGCAGCTCGGGAGCGGGCCGCTGACGCTCCGCCTGCGGCGGGCCGACTTCACCAACGCCTCGCGCATCGCCGCGGCCATCAACGGCGCCATCGGCACGGGCGCGACGGTGCTCGACGCGGCGGCGGTCGAGGTGGCGGTGCCCGCGGGGCAGACGGCGCCTGAGCTGCTCGCCCGCCTCGAGGCCCTCGAGATCGACGCCGACGTGCGGGCGAAGGTGGTGGTGAGTGAGCGGACGGGCACGGTGGTGCTGGGCGAGGCCGTGCGGCTGCGCCCGGCTGCCGTCGCGCACGGGGGCCTGCGGGTGTCAATCGCCACCAGCTTCGGCGTCTCGCAGCCGGGCCCCCTGGCGAACTCGGCGCAGACGGTGGTGGTGCCCAACCAGCAGGCCGACGCGAAGGAAGAAGAGCGCTCGGCGGTGAAGGTGCCGCCGGCGGGGACCGTCGACGAGCTGGTCTCGGCGCTCAACGCCATCGGGGCACCGCCGAGAGATCTGATCGCCATCCTCCAGGCGCTGAAGGCCGCCGGAGCGCTCGACGCCGACATCGAGGTGCTCTGATGAAGCTCCAGGACGCGGCGACGCAGCTCGAGGGCGTACTGCTCAAGCAGCTCTTGCACAGCTCGGGCGTCTTCAAGGGCACCGACTCCCCGGGCTCGGCGCACGCGTTCGACCTGTTCGCCGAGTCGCTGGCCGACGCGGTAGCGAGGAGCGGTGGGCTGGGCCTGGCGAAGCTCCTCACGGCCGACCCGGCGCCGCCCACCGACCAGGCGCCGCCGGGCGCGCACGCCGAGGGCTTCGGTCCGATCTCATCGGGCTTCGGCCCGCGCCTCGACCCGCTGCATCACCAGGCGTCGGCCCACCACGGCGTCGACCTGCCGGCGACCGAGGGAACGCCCATTCCGGCGGCGCGCGACGGCGTCGTCGTCTTCGCCGGGGAGCGCGGGGGCTACGGCAACGCCGTCGAGCTCCGCCACGACGATGGCTCGACGACGCTCTACGCCCACGCGAAGGAGGTCTTCGTGACCCCAGGCCAGAGCGTCAGCGCCGGCACGCTGCTCGCATCGGTCGGCCAAACAGGCAGAAGCACGGGGCCGCACCTGCACCTCGAGGTCCGCGAGGGCGGTCGCCCCGTCGATCCCGTCAAGGCCCTTAAGTCATACCGGCTTGGTGTCGAAAACCTGACAGGAGAACGCCCATGAAAGTGAACGACACGGCACTGGGGCAGCTCGTCGCAGCGGGGCCGCAGCGCTCCGGGGGCACCAACGACAAGGCGCAGGCGTCGGCGACGGAGCCCAGGGAGCGGATCTCGGTGCCGAGCGCGAGCGACACGAGCGTCGTCCGCGCGGCCGAGAGCGCGGCGGCCTCGACGCGGGCCCAGCGGGTTCAAGAGATCATCAGCGCAGTCAAGAGCGGGCAGTACTACCCCTCGCCTCAGCAGATCGCGAACCAGCTCGTCTCGGAGGCCGAAATCGCGGCGAAGCTCAGGGCGATGCTCTCGTGACGGCCAACCGGGACGATCGCCCCTCACCATGAGCCTCTCCGCCGCCATCTCGCTGTCGCTCCAGCTCCGCGACGCGCTCGCCGCCGAGGTGAAGCGCTCACGCGAGGCGCGCGCCGTGCTCAAGGGCATGCAGATCGACGCGCTCCTCGCGCAGGCAGCAGCTCGCGAGGAGTTCAACCAGCGCTCGGCCCACCTGTCCGACGTGCTGGCGCGTGCGCTGGGCGACGTCGCGGCCTCCCGCGGCCTGAAGGACGTGACGCTCCAGCAGCTCACCGAGTGGGCACCGTTCGAAGGAGCCCAGCTGGCGTCGGTGTTCGCCGAAGTGCGGGCGCTCACGGCGGCGCTCCAGGAGCTCGACGACTTCAACCAGGCGCTCGCCGAGCGGGCGCTGACCTTCGTGCGCGCCTACGTGACGCACCTCGCGCCGAGGCCCGCGGCGTACGGGCGGCGCGGTGTGACGTTGGTGCCTGAGGCCTCGACCCGATCGGAGCGTGTCTGATGGCTGGCCTGCTCTCGGTGCTCCGGCAAGGCGCGCAGAGCCTGCAAGCACAGCAGGCGTACAGCTCGACGGTCGCCCAGAACCTCTCGAACGCCAACACCCCCGGGTACGCGCGCCAGCGCGCCGAGCTTGCGGCGGTCGTGCCCGCAGACCAGCTCGGCAACTCGTTCCTCGGGCGGGGGGTGATGCTGCAGGCCATCACCCAGTCGCGCGACCGCTTCGTCGAGCAACAGGTCCCGGTGGCGCTGGGCAACGAGGCGCGCTCGTCGACGCAGGCGACGCTGCTCCAGGGCGTCAGCGCCCTCAACCCCGACGCTGGGCTCTCCGACTCGCTCGCGGCTTTCTACTCGCAGCTCCGGGCGCTGGCGCAGAACCCCGGGAGCGCGAGCGTGCGAGAGGCGGCCGTGAGCGCGGCGAAGCGCCTGGCGACCTCGTTCAACCAGACGGCCAGCGCCCTCGACGCTGCTCGTGGCGCCGTCGACGCGAGGCTCGAAGGCACGTTGCCCGAACTCAACGAGGCGTTGGCTCAGGTCGCGAAGCTCAACGCGCAGATCAGCCAGGCAACGGGCGCAGGGGGCAGGCCGAACGATCTGCTCGACGCGCGCGCCCGGCTCGTCGATCGCGTCGCGACGCTCACGGGCGCGCGGGTGGTCGAGAACGACGTCGGTGACGCGAACCTCGTGCTGCCCGGAGGCACGTCGCTCGTGCAGGGCGACAAGGCCGCGACGTTCAGCGCCCAGCCAGACCCGGCGAACAACGGCAACCTCGCCCTGTGGCTCAGGTCGCCGTCGTCCATCGCGGCGAAGCAACTGGGCGAGGTGCCGGGCGGCACGCTCGGCGGCATGCTCGACGCGCGCGACGGGGCGATGCGCACGGCGCAGCAGCGCGTCGATACCCTCGCCTCCGATCTCGCCGGGGCGGTGAACGCCGTCGCCCAGACCGGTTTCACGCTCACCGGGACGACTGGGCAAAAGGTGTTCAGCGTGCAGGCGACGGTCGCTGGCGCAGCGCGTACCCTCTCGGTCGACGCGGCGCTCGCGGCCAACGGGGCGCTCTTCCCCGCCGCCGGCGTCGCTGGCGCGCCGGGCGATGCCACCATCGCCCAGCGGCTCATCGACACCGAGGGGCAGGCGCTCTCGTCGGGAAGGAGCCCCGGCGACGAGCTGGCGAGCCTCACTGCGAGCTACGGCGCGGCCACGTCGCGCGCGATGGCAATGGCCGAGGGAGACGGCGCGGTCAAGCTGAACCTCGAGACGATGCGGCAGTCGGCCTCGGGCGTGTCGATCGATGAGGAGCTGGTCAACATGCAGCGGTCTCAGCGCGCCTACGAGGCGGTCGCGCGGGTGATCAAGACCGCCGACCAGATGCTCGAGACGTTGCTCGGGCTGCGGTGAGGGGAGCGGGTGTCATGCGGGTGAGTGACTCGTACGTGTTCGACCTGGCGAATGCGCGGCTCATGCGCACCCGGCGCGAGTCGACGGCCGTCGTCGATCAGATCAGCTCGGGCAAGCGCGTCGAGGCGCCCTGGGACGACGCCGCTGCGGCCGGCCTCATCACGCGTTTCGCCCAGGAGCGCGCCCGGCAGGACTCGCTGATGACGGCCGCCACCCGCTCGAGCGACGAGCTCGCCGCCGTCGACGGCGCCCTCGACCAGGTGACCACCGCGCTGTCACGCGCGCGGGAGTTGGCCGTGCAGCTCTCGAACGACACCTACAGCCCCTCTGATCGGCGAAACGCGGCGGCCGAGGTCCAGCAGCTGTTCCAGCAGGTGGTGGGCTCGCTGAACCTGCGCTTCGGCGACCGCTACGTCTTCGGCGGCACGGCCGACCAGGCGCCGCCGTTCGACGCGGCCGGGGCCTACCTGGGGAACGCCGCGACGCGCCGGGTCGAGATCGCGCCCGGCATCCTGCAGGACGCCTCGATTCGGGCCGACGTCGCCCTCAAGGGGGCCGGCGGCGGCGTCGACGTACTGGCTTCGCTGTCGGCCTTCGCGACGGCGCTGACGACGAACGACACCACCGGCATTCGGAGCGCAGTGGGCGCGCTCGCCGACGGGACTGAGCAGCTGTCGGTAGCCCGCTCGAGGGCTGGTGCCATGATGAACGTGTTCGACGTGGCGGCCAGCGCCGCCCGGGTGACGCGAGACGACGCGACGAAGGGCCGCTCGGGCTTCGAAGACGTCGATCTGGTCGACGCCAGCACCCGCTACGCCGCCACGGAGCGCGCGCTCGAGGCCTCGATGTCGGCCGCGGCCCGGAGCTTCCGGCTCTCGTTACTGGACAAGCTCTGAGGCCAGCCGTCGTGAGCCGCCTTCGCCCCGGTCGCGCGCACCACCCGCTGGCGCCGCTCTTCCGGCGGCGGACCGCACACCTGCTGCGCGCGCTCCAGCCCACGGAGCGCGCCGTCATTCGCGTGCTGCCCGTGCTCCTCGCAGCCAGGTTCCGCCGCCCGGGCTTCGACAAGGAGCCGCCTGGTCTGGAGCGCATGCCCATGCGGCGGCGGTGGGGCCGTGCCTGCGAGCTGCTCGACTTCCCGCCGCCCCTCGCCTTCTGCAGCACCCGCCCGCTCGTCGAGTCGGCCTGGCTCGAGGCGGAGGGCGAGCGGTGGGCGATCATCGTGCGCGCCGGAGGCGAGCGCTCTCAGGAAGAGCACCGCCGCCTCGACGAGCGGGTGCAGATGATCGGCATGCTCCTTGAGCGCCAGGCGCCGCGCCTGACCATCGTCGTGCACGAGGCCGGCGCCCTGCCCGCCCGCGAGGCCTTCTTCGCCGGCCTGGTCGCGGGCGACGTCGTCGACCTCGACGACGAAGCGCCGCCCGACGTGCCTTCACTGGTTCGTGCCGCGCCGACGGCCTGGTCGCGAACGCTCGTGCTGGCGGTCTCCGACCAGGGCCCGACCGGACGGCTCCTGCCGGGCATCGCGCTGGCCGCTCCGGAGCGGTTCGCGGCAGCAGCCGCCGCCGACCCCGAGTTGCTCGACCGCGCGCTACGCCTCGAGCGCGAGCCGACGTTGCTCGAGCTGCAGCAGGCCAGCCGCGCCGTGCGGCAGCACGCGCTGCGCCGCTGGAAACGGAGCGACCGTGCGCAGCGCGCCCTGCTCTCGGCTGACGTTCGCCGCTGGGCGCTCGGCGCCTCGATCGTCCCGGCGCTCCGCCCCCGGCTCGAGGCGCTGCTCGACCGGCACGTCGCCTGTGAGCTGCAGCGAGGCGGCCGGTGGTGCCTCGACGTCGACGGGGCGACGTTGATCGAGGCGGCCACGCTCGATGGACTCCGCGCGAAGGCCGTGTCCGAGTCACCGGCGCTTGCGCCGGCCCAGCCCGAGTGGAGGCGCGCGAAGAAGGTGCTGCAGCAGCGCACGGGCCGCTCTCTGCTCGTGGTCGAGCCGGGCTTCCTGCAGCACCTGGTGCTGCGCACCACCCGCTCCGGGCGCCTGAGGGCGCGGCGGCTCAAGGCCGACAGGCTGGTTCGGTTGGCGGTCGCGCTCCGCTCCAGCGGGCAGAGTTTCGAGCTCGTCGGCAGGCCGGGGGCCGACCCGCAGCTCGTCTCGCGGCTGGCGCAACTGGCGGTCACCGAGATGACGGCTGGCGCCACCTTCGCGGTCCAACGCGACAAGCGGGTGATGCTGACGGTCGGAGAGCGGATGCGTGAGCGCCCGCTGCTGGCCGCGCTGAGCGCCCCGCGCCGGCTCTCGCTGCTGCCGGAGCGCGCCGAGTGGTTCGCGGCGCTGCGCCCACCGCGAAGCATCGCTGGCAGGCCGACGGTGCAGGCGACGGTGCACGAGGGGTTCGACGGCGAGGCCCTCGCCCTCTTCGTGGACGACACCGGGCTCCTCTTCGCCGAGGCGTTTCCGCGGCCGAACCTCGAGTGGTGGGTCGCCGACACGCGGCTGCTGCTCGAACAGGTCGGCGCCTCGTTTTCGCTCAGCGTGGGCCCCGAGCTGTCGTCGTTCACGCGGCGCATGCCAGAGGAGCGGGTCGAGCCCGTCGCGCTGATCGTCACCGCGACGCCGGCCGGGCTGGTGGTGGACTTCGGCGAGGAGCGTTTCGGCGCGCGGCAGGCCCTCGGCTGGCGGGCCCTCGCCGAGACCATCTTCTCGCACTGGCCGCCCGGAATTCGCGGCAGGATCCGCGTCGTCGCGGTGCACCTCGAGGACGGTCAAGAGACCTCCGGCTCTCCGCTTGGAGTGCTGTCGCTGCGCTCTCGCGCGCTGCGTCGCCTCTGGTGCCACCTCGGCTCCCTGGCCCGGCGGCTCGAAGCGGCGTGACGCGCCACCTTGGCGACCGCCTCGGCCCTGCAGCCGCGCGCCTCACTCGTCACACGGCACCCCACCTCACGCGCGCGCGTGACGTCTGCGTCGTGCGCTGCGCGACGTTTCTCTGACGCGTCGGTGCGCTTCGGGCGTTGATTTAAGGGGCCCACGGCGTGTGTCGAACCACTCACTGAAGGCGGACATCAACCGACCGCCTCACCAAACACCACTCAGGAGAGGCAATGTCCTTCACGATTCGCAGCAACGTCGCTTCACTCAACGCGCAGCGCAACCTGTTCAACACCACGCAGATGCAGAGCGACAGCTTCAACAAGCTGTCGAGCGGCATGCGCATCACCCGCGCCGGTGACGACGCCGCCGGGCTCGGTATCAGCAACAACCTGCAGGCGCAGATTCGCTCGTTCAACCAGGCCAACCGCAACGCGCAGGACGCGCAGTCGCTCATCCAGACGGGCGAGGCGAACCTGAACCAGACGACCGAGCTGCTCACCCGCATGCGCGAGCTCGCCATGCAGTCGGCGTCGGCCGGCGTGGGCAACACCGAGCGCGGCTACATCCAGACCGAGAACACGGCGCTCATCACCGAGATCGACCGCATCGCGAACGCCGCCGAGTTCAACGGCACGGCGCTGCTGAACAGCGCGAGCACCCTCACCTTCCAGGTCGGCATCCGCAACGTGGCGGCGAACGACCGCATCGACGTCTCGACGGTCGACTCGCGCGCCACCGCCCTCGGCGTGAACGCCCTCGACCTGTCGACGCAGGGTGGCGCTCAGGCGGCCCTCGCGGCCCTGGACACCGCCATCCAGACCGTGTCGCAGACCCGCGCCTCGTTCGGCGCCGCCGGCAACCGTATCGCCTCGGTGGTGCAGACCATTCAGCAGTCAGCCGAGTCGCTGACGGCCGCCAACAGCCGCATCCGTGACGTGGACGTGGCCGAGGAGACCAGCAAGCTGGCCCGTAGCCAGGTGATGTTGCAGGCCGGTGTCTCGGTGCTCGCGCAGGCCAACCAGTCGCCGCAGGTCGCGCTCAAGCTGCTCGGCTGATCCTGCCGATGGGTCCTCGCCGCCGCGTGGCGGCGAGGCCGGCGCGAGGGCGGTGGCGTGGGGGCGGTGAGTGCTCGGGAGCGGAGGCAGCACCTCGGAGCCCCGTCGGTGACGGGGCTTCGTCGTTTCTCCGGGCGCGTCGCACCGCCCGAAGGCCTCGAAGTTGCAGACCATGCGGGTTGAGCCGCACGCGTCACGGGACCGACAGGAGCCATCATGCCGACCACCCCCACCTTCCGCGCCTCGGGCCTCGCCTCGGGGCTCGACACCACCAGCATCGTCAACGATCTCGTCAAGATCGAGAGCCGGACGATCGACCTCACCCGCAAGCAGCAGGACGCGTTCAAGGCGCAGGTCTCGTCGATCGGTGACGTGATGTCGAAGCTCACGGCGCTCCGGACGGCGGCCAGCGCGCTCGGCGCCAACGGGGCCCTGGCGGTTCGGGCCAGCAGCACCAACTCGGGGTTCAGCGCGAGCCCGTCGTCGTCCGCCGCGTCTGGCCGGTACTCGCTTCAGGTCGACGAGCTCGCGCAGGCGGCGCGCGGCAGGAGCCAGGCGTTCGCCGGCGGAGCGACGGCGCAGGTGACGGGTGGAACGCTCGGGCTCACCATCGACGGCGCCACCACCAGCGTCACGCTCGACGACGGCATGACGCTCACCCAGGCCGCCGACCGCATCAACCGCTCCGGCGCGGCGGTGAGCGCCTCGGTGCTCGAGACCAACGGCCAGTCGTTCCTCAGCGTCACCCGCCGCGACACCGGCTTCGTCGTCGGACAGCCGGCGTCGAGCGCGCTGCAGATCGCCGAGATCTCGAGCGGCTCGATGGGCCAGCCGCTCGGCCTCGCCATCACGCAGCCCGCGGTGAACGCACTCGTCACGGTCGATGGGTTGTCCTTCGAACGGCGGGGCAACGTCATCGCCGACGTCGTGCCCGGCACGACGATCTCGTTGAGCCGCAAGACGACGACCCCCGAGGACCTCGTGCTGGCGACCAGCACGACCGACACCCAGGCCGCCCTCAAGCGCTTCACCGACGCCTACAACGACGCCATGAAGGTGGTGCGCGGCGCGCTGGCGATCGGAGAGCAGACCGATCGGCGCCGCACGCTCGGGGGTGATCCGTCCCTCCGTGGGCTCCAGTCAGCGCTCCAGGGGCTGGTCGTTGGTGAGGCGAACCCCGGCAGCTCGGTTCGAACCCTGGCCGACGTCGGCATCAAGACGCAGACCGATGGCAGCCTGAGCATCGACGCCACCCGCCTCGAGCGCGCCATCGCCGCCGACCCGTCAGCGGTCAACGCCCTCTTCCAGACTGCGACGACGGGCATCGCCGCAGCCACCACGACGATGGTCGACCGCTTCACCCTTGGCTCGAACAGCATCCTCGAGCTGCGGAAGTCCGGGCTCGACCGGTCGATCCGGCAGCTCGATTCCCGCATTGAGTCTCTGCAGCTTCGTGTCGATTCATTCCGTGAGCGGTTGGTGAAGCAGTTCACGGCGATGGAGAAGGTCGTCGGGCAGTTCAAGAGCATCGGAGACTTCCTCACCTCGAGGGAGAAGCAGGGGAGCAAGGAATGAACGCGTCACGTGCCTACGCCCGCGCCACGAACGAAACCGCCTCGACTGAGCGCCTGCTGGTGCTCCTCCTCGAGGCGGCGCTCAAGCACATGCGCTCGGCCGCCACGCTGCTCGAGGCTGGCGACGTCGCGCCGGCGCTGCCGCTCCTGGGCAAGGCCACCGACATCGTCGCCGAGCTGATGAGCACCCTGAACCCTGCCGCCGCCCCTGAGCTCACGGCGCTGCTGGGCGACGTCTACCTCTTCGTCTCGCAGCGCCTCCTGGTGGCGTCGACCTCGAGGACGGCGGCCCCGGTGCGGGAGGCAGAGCGGGTCTTCGCCCCGGTGGTCGAGGGGTTCCAGGCCGCGGTGGCGCAGGCGGGCGCCCGGTGACGACGCGCGCGGCCGAGCTTGGCTCGAGGCTCGAGGCGATTCGCGCCTCGCTCGAGGCCGGTGATGACGAGCTGGCCCTCGCGCAGCTCGAGGCGTTCGGCGCCGATGTGCGCTGTGACGGAGGCGCAGGGGCCGACGCGCACGTGGTGGCGCTGTTCAAGCGGTGCGAGGGGCTCGCGGTCGAGCGGCTGGGGCAGCTGGCCGAGCAGCTGCGCGGGAGCGCGGTCTCGGCGAGGGCGGCGGCGGCGTACGGAGGGGAGCGATGACCTGCGTCAGCGTGGTGATGATCGTGAAGGACGAGGCCGAGATGGTTCAGGGCTTCCTCGAGGCGGCCGTGGGCCTGTGGGACGAGCTGGTGGTGGTCGACACCGGCTCGACCGACGGCACGCCCGAGCTCTTCGCGGCGGCCGGGGCCCGGGTCTTCAAGCACGCCTGGCGGCGCGACTTCGCCGAGGCCCGAAACGTCTCGCTCTCGCACGCGCGGGGCGACTGGGTGCTGGTGCTCGACGCCGACGAGCGGGTGTCGCCGGCCTTCATCGAGGAGTTCCGTGCCCGGTGCGAGGACCCGGCGATCGGCGCGCTGACGATACGCCTGTCGAATCCGCTCCCCTTCGGCCATCGCCGCGAGTCGTGGATCATTCGCGCCTGGCGGCGGGACGACGGCGTGCACTTCGAGCACGTGATCCACGAAGACGTCTCGCGCAGCCTCACGACCGTGCTGGCTACCTCCCAGCGGCGGCTCGCTCGCGTCGATTCGCCGGTGGAGCACCTGGGATACGTGCGCGAGCGCGCCGCCGCCAGACACAAGAAGCGCCGGGATCTGGACCTGCTCCAGCGCGCCCTGAAGGCCGATCGGCTCGACTTCTACGCGCACCTCAAGCTGCTCGAGCTGGCGCGCTTCTGGAGGGACAGCGCGCTGTGGCGAAGGGCCGCGCGCCGCGCTGCCGACGCGCTCGACCATGTGGGGCCGACGGCGCTCGCCGAGGCCCTGTGGGGCGCGGAGCTGATCGCCCTGATGGCCGAGGGCCTCTTCAAGGCCGATTCAGCCGCGGGGCTGTCGCTGCTCGACCGGTGGGCGCCGCTCGTGGTGCCAGGCGCGCCGCTCTTCCATCGGCGAGCCCAGCACCATGAGGCGCTGGGCGACCTGGCGCGCGCGAGAGAGGACTACGAGCGGTGCCTGGCGCTCGAGGCGCCGCTGGGCGACCGGCAGCTCAGCACCGTGCGCCCGCGCCTGGGGCTGGCGCGCCTGGCGTTGATGTCGGGGCGCTTCTCAGAGGCGATGGGCCCCGTCGACGAGGCGCTTCTCGGGCAGCCGCGAGATCCCGCGGCGCTGGTGGCCGCCGCGGCGCTGAAGCTCCAGCTCGAGGGCAGCGAGGCGCTCGATGCGTGGATGGCTGAGCACACGAGGCGGTACGGCGCCTCGGCGGAGCTGGCGTGGGCCGTCGGCGACGCGGCCCTCACGCTGGGCCGGGTCGAGCGGGCGATTCCCGCGCTGCGGCAGGCCGCGGGCGTGCCCCCTTCCGGCCCGGCGGCCCTGCGCCTGGCACAGGCACTGCTGTGCGATGGGCAGCTCGAAGCCGCCGAGAACCTCACCCGGGGCCTCGTCGCGACCGAGCCCGAGGCCGGGCTGGGGGTGCTCCTCTTCGACCTGCTGAAGGGCCGTGACACGGCGCTCGAGCTCGATCTCACACCCGAGACGGCGCACGCGTCGATGCGGCGCTGGGTCGACGCCCTGCTGCTGAGCGAGAACCGGGACTGGCTGACGACCTTCGCGCGGAACTCGGCGGCCGTCGGCGCGGTGTTCCCATGGCTCGGTGACTACCTGCGCCGGGCGGGCTGACGTCGCCAGCGGCAGCGGTCAGCGGCGCCGGTTCTTCTTGCGCGCGTCCTTCTCCCGCTTGCGGCGCTCCTTCAGCGCCTTGCGCTCGGCGTCGCTCTGCCGCGTCGCCTGGGGTGCCGCCGAGTACCCCTGAAGCCGCGCCTGGGCGAGCTGCGCCTTCGACATCGGGGGCGTGTAGCCGGGCGGCAGGCCCGCTGGCATCTGCATCGGCAGGCCCGGGGCCCCCATGCCGAGCGCCTGCTGCATGAGCGGGTCCTTCGCGAACATCTCACCCAGGTTCATGTCCTTCAGCTTCGACATCTGGGCGAGCTGCTTGAAGCCAGGGATGTTGCCGAGGAGCCCGGGGTTCTGACCGATCGACCCCATCATCTGCTGCATCACCGTGAACTTCTGCAGCAGCTCCTGCACGTCTTGCGGTTTGCGGCCCGAGCCCTTCGCGATGCGCTCGACGCGCGAGGCCTTGATGAGCGACGGGTCCTTCCGCTCCTGCTCGGTCATCGAGTTGTACAGCGCCTCGATCTTGTCGAGTTCCTTCTCGTCGGGGTTCATCTGCTCGGTCAGGTCGCCGAAGAGCGGAAACTTCTCGAGCAGGTCCTTCAGCGGCCCCATGCGGCGCACCGTCTGGATCTGCTCGACGAAGTCCCGCATGTTGAAGTTGCCCGAGAGGAGCTTCTTCGCGTCCTCCTCGGCCTTCTTCTCGTCGACGACCCCCTCGAAGTCCTTCATCAGGCCGACGATGTCGCCGAACCCGAGGATGCGGCTCGCGAGCCCGTCGGGGCGGAACTCCTCGAGCTTGTCGAGCGACTCGCCCATGCCGAGGAACTTGATCGGCTTGCCGGTGACTTCCTTGATCGACAGCGCCGCGCCGCCGCGGGCGTCACCATCGAGCTTGGTGAGCACGAAGCCGTCGATGCCGATGCGCTTGTTGAACGTATCGGCGGTGCGCACCGAGTCCTGGCCGATCATCGCGTCGCACACCAGCAGCGTCGCGTCGGGCTTGACATTGGCCTTGATGGCCTCGAGCTCGGTCATCAGCGCCTCGTCGATCGCCAGCCGGCCGGCGGTGTCGATGATGACGGTGTCGATCTTCTCGGCGGCGGCCTTCTCGTAAGCCCGCCTGGCGAGCTCGGGCGGTGCGAGGCCCGGCTCCGAGAACACCGGCACGTCGAGCTGCGCCCCGAGCACCTTGAGCTGATCGACGGCCGCCGGCCGGTAGACGTCGGCCGCCACCAGCAGCACCTTGCGCCCGTCTTTCTTCAGCTTGTTGGCGATCTTCCCCGTCGTCGTCGTCTTGCCCGAGCCCTGCAGGCCCACCATCATGATGCCGCTGACGCCCTGCCCCCGGTGCTTCTGGGGAATCGAGGTGTCGACCGGGCCCATCAGGGCCTCGAGCTCGTCGTGGCAGATCTTCACGAAGTGGTCGCCGGGGGCAACCTTCACCTTCTTGCCGGCCTTGTCGGTGAGGGTGGTCTGCACCGTCGCGCCGATGGCCTTCTCGCGAACACGGGCGACGAATGTCTTCACGACGTCGAAGGCGACGTCGCCCTCGAGCAGCGCCACCCGGATGTCACGGAGCGACTCGTCGACGACGTCGGGCGTCAGCTCGGCCTTGCCGAGGAACCGGTTGCGCGCCGCCTTGAACCCTTTGGAGACAGTCTCGAGCATGGGCCGTGCGGTATACCCACATGGCACGGGTGGCGAAACTGGTAGACGCAGCGGACTTAAAATCCGCAGGTCCTTCGGTGGGCCGTATGGGTTCGAGCCCCATCCCGTGCATTGACGTGGGGCCGCGAAGACTCGGCAGCGGCCGATGACCCGGTTGCGCGCCGACTCACTTTCGCGCCGCCACGACGCCCGCTACATCTCCGTTCGTGGGAACGCCTTCCGTCTCCCGACAGGCCCTGGCCGTGCTCAGAGCCCGTCGCTCCCCCCCTCGCGCCACCCTGCCCGTCCAGTACGGTGACGACGGTGCGGCGGCATCGCGCTTCACGACGATGGAGGGGTTCGCCGAGACGTGGGCGCACGCCGTCGCCGACGGCTGCCTGCGGCTCAGCGCGCCGCTCCCGGCCTCCTCCGCCGCGCCGTGCCCGCTGACGGTGACGATCGGCGACGACCGCTTCCCGGCGCAGCGGCTGGTTCCGCTCGACCCCACGAACGCCGTCGTCGAGTGGCTTCCCTCGCCGGCGCTGCTCATCTGCATCGCCCGCCACGCGCGGGAGCGTCACGCCGGCCGGCCGGTGCTCAAGCCCGGAGGCGTCACCCGGCAGGCGGACCGCTACGAGGCCGCGCTCGGGGCGCATCTCGCCGGTGTCCCCTCCTCCGCGCCGCAGTTTGCCGCCGACGTCTCTCGCGGCGGCCTCTTCGTCACCTGCGCCCCGCAACCGCCCGTGGGGCAGGAGCTCCCGCTGCGCTTGTCGCTCCCCGAGGGTCAGTCCCTCGAGGTGCCGGTGCGGGTCGCGCACCGCGTCGACTCGGGCCCGGCACCGGGCGTCGGAGTGCAGTTCATCGACCCGACGGACGAGTCGCTGCGGCCACTCGACGCGCTCCTCCGGGAGTACGCTGTCCGTCGTCCGCGGGTCCTCGTCGTCGACGACGAGGCCATCTGGCGGTCGACGCTCGCGCGGGTGCTCCAGGCGATGAACGTCGACGTCGTGCTCGCCAGAGACGGCCGGGAGGGGCTCGCGAAGCTCACCGAGCTGCTCTTCGAGCTCGACCTGGTGGTGCTCGACCTGCACATGCCCCACCTCGACGGTCGGGGGCTGCTCGAGCGAGTCCGGCGGAATGGCAACGAGACGGGCCTGCGCCTGTTCCTCTTCTCGGCGGCCAGCCCCGAGGAGCTGGCCGCCCTCGAGGACTCACAGCTCGCCGACGCCGTCTTCTCGAAGCTCGACCCCATCGACGCCCTCACGGACCGGCTCGCCCAGGAACTCGGTCGGCCGCCGCCCTCACGGCCCTGAAGGCCGCAGCAGCAGGAAGCCGCCCGGCAGCGCCTCGGCGCGGCCGCTCGCCGTCCACCGCTCCAGCGCCGCGCGGGACAGGGGCGCTGGCGACAGCGCCGGGTGCAGCACCCCCACCGCGCCGGGGCGCGCGAGGCAGCGCTCCCCGAGCAGCGGCCTGACGTCTCGAGGGCGCTGTGCGTACGGCACCAGCGCGGGCTGGAGGCAGACGGGCGCCTCGGCGCGGAGCGAGGCCAGGGCGGCGGCGAGGTGACGGTGGCGCTCGAAGTCGACCGGCAGCACGCGGAGCGGCGCCCGGGTCGACACACCAAAGGCCACCAGTGCCCCGACGACGACGGCCTCACGCCACCGCGCGCCGGGGGCGGCGCGCCAGCGAGCCCAGACGTCGAGCACCCCGAAGAGCAGCGCTCCGGTGACCGAGGCCAGCATCGGCGCGGCCCACCCACGCACCGCGTCGTCACCCGACAGCGCCACCAACGCCGCGAACGGCAGCGTGGCGCCGAGCGCGCGCGCCGAGCCCAGCGGCAGCAGCGCCAGCGGCAGCAGCGCCCGCCACCACCCCGACGTCGCCAGGCGCGCCAGGGCGTCGAGCGGCGCCCGCCAGACGGGCCCGAGGGCCAGCCACAGCGTCGGCGCGCTCCACCCGGCCCAGGGCCCCGCCTGCCCCGCCCCGAGCAGCCCCGGGCGGATGACACGGCCGACGAAGAGGAGCCAGCCGCCGGCGGCCCCGGTGAGCAGGAGCCCCTGTCGCCACCGCCACCGCTCCACGGCCACGCCGGCCGCCACGAAGCCCAGCAGCAGCAGCACCGCCTCGTCCTTCGTCACCAGCAGGGCCGCCGCCAGCGCCGCCGCGCGCTCGTCGTCGCGCTCCACCCAGGCGACGACCAGCCACGCGAACAGGAGCGCGACGAGGGGCTCGAGCAGCGCCCCCTGCGCCAGCGCCCTCGACGTCAGCTCGTTTCCCAGCCACGCCAGGACCACCGCCAGCTCGAGGGCGCCGTGTGGGCCACCGTTGGCGAGGCGCACCAGGCGCCGCGCGGGGAAGAGCCCCGCCCAGACGACCAGCGCGCTCGCCACCACCGGCCACAGCGGCGTCGGCCACAGCTCGTGCAGCGCCACCAGCGGCAGGAGGATGAGCGCCGGCGCCGAGGCGAAGAGGCTCCCGCCCAGCAGCGAGCTCTCCCCGAAGCGCCCGTGGTGGGTGCTGTCGAGGGCCTGCACCAGCGCCCCGAGCGTGACGCCCTCGAGCGCGAAGGCCCCGAAGCGCGTCAGCGCCACCGCGACGAGCCACCCCAGCGCCGCGCCCGACAACGCGCGCCACGCCCGAGGGTCGGGCGCCAGCGAGAAGTCCGGGGGACGCCGCCACGCGCCCAGCAGCAGGCCCGCGCCGGTAAGGCCCAGCGGCCAGACGCCAGACACCCCGGTGAGGGCGGCCACAACCAGCGCCACCGCCGTGACGACGCACAGCCGGCTCGGGCTCGTCCAACGGGCGCTCATCGGCCTCACCTCGTCACCGAAATGCGCCAGCGAGGCAAGCGGGCCCGCGCCCTCGGGGGCTCTTCGACGGCGCACCGGGCGGCCTGACGAGGTGCGCGCGCGCCTGACACCACGGCCTGTCGGCGGCCACCATCTCACCCGCCCATGCTCGTAACCTCATGAGCTCACGGATCTTTCCTGGCCATCGGAATGTCACACGAGCGCTTTGGCGAAGCCCGCTGGCCGCGTGCTACGACCCGGTGAGAGTGCCGGCCTGTTCGCCGCCCTCCCGACACAAGATTCGTGGTGCGCTGGTGGGGCCCCGAGGGCGTGTTCGAGCGAGGAAAGCAGAACAGGCCGGCGCTCCCGTTGGTTTCTCCGAGCCCGGCCACGAAACGGGCGGTAGCGTCTCGGGGGCATGCGCGCGCTCCTGGTGACGTGGGCTGTCGGTGCCGTGGGCTGCTCGGGGCTGTCGAAGGTGGTGAAGCCGCCGCCCCAGCCTTTGCAGCTGACGACGCTCTTCGTGCTGCCGCCGCGCCTCTCGGGCGCGGACGTCACCGGAGGCCGCCAGTTCGAGCTCGCCCAGCGGGCCTGCGACCGCGTCGTCTCCGAGGTCGGCGACGTGCTCGCCGTCTACGGGCCGACGGAGTTCAAGGTGCTCAAGCTCGGCGTGCCCGACGCGTGGGTCGCCACCGACGCCGTCCCCACGCTGGTGCGGGCGGGCTCGCGGCCAGACCAGGGCGCCACCCTCGAGCTGTTCATCGAGCGGCGCCTGTCGAGCGCGGTGCGGCAGCTCGAGTCGTCGAGCGGCCAGGCGCGCGGCTCGACGTCGACCGAAGAGACGACCTGGCTGGTGCGCGCTGAGCTCTCCCACCCCAGCTCTCGCACCACGCTCGTCGAGCTCGGCGGCCAGGTGACGGTCGACCCCTTCGAGGCGCCCTCACCCGAGGCCGAGTGGGACGAGGCCCCGCCGCTCACGGCGCTGCTCGACAAGGTGGTGGCGCAGGCGGCCGAGCACGCCCGCCAGCACGCCGCCGCTCGGATCCCTGCGCCCCGGAGCAACCTCACCCTCGTCGCTACGCCCGCCTCCGCCAGCCTCTTCTCGGCCAGCGCCGCCAGCGAGGGCGCCGACGCGCTCCAGCGGGAGCTCACGCTCCAGAACCGGGCGCGCGTGCTCGCCCCGGGCGTGAGCGACGCGCAGGCCGCGACGCTCGCCCGTGCGCTGCCGGGCACCGCGGTCCTCTCCGGACGCGACGGCCAGCTCGCGGCGGGCGACGTGGTGCTCAACGTCGACCGGCAGCCGGCGCTCCCGCAGAGCCTCTCTCGGCTGCGGCTCAAGGGCGTGCCGGCGACGCTCGAGGTGAAGCGGGCCGACGGCTCCACGGTCGAGGTCGCCTGGCCGTGACGGCTCGCCCCCGAAACAAGGGGGCGTGCCCGGTGCCCCTCGCCCAGCCGGGGGTCAGTTGGGCATCGTCGGCTTCCCCTGCGTCACCGCCACCGCCAGCCCCAACCGGGTGCGCAGGTACTTCTCGATCACCGACAGCAGGCCGTCGAAGGTGTCGCGCATCGCCCAGGCCTGGAGGTCGACGTCCGACAGCGTTCGGGCGCGCTCGAGGCCGTCGCGGAGGGCCGTCTGCACCCCGGGGCAATCGACCCTGGCGTCGATGAGCTGCCGCGCCACCTGCCGGTAGACCCGGTAGCAGCGGGCGACGTCGCCCTCGTTGTAGGCCGGCGCGCCGACCTCGATGGCGCCGGTGAGGGCGCGGGTGGTGGCCTCGAGCCCGGCGAGGTTGGACCCCTCGAGCAGCGAGAGGGGGTGGTTGGGAATCTCGCGGCGAGGCCCACGGCGGGTCCGCTCGAGCGCCGAGAGCGGCAGCTGCTGGTTCTGCGGCATCAGGGGCTCCACGTGGCGCCACGGCACCATCAGCGACAACGGCCCCTCGTCGCCCTCGGCCAGCGTGACGATGCCGAGCACGGCGCCGTCCTCTGCCACCACCGGGCTCCCCGACGCCTCGGGCGGCACGGTGCCCTGCAGCAGGTGCACGGTGAGCCCGGGCGCGACCACCTGGGCCCCGCTGAGCGTGGCGCACGCCCATCGCAAGCGGTCACCTTCGGGTACACGGCTGAACACGAACACGGGCGCGCCCTCGTCAGGAACCCGCCCCGGAACGCCCCGCACCGGCGGCGCGTCGAGGAGCCCCACGTCGAGCACGACGAGGTCGCGCCTGGGGTCGATGGCGCACACCCCCTGCACCGGCAGGCGACGGCCGTCAGCCAGGTGCGCAACGATCTCCCGCTCGTCCGACGCCAGGTGCAGGTTGGTGACGATACGTCCGTTGGGCGCGACGAAGCCGAGCCCGAACTCGTGCTCGAACTCGAGCACCACCACCGAGGCCGCCGCGTCGACAGGAACCATCGCAGCTGCACCCTACCGCCGCAGCCCCGGCGGCGCCAAAGCCCCCTGCCCGTCGCCCGGCTGTGAGATACCAGCGGGGTGACGGCGCCATCCGAATGGAAGTTGCTCCGAACGCGGGCCGAGCGGGACTTTCGCGTCTTCACCGCCCGGACCCTCGACGTCGCCGACCCCCGCGACGGCACCGAGTACGTGCGCACGGTGCTCGACTGCCCCGACTGGGTCAACGTCGTCGCCCTCACCCGGGACCAGCGGCTGGTGCTGGTGCGGCAGTTCCGCTTCGGCACCTGGGCGAACAGCCTCGAGATCCCCGGCGGCGTCGTCGACCCGCACGAGACCGACGTGCAGGCGGCAGCCCTGCGCGAGCTCGAGGAAGAGACCGGCTACGTGCCGGACACCCTCGAACGCCTCGGCGTCTGCCACCCAAACCCGGCGCTCCAGGCGAACCGGCTCCACAGCTTCCTCGCCCGGGGGTGCCGGCAGGTGCACGGCGGCCGGCCGGACGGGAGCGAGGATCTCGAGGTGGTGCTGGTGCGGCGGGAGGACGTACCCGGGCTCGTGACCTCGGGGCAGCTGAGCCACGCGCTGGTGCTGGCCGCGCTCCTCTACGACGCGCTCGGCCCGCGCGCCCTCACGGCACCTTGAAGAGCTTGATGAGCCCGGCGTCAGCCGCGGCGACGTACGCGCCGTCGGGCGAGAAGGCGATCGCCGCCCGCTGCTGGAGCGGAAAGGTGACGAGGATCGTGCCCTTCTGCACGTTCCACACGCGCAGCGACTTGTCGGCCGCGCTGATGGCCAGCAGCCGCCCGTCGCCCGACAGCGCGGCTGACTCGACGACGGCCGACAGCGCGCGCTCGGGCACGGTCAGGTCGGGCGCGGGGCCTTTGAGCGTCGCCACCACCTTGCCGCCCGCGCGGTCCCACACCCGCACGTCGCGCTCGGTGGGGCTCCAGGTGACGAGCGCCTTCCCGTCGCGCGAGGCCAACAGCATGGCTGCGTGCGCCTGCGTCGCGATGTCCCTCTTCGACTTGCCCGTCTTGAGCTCGACCTGCCGGATGACATGGTCGGGGGTCGACAGCAGCACCTCGCGCCCCTCTGGCAGTACGACGACGGACATGCCCCGCAGCTCCTTCAGCGTCTTTCCGTCCGGGAGCGAGTAGCGCGCTGCGTTTCCGTTGTAGCCCGTGACGAGCAGCGTGCTCCCCGAGACGTCGAAGGCGACCTGCGAGATCGAGTCGGGGTGCAGCATCGTGGCCAGGATCTTCCCCGTGGCGACCTCGGCGACGCGCACCTCGAAGGCCGAGTCGCCGATGGCCAGCTGCGCGCCGTCGCTCGAGAAGGCGAGCGCCACGGGCTGCTGCCGCGCGCCGGGAATCGCGCGCAGCGCCTCACCCGTCTCGAGGCTCCACAGGCGCACCGTCTTGTCCCGGCTCCCCGAGGCCAGCACCTTGCCGTCGGGGCTGAAGGCGACCGACATCACCGTGTCGGTGTGGCCGCGCAGCACTGCTGGTGCACCGGGGAGCAGCGGGTCAGGCGTCAGGCCCGACAGCAGCATCGAGACGACGAGGGCGATCATGGCTTCCTCCGCGACGGGGGCCGGGCCCCCTGAGCTTCGCGCCGCGTCCACGCGCCGGAGCGGCCGCCACGCTTGTGCTCGAGCTGCACGGCCTCGATGACCATGCCTCGGTCGATGGCTTTGAGCATGTCGTACACGGTGAGCGCGGCGGCAGAGACGGCGGTGAGGGCCTCCATCTCGACGCCGGTGCGGTCGACGGTCTTCACCGTCACCTTGATGTCGACGCCCTCGGCCCCCGTCGCGAGGTCGACCTCGACCCCTGACAGTGCGATGGGGTGGCACAACGGCCCGAGATCGGGCGTCTTCTTCGCCCCGAGAATGGCCGCCAGTCGGGCCGCCGCCAGCACGTCGCCCTTCTCGACCGTCCGCTCACGTATGGCGGCCAGGGCCGCGCTCGACATGCGCAGCCGCCCCCTGGCGACCGCGACCCGCTCGGTCTTCTCCTTCCCGCCCACGTCGACCATCTTCATGGGCGCCGTCGAACCATGCTTTTGGAAAAGAAAAAAGCCCGGTGACGCCACCGGGCCTCTCCCCCTGATTCTCTCGTGCGAGACTCAGGCCGCGCGAACGTTCTGGGCCTGCAGGCCCTTGGGCCCACGGGTCACCTCGAACTCCACCTTCTGACCCTCCTGGAGGGTGCGGAACCCATCCATCTGGATCGCCGTGTGGTGGCAGAACACGTCTTCACCGCCGCCGTCCTGCGTGATGAAGCCGAAGCCCTTCGCGTCGTTGAACCACTTGACAGTACCAGTCGCCATCTTTGTCTCGTCTTTCTTCCGTTGAACGCCCCCCCACCTCGGAAGGGTCACCGGTGTCTACAAAGACGATCGAGCCTGCGTCCAGCCCCTGCCTGTGTCTTTTCTGCGACCGCCTGCCGCCAGGCTGACGTTTGCCAGCGTCACCAGCCGCAGGTCTGGCCCTTGTTCTGTTCAGCGAGCCACGTCTGGAGCGGCTGGAAGTACTCGACGAGGGCCGAGGCATCCATCTGGCGTTGGCCGGTGAGCACCTCGAGGGCGTCGGGCCAGGGCTTCGAGGCGCCGAGCTCGAGCATGGCCTTGAGCTTCGCGCCGGCGGCCTTGTTCCCGTAGACGCTGCAGGTGTGAAGGGGCCCCTGGTGGCCGGCGAGCTGGCACATCGCGCGGTGGAACTGGAACTGGAGGATGCGCGCGAGGAAGTAGCGCATGTACGGTACGTTCGCGGGGATGTGGTACTTCGCGCCGGGGTCGAAGAACGCCTCGTCGCGCGCCCCAGCTGGCGGCGTCAGGCCCTGGTACTTGAGCCGCAACGCCCACCAGTGCTCGTTGTACTTCGACGGCGGCACCTTGCCGGCGAACACGTCCCACCGCCACTGGTCGATCATTCGCCCGAAGGGCAGGAAGGCGATCTTCTCGAGCGCGTCCTTCATCTGCACGTTGATGAGGCCCTTGTCGTCCTTCGGCAGCGTGGTGAGCAGGCCCAGCTCCTTGAGGTACTGGGGGGTGATCGACAGCGTCAGTGCGTCGCCGATGGCCTCGTGGAACCCGTCGTTGGCGCCCTGCTGGAAGAGCACCGGCTTCTGCCAGTACGACATGAAGTAGTAGTCGTGCCCGAGCTCGTGGTGCACCGTGATGAGGTCCTCCTCGTCGAGCTTGATGCACATCTTGATGCGCAGGTCGTTCGAGTACGTCACGTCCCACGCGCTGGCGTGGCAGACGACGTCGCGGTCGCGCGGCTTGGTGAACTGACTCCGCTCCCAGAAGGTCGCCGGCAGCGGGTCGAAGCCGAGCGAGGTGAAGAACCGCTCTCCAATGCGGACGAGGCCCTGCTCGTCGAGCTTCTTCGCCTTCGCGAGCTTCTGCAGCCCGGCGGTGACGTCGAGGCTGGGCTGGTTCTGGTACGGCTCGACGAGCGGGTAGACGTTGCTCCACTCCTGGGCCCACATGTTGCCGAGCAGGTGCGCCGGGAGCGGTCCCTTCGCAGGGACGACCGCGGGCCCGTACTTCTGCGACAGGCGCGCGCGCACGTAGCAGTGGAGCTGATCGTACAGGGGCTTGACCTGGGCCCAGAGGCGGTCGGTCTCGGCCTCGAACTCGGCGGGGCTCATGTCGTAGGCGCTTCGCCAGAGCTCGCCGAGGTCCTTCGCGCCGATCTCGCGGGCGCCCTCGTTCGAGAGCTCGACGAGGCGCGTGTACAGCGGGCGCATGTCCTTCGAGATCTCGTGCCAGCCGCGCCAGGCCTCGAGCTGCTGCGCCGGGGTCGGCGGCTTCTTGTCACCCACGCTCGACAGCACCTTCGAGAGCGCCCCGAGGTCGCGGCACTTCAGCTCGTCGGCCTTCGGATCTTTTCCAGCGACGTAACCCTCACCGCACCACTTGCCCTTGCCGTAGAGTCCCTCGAGCTTCGCCGCCGTCTGGGCGAGCTCGGCGCGCCTGGCCGGGTCCGATGGCGCCGGCAGCGACTGGGCCACCCGCAGCAGGTACAGGAAGCGCGCCGTCTCTGGGTCGAGCCTTGCGCCCGAGAACGCGACCGACTGCTTGAGCGCTGTGCTCATGAAGGCCATCACGTCTTCGTTGAGCGCGGCGGCGTTCCGCTCGGTGTCGTCGGTGATGTGGGTGGCCTTGATCCACTCGGCGGTCGCGCTGCGAACCCAGAGCTTCTTCAGCTGCTCGTTGAGCGAGAGCGCGAAGGTCTTCGCCTCGGCGGCACGGGCCTCATCTGCCTTCGCAGCCGCCGCCCCGGCAGCAGCGGCCGGCTTGCCGGGTGACGTGGGGGCGTTGCTCACGACGAGGGCGCACGAGAGCGCGAGGGCGTTGATCATGCGCGGCGGCATACCCCGGAAGCGGCGCCGGTGTCGCGACCCACCGGCCCGCTCGGCGTCTGCGTCGTCAGCGCGCGGCTGGGGCGGGGGCTCACGGTCCCTTGCGCAGCGTGTCGAGCGAGATCTCCGTCTCGACGACCTGGCTGGGCTCGATCGTCACCGTCATGGCCCGTGACGTGCCATCGGCCTCCTGGAGCGTGAGCACATGCTGCCCCGGTGGGAGCCACGAGACGAGCGGCGTCGTCCCGAGCACCTTGCCCGACAGGAGCACCGTGGCGGGCCGATCGGACTTGAGCGACAGCCCGCCGACGCCCGCCTGCTTCGTCATCGTCGAGTAGACGACGATTCCGCCGCCAGCCCCCAGCACGAGCGCGAGGAGCAAGGCCACCACCACCGGGGCGCTCGAGCGCTTCGGCGGCTCCTCGAGCTCGGCGGGCGACGCCACGAGCCCGGCCGGCTGCAGGTTCCGCGCTGAAGCCCGGGAAGGCACCGTGCGGTTTCCCGTCGACTCGACGTCACCGAACAGGCTGTCGACCGAGAGCCCGGGCTGCGCCGGCGGCGTCGATGGGCGCGCGGGCTGGGGCGGGGGTGTCGAGGGCCGGGCCAGCTGGGGCGGAGGCGTCGAGGGCCGCGGCGCGGGTGGCGGCGCCGGCGCGACCGGCTTGATCGGCTGGGTCGGAGGCGTCGACAGCCGCGACGCCTGCGACGGGGAACTCCTGTGGCGCCCCTCGATGGGCTCGCCAGGCATCGGCGGCACGCGGCTCGCCTGGAACCCGGGGACCTCTCCGGTCGCCGGCTCGTCGAGCAGCCCGGCCCCCTCCTGCTCGCCGGTGCTCTCGAGCCCCGCCAGCATGCGGACGCGGCCCTCGGTGTCCTCCGGTGGAGGCTCGATGGTGAGCCGCGGAGGTCTGACGACCGGCTGATCGTCGCGAGGCCTGGGCACCATGACCGTTCTCCCCTCGGATGGCGGCTCGAGCACCGGGTGCGCGTCGGTGCCCGAGTCCCGGGGAATGCGCACGAGCAGCCGCTCGAGGTCGCGCAGCCGGTCGGCGAAGCGAGCTCGCACCATCTCGGCGCAGCGCTCCCGGCTCCACGTCGTCGAGCCCGCCGCCAGCGACAGGTCGCGGATGAGGTCGGTCGCCGTCTGGTACCGCTTGTCGCGGTTGCGCTCGAGCGCCTTCATCACCACCGCGTCGACCGCCCTGGGCACGCGCCGGTTCACCTTCGACGGCAGGGGAATCTCGGCCTCGTAGACCGCCGCCATCTCGGCGCCGGGGTTGCCCCGCAGGAAGAGCCGCTGCCCCGTCAGCAGCTCGTGGCAGATGACGCCCAGCGAGAAGATGTCGCTGCGGGGGTCGAGGTCTTTCCCGACGGCCTGCTCGGGCGACATGTAGGCGGTCGTGCCGCGCACCATGCCGGCCACGGTGCGCCGCTGGGTGCCCATCGCCCGCGCGATGCCGAAGTCGAGCACCTTCGTGGCGCCGTCGAAGCTGGTCATGATGTTCCGCGGCGTGACGTCGCGGTGAACGATTGGCTGCGCCGCGCCCTTCGCGTCCTTGTGCAGGTGGGCGTGCGCCAGCCCCTGCGCCGCCTCGCGGATCGTCGCCAGCGCGTACCCCAGCGGCACCCCCTCACCCTGCCGGCCCCAGACCTCGACGATCTCTTCGACGTTCGCACCCTGGATGAACTCGATCACCATCAGCACGTCGTCGGCGGCCCGCTCGAGATCGACCACCTGCGCCACGTTCGGGTGCGCCAGCGTGGCCGTCACACGCGCCTCGTCGAGCAGCATCTGCAGCGCGACGGGATCCTCCCGCTGCTCGGGGAGGATGTTCTTGAGCACCACGGCGCGCCGCTGGAGTGGCCCTGACAGGGCGAAGCCGAGGAAGATCTCAGCCATGCCTCCCACGGCGAGGCGGCACAGCACCTCGTATTTGCCGTAGCGCCTGCCTGTGAACTCGTCAGGAACCAGCTTCATCCGAAGGGAAAAGTCTACCTCGCTCCCTGCTCCGGGGAAGTTCGCGCTCACACCGCGCGGTGCGACAGGCTGCGACACCCCCGCCCGGGCGCGTCAGCCGGGCGGCCGGGGCCGGTGCGAGAGGACCAGATCCTCGATGCGCTGGACGACCTCCGACAGCGGCAATCCGGTCGAGTCGAGCTGGGCCGCGTCTGGAGCGGGCTTGAGCGGCGCGACCTCGCGCTCGGAGTCCTCCCGATCGCGGCGGTTCTGCTCGCTCAGTACCTCGCCAATGGGCTTCTCGTGCCCCTTCTGAAAGAGCTCCTCGTAGCGGCGGCGCGCGCGGATCTCGGGGTTGGCGAAGAGAAAGACCTTCACGTCGGCGTCGGGGAAGACCACGGTGCCGATGTCGCGCCCCTCGAGGATGGCGCCGCGCTCGGCGTGAAGCGCCAGCCTCCGCTGCAGGCCCAGCAGCCGCTCCCGCACCACCGGCCGGCTCGACACCTGCGAGGCCGCCAGCGAGTTCTCGGGCGTGCGAATGGCCTCGGAGACGTCTTCGCCTTCGAGGAACACGTGGTTCATCTCTTCCTCGACGTGGAAGGACACGTCGAGGGAGTCGAGCAGCCGCTCGAGGCCCGCGTCGTCGTCGAGCGCGACCCCCTGCCGGCGCGCCTTGAGCGCGACGCAGCGGTAGATGGCGCCGGTGTCGACGAGGGTGAAGTCGAGCCGCCGCGCGAGGATCTTCGACACGGTCGACTTGCCGGCGCCGGCCGGGCCGTCGATGGCGACGATGAGGGGGCGAGCCATCGGGCGTCTACCGGCCGCTGAAGACACCCATGGCGCGGAACTTGGTGTACCGCTGCTCGACGAGCTGGTCCGGCCCGAGCCGCGAGAGCTCGCGCAGGTGCTTGCGAAGCGCCTGCCCAAGCGAGTGCGCCGCCGCCGCGGGGTCTCGGTGCGCGCCACCGGCCGGCTCGGGAATGATCTCGTCCACCACGCCGAGCTTCTCGAGGTCTGCGGCGACCAGCTTCAAGGCCTCAGCGGCCTTGTCGGCGCGGCTGGCGTCACGAAAGAGAATCGACGCGCAGCCCTCGGGCGAGATGACCGAGTAGATCGAGTACTGCATCATGAGCACGCGGTTGCCGACGCCGATGGCGAGCGCGCCGCCCGAGCCGCCCTCGCCGATCACCGTGCTGATCACCGGCACCTGCAGGCCCGCCATCACCTCGAGGTTGACGGCGATGGCCTCGGCCTGGCCGCGCTCCTCGGCACCGATGCCGGGGTAGGCGCCGGGCGTGTCCACGAAGGTGAAGACCGGCCGGTTGAAGCGCGCCGCCAGCTCGAACAGCCGCCGCGTCTTCCGGTAGCCCTCGGGCCGGGGCATGCCGAAGTTCCGCAGCATGTTCTCCTTGGTGCTGCGCCCCTTCTGGTGGCCGAGCACCATCACCGCTTGCCCGTCGAAGCGCGCGAAGCCGCCGATGATCGACGGATCTTCGCCGTAGAGCCGGTCGCCCGCCAGCTCGCAGTAGTCGGTGAAGAGGTGGCCGACGTAGTCGAGGAAGTAAGGCCTGGCGTTGTGCCGTGACAGCTGCACCACCTGCCACCGGGACAGGTCGCTGAAGAGCTCCTCCTGGAGCCGCTTCGCCTTCTTCTCGAGGCGGCCGATCTCCTGCGTCATGTCCACGGCGCCTGACTTCGAGATGCTGCGCAGGTCGCCGATCTTCTTCTCGAGCTCGAGGAGCGGGCGCTCGAAGTCGAGCGCATGGGCAGAGCTGACGGGCATGGTGGCGGCTGGTATCGCCCGATGGCGTCCGACGGGCAAGCCTCGTCGTCGCCTGCCGCGCGGCTGCCAGCGGAAGCCCGTTGGACTACCGTCTCAACCCATGCGACCCCTCCTCGTCGTCACGGCCGTGCTGCTCGTCCCCACCGCGGCGGAGGCGGGGCTCTTCTCGGGGCTGGCGCGGCTCGCTCGGGCCGGCAAGGCGACATCGGCGGCGGCGAAGCTCTCGCGAGGCGCGAAGCTGGGCAGGCTCGCGGCCGGCGTGTCGTCGGCCCTGGTGGCGGAGCGGGCCGCCGCCTCACTCGGTGGCCTGGCCGTCGACGGCGCCGGGTACCTCGCGCGCTCGAGCCGGGGTGAGCTGCTGCTGGCGAAGGCCACCGGCACGCCGCAGGTCATCGACGACGCGGCGCACGTCGCGGCGACCCTGGGGCCAAAGGCGACGGTCGTCATCGACCCCTCGGTGGCCTCGACGCCCGGGGTCCTCGGCTCGCTGCCAGCCGACGCCGAGCTGCTCCTCGCCGACGGTCCCCGGCACCTCCACGTGCGCCGGGTCGAAAAGAACGGCGTCGTCGACTTCGTCGTCGGGCACGGCGCTGACGCGGTCGACTTGGCGGACTACGCGGCCTCGCTCGTGCCGGACGACGACGAGCGCGCGCCCGGCGACGAGCCGCTCGCCCTCGGCCCCCTCGCGGGGGGCGCCCTGGTCATCGCCGCCGCCCTGCTGGTGATGCGTCTGCGCCGCCCGGCCTGACCCCCGAGGGGGACCACGACATGCTTTCGGGAGGCCCGTGACGACGAGCGACGGCGGCGCGCCGGCCGCGGGTGAGCGCAGGCTCAGCCCCTGGGCGTTCGTGCTGACCTTCGGGGTGGTGAGCCTCTTCGCCGACATGGTCTACGAAGGCGCGCGGAGCCTCATCGGCCCCTACCTCTCGACGCTCGGCGCGTCGGCCACCCTGGTCGGCGCGGTTGCAGGCACCGGAGAGCTCATCGGGTACGGGCTCCGGGTGGGCTCGGCGTACCTCGTCACGCGCACGCGCCGGTATTGGGCCTGGACCCTCGCCGGCTACCTGGTGACGGTTGGCACCGTTCCGCTGCTCGGCGCCACCGGCAGCCTGCCGCTGACCATGTTCCTCTACGCCGGGGAGCGGCTCGGCAAGGCGGTTCGGGCGCCCGCGAAGGACACCCTGCTCTCCTTCGCGTCGGCCGCCACGGGCCGCGGCAAGGCCTTCGGGGTTCACCAGTTCATGGACCAACTGGGCGCCGTCTGCGGGCCGCTGCTGGTGGCGGCGGTGCTCGCGACGACCGTCGATGACTACCGCCTGGCCTTCGCGACGCTCGCCGTGCCGGGCGCGGCGGTGATCGCCCTGCTCCTGTGGCTCCGTCGGTGCGCGCCCGACCCGACGGCCTACGAGCCAGCAGGCGCCCCGGGGGCCGAGGCGCCGACCCTGACGGGGCCGTTCTGGCGGTACGCGGTCAGCATCGCCGTGCTCTCGAGCGGCGTGGCCTCGTTCCCGCTGCTTGCCCTCCACGCGCAGTCGCGCCACCTCCTCTCCGCCGCGACGGTGCCCGTGCTGTACGCGGTGGCGATGCTCATCGAAGGGCTGACCGGGCTCTGGCTCGGCCACCGGTACGACCGCCGCGGGCCCGCAGTGCTGCTCGCGGCGCCGCCGCTCGCCTGTGGCGCCGCCCTGGCCTTTCTCGACGCGCCGGGGCTCGTCTGGCTGGGCGTCGCGCTCTGGGGCGCTGTGAACGGCATCCTCGACTCGACCGTGAAGGCGGCGCTGTCGCGCTTCGTGTCGCCGTCGGCGAGAGCGCTGGGGTTCGGGTGGCTGTCGCTCTTGCGAGGCGTCGGGCTCGTACTGTCCGGCGTGGGGCTCGGGGCCGCCCTGGAGCATGGCGCTCCGCTCACCATCGGCGCGATCGTCGCGACCAACGTCGTGGCCCTCGCGCTGCTGACCCGCGTCGTGGGGGCCCTGCCCGAGCGCGAGGCCGCGCCCTGAAGCGGAGTCCTCGGGAGCAACTGGCCCTGGCGCAGGAGTCGCTCGAGCCGTCGGCACCTGGCCGCGCCTCGACGCTGGCGACGGGAGTGCGGCGCGCCCCTCGGCGGACGATGGGTGGAGCAGACGAAGTGCCCGGCGCACCCTGTGCTCCGCACACGAGCGCTCGCGCAGCGGCGATCAGCGCGAGAGACCAACACCGACGCGACCCCGAGCCAGCGCCTGAACGGGGGAACGGACGCATCGGCGCCGCGAAATCAACCGGCACGAGCGCGTGGCAGCCGACATGCATCATTTGGGGGCTCAGCGCGGGGCGCCGGGACCGACGCGAGGCCGTGCGGGCGCGCCCACGGTAGCCGACGCGCGTCGCCGGGTGGTGCTCGGCGCAGGGCCCCTGGAACGGCGCGAAGCCGTGCCGGCGCATCCACGGCAGCCGACGCGCATCGCCGGGTGTGCTCGGTGCAAGGCGCGAGGACCGACGCGAGGCCGTGCCGGCGCATCCACGGCAGCCGACGCGCATCGCCGGG
>JADCJJ010000610.1 GCA_020247085.1 Myxococcaceae bacterium | reverse complement strand
TCGAGCGCTTCGCAGCCGCATCAACAAGCCTTCAAGCGGAACAAGCCGAGGGCCGCAGCGCATCGCTTCCAGTGAGGGGACCGATCAGTCAGTGCGACCGCTTCGTGCGCCTCTGTGTCGCGGAGGGTCACTTCGAACTCCTGAAGGTCAGTGACGCCCTGAAAAGGCACGGCTACGCGAGAGTCGAGCCGGGGCCTGCGCGTGCAGCCATCGTTCAGGACAAGCGGTTGGTCCTCCGAAACGGCCAGGTCAGGCTTCGCTGCGCGATTCCCTATCGAACGCTCCAGCCCGGGCCAGCCTCTGGCGAGGTCATCGACGGCAGGCTCGTTCAGTCACCCCGGTGACGGGCTCCATCAGCACCGCTAAGCCATCGTTTCATCGAAGAAAACGACGTTGACCCTGTGAGGTGGGGGTCTCTATACACGCGGCGAGTCAGCGATTTCCCCCGCCCTGGAGTCCCGCCACGTGAGCACCTTCGCGCTGGATCAGATTCACGCGCAACTGCCTGAGGCCCTCGTCGAGCGCTACGTCGATCGCGCTGGAGACGCGTGGGGGGTGGTGAAGCCCGACCAGATTCCGCAGGTGGCGCGGCTGCTGAAGGAGCGGCTGGGCTTTCGGCTGTTCATCTCGATGGACGCGGTGGATCGGCTGCACCTTCCGCCCGAGGAGCAGGACCCGCGGTTCGAGGTGCTCTACTTCCTGCGGAACATCGAGCGGGGCGAGCTGGCGCGGTTGAAGGTGCGGGTAAACGAAGGGCAAGAGGTGCACTCGATTCGGGCGGTGTACCAAGGCGCAAACTGGGGCGAGCGCTTCGTGTGGGACTTCTACGGGGTGCCCTTCAAGGGGCATGGCGACCTGCGGCGCATCCTGATGTACGAGGAGTTCCAGGGTCACGCGCTGCGCAAGGACTACCCGCTGCGTGGGCGGCAGGGGCTGATCCCCGAGCGGCCGTTGAAGGACATCTTCCGAGGTCCCGGCACGAACGGGGTCGCGGGGTAGCCGGGGCGAGCGCGAGTCACGCCGCCCTCCATCGCGACACCCAGGTCCTCTCTTCACCACGTCTCCCCAGCCCCCCAAGCCCCCCAACCACCCATGATGTCCGACGACCAGTACGACCCGACCCCGAGCGAAGACGAGCTCGAAGCGCACCTGCAGACGCGGAACATGGTGGTGAACCTGGGGCCCTCGCACCCGGCGACCCACGGCACCGTGCGGCTGCGCATCGAGCTCGACGGCGAGACGATCGTGAAGATGGACCCCGAGATCGGGTTCCTGCACCGCGGCTTCCAGAAGAGCTGTGAGAACGTCACGTGGACGCAGTGCCTGCCGTACACGGACCGGCTCGACTACGTCGCGGCGCTCACCAACAACCTCGGCTTTCTGTCTGCGATCGAGGCGCTGATGGGCGTCGAGATCCCCGAGCGGGCGAAGTACATCCGCGTCATCGCGGCAGAGCTGCACCGCATCGCGAGCCACCTGACGACGGTGGGCGCCGTGGGCCTCGAGCTGGGCGGCTTCGCGCCGTTCCTCTACTGCATCGAGGGCCGCGAGCTGATCACCGACCGCGTCACCGAGCTCACCGGCGCGCGGCTCACCACCAGCTATGGGCGCGTCGGCGGCCTCAACCGCGACCTGCCGGCCGGCTGGGAGGACAAGGTACTGCGGAGCCTCGTCAAGATCGAGGAGCACCTCGACGAGGCCGACCGGCTGCTGACGCGCAACCGCATCTTCACCGACCGCCTGCGCGGCACTGGCGTCATCACGAAGGACGACGCGCTCGACTTCGGCTTCACCGGCCCGTGCCTGCGCGCCAACGGCGTCAACTACGACGTGCGCAAGGCGAAGCCCTACTGGGTGTACGAGCGCATGAACTTCGAGGTGCCGCTCGGCAACAACGGCGACAACTTCGATCGGTACTACCTGCGCATCCTCGAGACGAAGCAGTCCATCGCCATCATCCGCCAGGCCTTCAAGGAGCTGCCGCAGGGCCCGGTGATGATCGACGACTGGCGCATCGCGCTGCCGCCGAAGGAGCAGGTGTACAGCACCATCGAGGGCGTCATCGCCCACTTCAAGCTGGTGATGGAGGGCATCCCCGTGCCGGTCGGTGAGGTGTACCACGCCACCGAGGCGGCCAACGGCGAGCTCGGCTGGTACCTGAAGTCCGACGGCTCCGGCCGCCCGTACAAGTGCCACGTGCGGGCGCCGGGCTTCCAGATCCTGAGCGGGCTCGCCCGCATGTGCGAGGGCCGCATGCTGGCGGACCTCATTCCCACCTTCGACACCATCAACATGATCGGCGGGGAGGTCGAGCAGTGAGCGACGAGAAGAAGACGGAAGCCCCGAAGCCGGCGCCACCCCCGGGCCCGCCCCCGCCGAAGAACCCCGGCTTCGTCACCCTGACGGTCGACGGCCACGAGGTCGTCGTCAAGCCGGGCACCAACCTCATCGAGGCGGCCAAGAAGGCCGGCTCCGAGATTCCCTACTACTGCTACCACCCTCGCCTCTCGATCGCGGCCAACTGCCGCATGTGCCTCGTGGAGACGTCGACGGCGCCGAAGCTGGTGCCCGCCTGCCAGCAGGGCATCACCGAGGGCATGGTCGTCAAGACGAACACCGACAAGGTGAAGGCGCAGCAGAAGTCGGTGATGGAGTTCCTGCTCCTCAACCACCCGGTCGACTGCTCGATCTGCGACCAGGCCGGCGAATGCAAGCTGCAGGACTACTACATGCGGTACGACTTCAAGCCCTCGCGGCTCGAGGGCACGAAGATCCTCCGCAACAAGCGCAAGGTGCTGGGCGACCTGGTGGTGCTCGACCAGGAGCGCTGCGTGCTCTGCACCCGCTGTGTGCGCTTCATGGAAGAGGTCGCGAAGGAGCCGCAGCTCGGCGTCTTCGGCCGCGGGTCTCACGAGGTGGTCGACGTCGCGCCCCACTACGGCAAGCTCGACTCGAACTACTCGGGCAACATCGTCGACCTCTGCCCCGTCGGCGCGCTGCTCAACCGCGACTTCCGCTTCCGCGCCCGCGCGTGGTTCCTCTCGGCGGCGCCCAGCGTCTGCACCGGCTGCTCGCGCGGCTGCTCCATCAACGTCGACTTCATGGGCCAGGACACCTACCGGTTCCGCCCGCGCGAGAACGACGCCATCAACAAGTCGTGGATGTGCGACCAGGGCCGCCTCTCGTACAAGCAGCTCAACCAGAAGCGCCTGCTGCAGTCGCTCGTCGGCAAGGGCCAGGACTCGAAAGAGACCCCCACCCTCGCCGCCCTCGGTCAGCTCGCCACGGCGCTCAAGGGCATGTCCGTCACCGTCGCGATCGCTCCGACGTTCTCGAACGAAGACCTCATGGCCGTGCTCGCGTTCGTGCGCGACGGCCTGTCGGTGAAGCAGGTGTACGTGACCGGCCGCGCCGCGGGCCAGGCCGACAACTTCCTCGTCACCGCCGACAAGAACCCCAACCGCAAGGGCCTCGAGTGGATCGCGAAGGGCTTCGGCGTCGAGCTGAAGGCCTTCTCGGAGCTCACCACCGCCCTCGACAAGGGCCAGGTGTCGACGCTGCTCGCGTTCGGCGGCGACGTGCCGGAAGACGGGGAGACGTTCGTGAAGCGCCTGTCGGGCGTGAAGACGGTGGCCGTGGTGGCCACCAACGAGACGGCCCTCACCGCGGCGGCCTCGTTCGTGCTGGGTGCGTCGTCGCACGTGGAGGACGAAGGCACCTTCACGCAGGAAGGCGGCATCACCCAGCGCGTGCGCCGCGCCTACCCGCCCAAGGGTGACTCGTACCCGGCCTGGAAGCTCGCCGTCGAGCTCGCGAAGGCGCTCGGCCTCGAGCTCAAGGCCGCCTCGTCACGCGAGGTGTTCAAGTCGCTCTCGGCCGCCGTGCCGGAGCTGAAGGACTACGCCTGGGACAAGAGCGCGCCGATGAACCAGTCCCGGCCCGGCATCTCCACCATGGCCTCGGGCGCCGACGGCCGGCCTCCGGGCTGGCGCGAGCAGGGCGTTCCCAGCGTTCGCGGCCTCACCCTCCCGAAGGGGACCTGACCCATGCGCCTCGGCGTCGTCTTCACCGGAATCGGACTCATCGTCGGCGGCCTGTTCGGCGTCATGCTCGCCGCCTACGCGCTCGGCGCCATCGTCGAGGGCTTCCTCTTCGAGAAGGCCGGCATTCACGGCGGCGGCCACATCGTGCAGGTCGTCCTCATGATGCTGGTGGTGGTGATGGTCATCGCCACCCTGCTCACCCTGGCCGAGCGCAAGTGGTCGGCCTTCATGCAGGACCGCATGGGCCCCAACCGCGCCCGCATCGGCCTGCCCGTCATCAAGAACATGTCGCTCGCCGGCCTGCCGCACATCGCGACCGACGTGCTCAAGATGCTGACGAAGGAGGCCTTCCGGCCGGCGACGGCGAACCGCGTCCTCTTCAACCTCGCCCCGATGCTGGCCTTCGCGCCGGCCTTCGCGCTCTTCGCCGTCGTGCCGTCGGGCCCGACGCTCGACATCTCGCTCCTCGGCTACACCTCGCGCGTCGTCATGTCGCCGACCAACCCCGACGCCGGCCTCTTGTTCCTCTTCGCCATCGCCTCGCTCGCCGTCTACGGCACCTCGCTCGCCGGCTGGTCGTCGAACAACAAGTTCGCGCTCCTCGGCGGCGTGCGCGCCTCGTCGCAGATGGTGAGCTATGAGGTCGCGCTCGGCCTGTCGCTCGTCGGCATGATGGCGGCGTTCTCGACGGTGAAGCTCGCCGGCGACGACGGCATGGCGGTGATGCAGAGTCGCTACCTGTGGCAGTCGTCGATCGGCGGCTTTGACGTCGGCCTGCCGGCCTGGGGCATCTTCCTGCAGCCCATCGGCTTCCTGCTCTTCTTCGCCGCCGCCTTCGCCGAGACGAAGCGGGCGCCCTTCGATACGCCCGAGGGAGAGTCAGAGATCGTCGGCTACTTCCTCGAGTACTCGGGCATGCAGTTCGGCCTGTTCATGATCTCGG
>JADCJJ010000061.1 GCA_020247085.1 Myxococcaceae bacterium | reverse complement strand
GCGGCGCGCTGGGAGTCGAGGACGCGCCGGTGATGGGCCTGAGGTCGTGCTGCACCGTGCATCTGGCCGTCCGCACCCTCGGCGCCCGAGAGCCCTCGCGCTGGTGTGCGTCGGCGGCGCGGCCTCGAGCGCTCGGGCCCAACGAGCGCGCCGCCCGTCCCATCGGCCGGGCGGGGGCTGGGGGCGCGCCATGGCGGAGACCGTCATCGGAGCGGCCGTACCACCCTCCCTCACCCGCCGGGCCGCTCAGGTGCCCTTGAAGACGGCCTCGCGGCGCTCCACGAAGCTCAGCATGCCCTCGACGGCATCTTCGCTCTGCATCGCGCGGGTGAGCTGCGCCACCAGGTGCTCCCTGGCGGCGCCCGCGCCCGAGGCCTCGAAGACGCGCGCGTTGGCGAGGGTGCCCTGCACGCCGAGGGGCGCCTGCTTCGCCACCAGGTGTGCGAGGGCGCGCGCGCGCGCGACGTGCGCGCCGGGCTCCACCACCTCCTGCACCAGGCCGATGCGCAGGGCCTCGGCGGCGCCGAACTCCTCGGCGGTGAGGAGGAAGCGCATGGCGTTGCCCCACCCGAGCCGCGCCGGCGCCCGCATCGTCGCGCCGCCGAAGGGCAGAATGCCTCGCCCCACCTCGAGTTGGCGAAAGCGCACGCCGGTCGCCGCCACGACGACGTCGCTGGCGAGGGCGAGCTCGATGCTCAGCGTGTAGGCGATTCCACTCACCGCCATCACCACGGGCTTCGGTACCTGCGGCCCCCAGACGCCGAAGGGGTCGTACTTCGCACCGCCCGAGAGCGCGCCGGGGCCCTGCGCTCCGACCGCCGGGCCGACCTCGGCGAGGTCGAGGCCGGCCGAGAAGTGGTCGCCATGGCCGAACAGCACCCCGCAGCGCAGGCCTGGGTCGTCGCCGAGCACCTCGTACGCCTTCGCCAGGGCCTCGAGGGCGGCCAGGTTCACGGCGTTGCGCTTCTCGGGGCGATTGAGGCCGATGAGCAGGACGGGGCCATCGCGCTCGACGGTGACGGGAGGGGGCATGCCGGCGCCTGTTAGCGCAGTCGCGGGCGCTTCGCGACGCATGCGCCCTCGTCGGCGCGGCGACGGGCGCGGACCCCACGGTGCGCCGGCTCGCGGCTCTGGCGATGCGCCGTCGTTAGGTGAAGCGCATGACCCCGACCCGCTTCGTCAACGCCGACCGGGCGGCCCGCCGCTTCGGGCCACATCGCGTGCGCCGCATGGCCGAGTTCCTCCTCGAGGGAGACCCGCTCGCCGACGCCGCGGTCGATGCGCTCGCCGGGCGCCCCGCCGCCGAGCAGGAGTCGCTCGTCGCGCGGGTGCTGGCCGGCGCGCGCGAGGGCCTGGGCGAGCCGCTCGCGGCGCTCGAAGCCTCGCTCTCGCGCGCGCCCCTGTGGTTCGACCCGGACCGCGCCGACCGCGGCGGCGCGGTGCTGCTGCGTCACGGGCTGCTGAGCGGCCTGTCGCTGGGCTTCAAGTCGCTCGTCGCCGGCTATTGCAGCCCCGCCGGCAACAAGCCGCTCGCGTTCTCGGCGCGCCTCACCGAAGACACCACGCGCCGCCTTGGCGAGACGGCCCGCTTCGTCGAGGCCGTGTGCCTGCCCCGGGGCCTCTCACGCGGCGGCGATGGCTTCGCGGCCGCGGTCCGGGTGCGCCTCATGCACGCGCGGGTGCGGGCGGGCCTGCGGCGCTCGCCGCGGTGGCAGTCCGAGGCGTGGGGGCTGCCCATCAACCAATACGACATGGCCGGCACCATCCTGCTCTTCAGCCACCAACTGGTGGATGGCCTGCGGCAGCTCGGGGCGGTGGTGACCGCCGAGGAAGAGGCCGACGTCTTCCACCTCTGGCGCGCCGTTGGCGCCGTCATGGGGGTCGACGCCGAGCTGCTGCCCACCTGCCGCGCCGACGCGGACCTCGTCTGGGCGCTCATCGACGCGACCCAGGGCCCGCCGGACGAGGACTCGCGGCGGCTGACGAACGCGCTCATCGACAGCGCGAAGGCCCGCGGCGCGCCCGAGGCCTACGTCGCCTTCACCCGGGCGCTCACCCGCCACTTCGTCGGGAAGCGGCAGGCCGACGCGCTCGGGTTGCCCGCCGGCCCCTGGTCGCTCGCGCCGTCGGTGGTGAGGTCCTTCATTCGTCCGCTCGAGGTGGCGCTGCGGCGGGTCCCCGGTGGGCGTGGAGCGGCGCTCAAGGCGGGCATGCTGTACTGGCGGAGAACGGTGGAGCAGGGTGACGGAGCCCTCACGAACTTCCCGCTCCCGGCCGTCGAGCGGTTCGCGTAGCGCCCACGAGCGGCGGGCACCGCGGCGTGGCGAGCGCCGCCTTCGTCGCGCGCAGGCGCGGTGGGGCTCGTCGAGTCCTGTACTCGCATGGGCGAAGGTCTTTTCGATGGGTCCGCCAGCGCGGCCCGGTGCGCGCGGTGGGCGGCGCCGGGGCCCCTGCGACGGCCAGGGCATGGCGCTATGGTTAGCGGCATGCCGCGAGGGGGTGAGGTCGAAGTGCGGGGTGACCGGGCCGCGGGGCTTGCGCTGGGCAGCTCGCCCGCGCCACGCTCGGTGCTTCGACCCCCTCTCCGGGAGCGACGCTCCGCGAGCGCGCCGTCGTCACGTGAGGGAGCCTCCGGGGAGCGCGCGGCCCCCGACCTCAGGCCTGGCTCTGGCCTCGACCGGCACCCAACTGGCGAGCGCCAGGGCGCTGGGTCTGAGCTGCGTCCTCGTCGCACCTTCCGGTGGGCGCGTGCGTGGCTCGCGCTCGTCTTGCTGGGCGTGGCCGCTCCGGGGTGGGCGGCCATCATCACGCAGCCTCCGCAGGTCAACGTGGCTCGGCGCAACACCACCATCTGGTGGAAGACGGACACGTCGGCGACGACCGAGGTCGCCTACGGGCCTGTGTCGGTGGCGACGTTCAACGACTACCCCAACAGGTCCATCTTCGGCGCCTTCGCCGGGACGGTCCACAGCCGCACGCTGCGGCGGCTGGCGCCGGGCCGCTACTTCTTCCGCGTGCGCAGCGACGACGGCGTCGCACCGGTCGAGTCGGCCGAGGGGTCGTTCGTCGTCTCGCGCAGCGAGGGCTTTCCGCTCGGCGACCTCTCGTTCAGCGCGGCTGTCAACGCCATCGCGTACGCCGGGGGCGCCTGGTACGTGGGCGGTGACTTCACGGCGGTCGGCCGCGCTGTGGGCTCGGGCGTGCCGCTGCACCCGGCGTCGGGCGCCCTGCCCATGCAGGACTTCCCCGAGGTGCTGGGCACCGTCTTCTGCGCCGTGCCCGACGGGGCGGGGGGCGTCTACCTCGGCGGGCTCTTCAGCTCGGTCGGAGGCCTCGTGCGCACCAACCTGGCGCACCTGCTCCCCGACCGCGGCGTCGACCCGGACTGGACCCCGAGCGCCAACGACGTCGTCACGGCGCTCGCCCTGTCCGGCAGCACGGTCTACTTCGGCGGAGCATTCACCCAGGTGAACGGCTCCGTGACGCGCAGCCGGGCCGCCGCCGTCGATGCCACGACCGGCGCGGTGACGGGCTGGAACCCGAACGTCAACCAGCCCGTGCGGGCGCTCGCGGTGTCCGGGAGCACGGTGTACCTGGGGGGCGAGTTCACG
>JADCJJ010000609.1 GCA_020247085.1 Myxococcaceae bacterium | reverse complement strand
GGGCAGCGGCGGCGGAGGAGCCACTGCGCCAACCGCCCCCGATGAGCAGACCCTCTGGCGCGGGCAGCGGCGGCGGAGGAGCCACTGCGCCAACCGCCCCCGATGAGCAGACCCTCTGGCGCGGGCAGCGGCGGCGGAGGAGCCACTGCGCCAACCGCCCCGGACCCTCTGGCGCGGTCAGCGGCGGCGGCGCCGCAGCAGCACCAGCGCCAGCGCCAGCGACGCCCCACCCGTCGACGAGCAGCCCTGCGCGCCCGCGGACGACAGCGTGCGCTCCGCCACGTCGGGGCCACTTGGGGGCCAGCTGCGGACCGGGCGGTGTCGGGCCTCGCCGACGTTGCCCGCCTCGTCCTGCACCAGCACCCGCACCCCGCCCCGGGCCTCGACCGCCGAGAGCGATACCTCGCGCGCCGGGCCGAACGCCGACGGTGCCTCGTCGCCGACGGCATAGGCGAAGCGCAGCGCCTCGGCGCCCGTCAGCACGTCGCGAGCCGAGACGACGAGCCGGTCGTGCTCGCGGTCCACCTCGAGACGCACCCCGGGCGGATCCCAGTCGACGAAGAACGGCACCGCCACGGGCTCCGAGACGCCGTGCGGGTCCTCGGCGACGCGCGAGCGCACGAAGATGGTGTGCGCGCCCTGAAGGAGGAAGCGCGGGTGCGAGACCGGCAGCACCCCGCCCTCGTCGCGCACGAAGTCGCTCCACAGGCCATCGTCGATTCTCACCGCGAACTCGGGCGTGCCCGCCTTGCCGGTGGCGTCGACCTCGAGCCGGGCGACGGGCCAGGGCAGCGGCTTGCCCGACAGGCGCATCTCGCCGGCCGGGGGGATCTGCGCGTCGCGCAGCCTCGCCGCCGTCCGCGGGCTGGTCACCGCGCACTGGGCGTTCGCAGGCAACAGCTCGGCGAAGAGCCCCAGGTGGTTGTAGGTGTCGGTGCCGGCCACCTGCCCCACGCCACGCACGCCAGTGACGCGCAGCTTGAAGTTCCCCAGCGCCGGCAGCGTGAAGGGCTGCAGCGCCCCGGCGACGGCCGGCTCGGCGAGCCCGATGACGGCGGGGATCAGGTCGGACAGCAGCTTCGGGTCTTCGGCCAGCATCTCGCTGTTGGCGGTGCGCACGTTGGCGATGAGCATGCGCAGGTCGCCGATGGCCGGCGTCACCTGGTCGCAGCCCGAGAAGATGAGCGACAGCGGGAGCGAGATGTCGGCGGTGATGGTGAACAGCCGCGCGTAGCGGTCGTCGAGCATCGCGTAGAAGTCGATGGACAGGTCGTTCAGCACGAGGCGAATGAGCGGCTTGACGGGGCGCTTGGTGACGGGGTCGAAGGTGCCCTCACCGACCGTCACCGTCGGCGCGCGGCCCGGGCGCAGCGCCACCATCATCGGCGCGTCCTTGCCGTCACGGGTCGCCAGCGTGCCGAGCGACGGCAACAGCGTCTTGAAGAGCCCGGTGTTGATGAGCCCGACGTTGTTCGTGTCGAGCTGCAGGCAAAGCGCGCCGGCCTGCTGGGCCTCGTGGAAGGTGAGGTTCAAGAACGGCGACGAGAACCCGAGCGCCGCGTGGTACTCGCGGCTCGTGCCCCCGTCGGGCAGGGTGCGGCTGGGGGCCTCGGTGTCGAAGTCGGGGGCCGAGACGGCGACGACGGGCGGAGCGGCGAGCGGCGCCACGCACGGCGCGACCGAGACGGCCTTGACGCCGACGCGGGTGCCGAACGAGGCCCCCTGGTCGACCGCCACGCTCGAGCCCGCCGCAAACGACAGGTCGAGCTGCGCGTTGGGCGGCGCCCCGAAGCTGCCGAGCGTCGCCCCGAGGTTGACGCGCCCCTCGAGCCCGAGGAACCGCGGCACGCACTTGCTGTTGTCCGCCGCGTCCTTGCAGACGCCGTCCTGGCAGACCGAGGTGGCGTTGCCGACGGTGGGGCACGGCGGCTGGCCGGTGCCGCACGCCTGGCAGCGCTGCGTCGAGAGCACGTTGCGAATCTGGCTCTGGAGCGTGGGGCTGAAGAGCCCGAGGACGAAGTTCTTCACCGCGCCGATGTCGAGCACGTCGCAGGTGAAGCTGCAGATGCCACCCTCGCTGTCGAGCGCGAGGTCGTCAGGGGCGATGCAGCGCGGCGCCGCCGGAGCGCCCGAGGCGCCGCAGATCTGCGTGCCGTCGACCTGCGTCACCTCGAACGAGAGCAGCTTGTCCCACCGCTGGTCGATGGAGAACCGCACGGTGGCGTCGATGGTGTTGATGCTGGGCGCCTGCCGGTTCGAGTCGAACCGCACGCTGCAGTTGAGGTTACAGAGCGAGTCGATGGTGACGTAGAGCTTGCCGGTGTCGATGCGCAGCGACACCGAGGCCGACAGCGCATCGGGCGACCGTGGCAGCAGCGAGAACCCCGTGATGGTGGCCGTCACCTGCGCCGGCAGGTCGCGGGTGTCGCAGCGGGCGTCGTTTCGCCCCTGCCCCGAGGCGTTGCCCTGGTCCGCGATGTACACGTCGGTGTTCCCCAGCACCGACAGGCTGAACTGCTGCGTCGTGCACGCCACCGGCAGCGTCAGCGTACGGCCCGGCGCGAACGTCTCGATGAGGCTCTGCCAGTTTCGGTTGAGGTAATTGATGCCCTGCGGCGACAGCCGCAGGTTGACCGCGTTGTCGCTCTTCGGGCCGGTGTACCGCCCGCTCGGAATCGGCTGGAGCGCCGCGCAGCCCCCCATGCCGCCCATCGAGGAGCACCCCATGGCGGTGACGAACCCGGCCACCAGCCAGACGAGGCGGGTGGGCACCGCACCGGACGAAGAACGCATGTCGAGCAGACCTCCTGATGGCCAGACGCGAAGCCGCAGCGCACTCTAGCAGGCCGCGGAAAGCGCCCGTGCTTCCGCCCCGATCCAGCCACCTGACGCACCGCGTCAGCCACCCACCGAGGGTCGGGTCAGCCCATTACCGGCAGGGGCACGCCCTGCGGCGGGGCGAGCGCGTCGTTGAGCCGGCCGGAACGAAATGGCTCGAGGTCGACGGCGACGAAGGTGAAGCCGGCGGCCTTGAGGGCACGGTCGACGCGAGCGCGGGTCTCGGCCTCGAAGAGCCGCGGCAGCTCGTCGGCGCTCACCTCGAGGCGAGCGACGGGCTGGTGGTAGCGCACGCGAAACACCCGAAAGCCCAGCTCACGCATCGCCCGCTCGGCGGCGCCAACCTGCTTGAGACGCTCGACGGTCACCTGGGTGCCGTAGGGGAGCCGGGAGGCGAGGCACGCCAGCTGCGGCTTGTCCCACGTGGGCAGCCCCAGCCGCTGCGACCAGGCGCGAATCTCAGCCTTCGTCAGGCCCGCCTCGCCCAGCGGCGAGACGACGCCTTTTTCGCGGGCGGCCTGGTGCCCTGGCCGGTGGTCTCGCCGGTCGTCGGCGTTGAAGCCGTCGAGCACCACCGAGAGCCCGTGCTCCCGGCGCAGCCGCTCGGTGATGGTGTACAACTCGCTCTTGCAGAAGTAACAGCGGTTGGTGGGGTTGGCGGCGTAGCGCGGGTCGTCCAGCTCGTGGGAGTCGACGACGACGTGCCGGGCCCCGAGGCGCAGGGCCAGCGCGCGGGCGTCTTCGGCCTCGTCCGGCGCGACCGACGCCGACAACGCCGTGACCGCGAGCGCTCTGGCCCCGAGCTCGTCGACGGCCACCTTGACGACGAAGGTCGAGTCGACGCCACCTGAGAACGCAACGAGAGCCGAGCCGAAGCCGCGCACGCGCTCGCGCAGCCGCTCGAGCTTGTCGCTGCTCGCGGCGCACAGGCGGTCGACCTCGTCCTGAGACATCAGCGGCCTTGGGTCCATGCGCGCTCCCGGCCTCGCTGGGCGGCTCCTCGTCGCGCTGCTCAGGCGCGGTTCACTTCTTCTTCTTGCCGGGCTTCTTCACCGCCGCCTTCGGCGCCTTGGCCGGCTTGCCGAGCTTCACCTTGCGCGCCTTCGGGTTCGCCTTCATGCGGGTGCCGGTGATGACCTTCAGCTCCTCGGCGTTCATGTAGGTCAGGTCGAGCAGCGCCTGGAAGACGCGCAGTGCCCCGTCCTCGACGCGCTCTTCGTTCGACTTGATCTTCACCTCGACCATGTTGTCGGGTGGCGGCTCGTACGGCGACGTGATGCCCACGAAGTCGGGGATCTCGTTGTTCATCGCCTTCTTGTACTTGCCCGTGGTGTCGCGCTTGATGAGGTCCTCGGTCGGGCAGTCGATGTACACCTCGACGTAGCGGGCGATGAGGCGCCGGTTCTCGTCGCGCACGGCTTTGTACGGGCTCGTGCATGCCACCAGCGTGCAGACGCCGTTGCGCGTCAGCAGGTCAGCGACGGCCCCCAGGCGGCGCGTGATGAGCACGCGCTCCTCTTTGTTCCCGCCCTCGACCTCACCCCACAACGCCTCGCCCACGTCGTCTTCGTCGAGCACCTCGACCTTGCGGCCCACCTGGCGCAAGCGCGCTGCGATGTACTCGGCCAGGGTCGTCTTGCCGGCCCCCAGCATGCCCGTGAGCCACACCGTGAAGCCCTGCTCCTGCTGTTGCGCCATTCGTCTCACGCTCCTGTGGAGGGTCGACCGCGTCAGAAAAGCGCATCGACTTAGTGCACTTCGCGGTGGGACTGCAATGACAAAGTGTCAATTCGACCCACACGCGACCACCCCCGGCCCTGGAACACGTAGCGGGCCTCGTCGACGACGCGGCCCCGGCGCAGCGCCAGGACGACGAGCGACAGCCCCGGGAGCAGCGGCCGGCCCTCGACGGTGAAGGCGGCGACGTCGATGGCGCTCAGCGTCGCCGGCCCGTCGACGTGCGAGTGCACCAGGCACACCCCTGGCGCGGCGGCCCGCTCCAAGGCCACCCACTCGAGGGGGTCGAGCTCGAAGGCCAGGGGGCGCCGGGAGTGATTCGTGAGCGCCCGGAAGGCCCAGGCGCCGTCGGCCCCCACCAGGTACACCGAGACGGCCTCGCCGGGCGCGCGGGCCTCGGCGTCGGCGATGGCCTGGGCGAGTGAGGGCGGAAACGGGCCGTGCATCACCGGCGCCTCGCCCAGCGGCCCCCGCGCGCGCCCAGTTCGACGAGCATCGCGGTCTCGAGTCCGAGGACGAAGCGCTGCGCTACCAGCGCCGCCAGCGCGCCCTGGGTGACGGGCTCGTCGTCTGCCTCGGCGGGCGCGACGTCGGTGGGCGCCGGGGCGTGCGCGCTCAGCCCCACCACCACCCCCGGCCCGAGGGCGACCCGGTGCCACGCCGCGTCGGCGCGCGGCAGGGCCTCGAGGGGCCCCAGCCACCCGGCGGGCGGGCCCTCGAGCCCGGCGTCGGGGGCGAAGTCGGCCAGCGCCACGCCGTCGAGAAAGCCGCCGGCGTCACGCCTCAGGCGCACGGGCGAGCCCGACGCGGCGAGGTAGGCCACGGCCACGTCGAAGGCGGGGCCGGTGCCCTCGACCACGAAGGGCGCCTCGAGGAGCCGACGCTGGCCGCGGCCGCCGACCTCTCGCAGCAGCACCTGCCGGCCGTAGCGCTGCACCTGCGCCTCGGTGAGGGCGCTCACGGGCCCGCCCCCACCTCGATGACGAGCGAGGCCGACCCGTCGTCGTGCTCGGTCATCGCCTCGACGCGGTGCCCCTCCGAAGCAGCGTTGCGGGGCAGGTTGCGGCGCGGCTCGTCGCCCCGCAGCCGCACCTCGAGGCGGTCTCCCGGCGACAGCTCCTCGAGCTTGAGCTTCACGCGCACCCACGTCATCGGGCAGACCTCGCGGGTGATGTCGATGCTGGCACGGAACATGAGCCCTCTTCGGGGTCGACCAATACCGCCCGCGCGCCGTCTCCGCACGCCGCGCAGTCGGGCCGGCGGCGCACCTTCACCACGCGGAACGTCAGCTCGCGCCCGTCGATGACGTGGAGCAGCCCCACCCCCGCCTCGGGGCTCGGGGCGCAGGCCAGCGTGGCCTGGAGGCCGCCCACCACGCCGGCCATGGCGCCCAGCACGCCCGCCTCGGCGCAGGTGGGCACGTCGGCGGGCGGCGACTCGAAGAGGCACCGAAGGCACGGGCCGTGGCGCTCCAGCCGCATGGCGAGGCCCTCGAAGCGGAGTACTCCGCCATAGACCGCCGGCGTCCCGGTGAGCACGCTGGCGTCCGACAGCAGGAACTTGGTGCTCACGCCGTCGGTCGCGTCGAGCACCAGGTCGTGGGCCCGAAACACCGCCTCGGCGCTCGCGGCGGTCAGGCGCTCGCAGCGCCCCTCGACGTGGAGCGAGGGGAACTGCCGGCGAAGCTTCTCGGCCGCTGACGCCACCTTGGGCCGGCCGACGTCCGCCGGGTGGTGCCAGGGCTGCCGGTGCAGGTTCGACACGTCGACGACGTCGGGGTCGATGAGGGTGAGCGCCTTCACGCCCAGGCGGGCGAGCGCGAGCGAGGCCGGGCAGCCCAGGCCCCCCACTCCGACGATGGCGACCGACGCGGGTGTCACGGGCCCCGTTCTATCCCGTCGCCGGTCCCCTGGCGCTGGGGCTAGCATCGCCGCTCCGTGGAGTCCGATGACCGCAGAGCGCGCGTCCACCAGGTGCTCGAGCGCCGGGGGCTCTCGCAGCAGGCGTCGGCGCGAGACACCACGGCCTCGTGGCTGCGGGAGCGCTTCGTCGCTCGCGCGCGTGCCCTCTTCTACGCGCGAATGGTGTTCCTCACCCTGGGCCTGATGATCCTCTCGGTGCCGGTGTGGCGGTTCTACTTCGGCTTCACCGTGCTCTCGTTCGGCGTCTTCTTCATGATGCTGCTGTACAGCGTCGCCAACTACCTGGTGCTGGAGCACCCGCGCTACGGGCCGCCGCTCACCTACCTGACGCTGCTGGTCGACCTCGTGGTGATGGTCATCGTCGTCGCCAAGCCGCTCACCGGCGGCGGGCTCGCCAACCCGCTCCTGGCCTCGCAGCTGCTGTTCACCACCCTCTTCGCGCTGCTCTTCCCCAAGCCGCTGGCGATTCTGCCGCCGCTGCTGGCGCTGCCCATCGTCACGCGCATCGACCAACTGCTGAACCGCACGCCGACGGCCATCGAGGTGCTCACGCTGCTGTGGTACCTGGCGCTGAACTTCATCATCATCTACGTGCTGGTGTACCTGAACGAGCGCGAGACGACGGGCCACCGCGAGGTGCTCGAGCTGCAGCAGGACCTGAAGGACCTGGCCGTCGTCGAGGAGCGGAACCGCCTGGCGCGGGAGATCCACGACGGGCTGGGGGCGAGCCTCTCGTCGCTCATCATCCAGTCCGAGTACCTGGCCTCGCTGGCGAAGGACGACCACCTGCTGCGCGAGATCGGTGAACTCAAGGCGTCGGCCGAGGAGTCGATCGAGGAGCTGCGCCGCAGCCTGCGCATGATGCGCGAGGACTTCGACCTCGCGACGGGCCTCGAGGACTACGTCAAGACCTTCGGCGACCGCACCCTGCTACCGGTGACGTTCTTCAAGGGCGGCGAGACCGCGGGCAAGCTCTCGCCCGAGTCATCGCTCGCGCTCTTCCGCGTGCTCCAGGAGCTGCTCACCAACGCGCTCAAGCACGCACAGGCCCGGCAGGTCGAGGTGCGGCTGTCGCTGCTGCCGGAGCGCGTCGTGCTC
>JADCJJ010000608.1 GCA_020247085.1 Myxococcaceae bacterium | reverse complement strand
CGATGAAGGCGCCCATGTTGACCGAGAAGCCCGTCACCATCAGCGCGAGGAAGGCGCCGATGAAGGCCAGCGGCACCGACATCAGGATGGTGAAGGGGTGCTTGAACGACTCGAACTGCGAGGCCAGCACCATGTAGACGAAGACCGCCGCCAGCACGAAGACGAGGCCGAAGGCGTCGTTTTGCTCGTCGAGGCTCTTGATCTGCCCGTCGTAGTACAGCGTGACGCCGGGCGGTGGTGGCTCGCGCTGGAGCCGCTCCTTGAGCGCGGCGGCGAGGTCGCCCAGCGCGCCGCCCTCGCCGACCGAGGCCGCCTGCACCATGACGCGGCGCTCGCGGTTGAAGCGCTCGATGATGCTCGGCGTGTCGCGCATCGACACGTCGGCGACGTCGGTGATTGGGCGCAGGCCGACGGGGGTGAAGACGTCCAGCTGCTTGAGCGCCTCGGGCGTGGCCCGGTCCTTCTCCGACAGGCGCACCATGATGTCGGTCTCGACGCCGTCCTGGCGGAGCTTGCCGGCGAGCTGCCCGTTCATCGCCAGGCGCATCTGCATGCCCAGCATCGCCGAGGTGAGGCCCGTATCCTGCGCGCGGCTGCGGTCGATGCTCACCGCGAGCTCGGGCCGCGGCGGGTTGGCGGCGACGCGCACGTCGTTCGCCAGCGGCTTGCCGTTGGCCCCCTTGAGCTCCCTCAAGATGCCGGCGATGCGGTTCGCCTCGGTGTTGATCTGCGCGTAGTCGTTGCCCATCACCGACAGCATGATGGGGAAGAAGTCGCCGAGGCCTTCGATGGTGGGCGGGTCGAGCAGGCCGACGTCGGTGCCCACGGGCAGGGCGGCGACGAGCTTGCCGCGCACGTCCTCTTGAATGGCCTTGAGCGACAGGGCGCGCTCCTGCCGTGACTTCACCAGCACGCGAATGCGCGCGCGGTTCGCGTCCGAGCCGGCCCCGTCTGACGAGGTGCCGACGACGGTGTACATGTCGACGACGTCGGGGTAGCCGCGAATGAGCTCCTCGGCCCTGACGGCGCGCGCGCCGGTCTCTGAGATGCTGGCGCCCTCGGGCAGCTTGAGGTCGACCATGAACTGGCTGCGGTCTTCGGGCGTGACGAAGTCGACGCCGAGCCCGCCGGCGACGGCGGCGAAGAGCGAGCCCGCCACGGTGAGCACGATGAGGCCGGCGGTGAGCCAGCGGTGCTTCAGCGTCCACCCCAGGGCGCGGCCGTAGAGGCGCTCCTGCCACTCGAAGGCCAGGCGCAGCCCGCGGGCGACGGGGTTCTCGCGGTGGGCCTCGCCCTTGACGCGCTGCTTCGAGAACCGCGCCGACAGCATCGGGTCGAGGGTGAAGCTGATGAAGAGCGAGATGACGACGGCCACCGACATGGTGACGCCGAACTGCTTGAAGAACTGGCCGACGATGCCCGGCATGAAGGCGACGGGGATGAAGACGGCCACGAGCGACAGGGTGGTGGCGAGCACCGCGAGGTACACGTCGCGCGTGCCGTTCGCCGCCGCGTCCATCGGCGCCTCGCCCTCTTCGAGCCGGTGGGTGATGGCCTCGCGCACCACCACCGCGTCGTCGATGAGCAGACCGATGGCCAGCGACAGCGAGATGAGCGTCATCTGGTTGAGCGTGTACCCGAGCAGGTACATCACGAAGAACGTGCCCATCACCGACGTCGGCAGCGCCAGCGCGCTGATGGCCGTGCCGCGCACGTCGAGCAGGAACAGCAGGATGATGAGGATGGCCATGAGCCCGCCGAAGAGCAGGGCGACCCACACCTCGTGCGTGTTCTCTTCGATGACCTTCGAGTTGTCGATGATGAGCGAGGGCTGGAAGCCCTGGCCGATGACCGGCGTCATCTCGACCATCCGCGCCTTGACCGCCTTCGCCACCTCGATGGTGTTGGCGCCCGGCTGCTTGATGATCTCGACCACCACCGCCTCTTTGCCGTTGAGCCGCGCGATGGAGCGCCGGTCGCCCACGCCGTCGACGACGGTGGCCACCTCGTCGAGGCGCACCTGGGTGCCGTTCTGGTTCTTCGCGATGGGCAGCGCCCTCAGCTCGTCGAGGTTCTGGAACTGCCCGAGCGAGCGCACGTTGAGCTCGGTGGGGCCGAGGTCGAGGCGCCCGGCGGGCACGTCGAGGTTCTCCATGCCGATGCGCTCGGCGATCTGCGCCGGCGCGATGCCTGCCGCCTTCGCCTTGTCGAGGTCGATGTCGACGCGCACCTCGCGCACCTCGCCGCCGACGGTGCGCACCTGGGCGACGCCGTCGAGCTGCGCGAGCGCCGGCTCGAGCTTGTCCTTGATGAGCTGGCGCAGCTGCGACGACTTCATGTCGGCCGACACCGCGTAGTTCATGATGGGCGCGGCGCCGAAGTCGATGCGCGCCACCTTCGGCGCCTCGACGTCGCGCGGCAGCAGCTGCTGCACCGCAGACACCTTGTCGCGCGTCTCCTGCACCGCGCGATCGAGCGGCACCGTCAGCTTGAACTGCACGAAGACGAGCGACAGGTTCTCGCGGCTGATCGACTGAATCGTCTCGACGCCGGCGATGCCCGCCACGGCGTCTTCGATGGGCTTCGAGATCTGCTGCTCGATCTCGGTCGGGCCCGCGCCGCGGTAGACGGTGGTGATGGCCACGAAGGGGAACGACACGTCGGGGAACAGGTCGGTGCCGAGCCGCTTGAGGCCCAGCACGCCGAGCACCACGAGGCACAGCGACATCATCGTGGTGAAGACCGGCCGGCGAATGGAGACGTCTGAGAGCGTCATGGCGGTGTCCTGAGAACGTTCGCGTCAGCGCTGGGTGACCTTCGTGCCCTCGACGAGGGCCGAGGTCGGGTAGTCGACGATGGTGTCGAGGGGCTCGACCGACGACACCACCACCTCGGCGCTCCGGCGCTCGAGCACGGTGACGAAGACCTTCTTGAGCGTGCCGTCGGCGGCGACCGCGTACACGTGGTCGCCGCCGGCGCTGTTCATCGCGGTCGACGCGACGACGTAGGCGTTGCGGGCCTCGCCCACGGGCAGAATGACGCGGGCCAGGGTGTTGGCGACGAAGTCACCCTTCGCGTTCGGCACCGACACCTCGACGGGCACACGGCGGGTCTGCGGGTCGGCCGAAGGGATGACGACCTTCACCGTCGCCTCGTCGCTCACCGCCGCGCCACCGACCGCCTCGACGCGCACCCTCTGGCCGGGCTTGATGGCCGCGCGCAGGTTCTCGGGGATGGTGACCTTCACCACCAGCGGGTCGAGCTGCATGACGATCCACACCGGGTTGCCCGGGCCGACCATGCCGCCCGCGGTGTCGGGGGCGTCGATGACGGTGCCGGGGAAGAGCGCGCGCAGCTCGTGCTTCCTGCGGCCCGCCCTCGCCTGGGCCAGCTGGGCCTTCGCGAGCGCGAGCCCGGCCTGCGCCTGCTTCGCGTTGACGTCGGCCTGCCGGTTCTGCACGTCAGACACGCTGCCCTCGGCCTTCAGCTTCTCGTTTCTGCTCGCCACGTCGGCCGCGAGGCCCGCCACCGCCTCGGCCTGGGCGACGCCGGCCTCGGCCTGCAGCACCTGCGCGTCGACGATCTCGGTGTCGAGCGACCCCAGCAGCTGCCCGGGCTTCACCTGCTCGCCCTTCTGCACCTTCGAGGCGGCCAGGCGCCCGCCCACCTCGAAGCCCATTGGCAGCATGCGCGAGGGGAAGAGCTGGCCGGTCACCGTCTCTTTCGACGACGAGCGCACCTCGCGGGCCTTGACGAAGCGCAGCTTCGCGCCCGGCGGGTCGGCGGCGAGGGCCGTCAGGGCGACGAGCGACGAGAGGACGGCGAGCAGGCGGTTCATGGCGATTTCCTCGAGGACAGGCGCTGCGGCGCGCGGCGGTGCGGCAGGGAGAGGCGGAGCGGCGACGGCGTCGCCCGGGCGCGGGTGGGCGCGCGGACGCGGGGCGTGATGCCCTCGCCGACGAGCAGGTTCAGCTCGGCGATGAGGGCGGGGAAGTCGGGCTTCTGTTCCTGCGCGACCATCTTGCGCATCGTCAGCACCCACACGCCGATGAACATGGTGGCGAGCACGTCGTTCGAGATGTCGCGGCGCATGACGTTGGCCCGCTTCAGCCGGGCGCAGGCCTCGATGACGCGCTGCTGCTCCCGGTCGATGGCCTGCCAGATGACGCCGTCGAAGGCGGTGCCCTGGCAGCCGTTGATGAGCACGTGAATGACGTCGCGCCAGGTCCACATCAGCTCGAGCGCGGCGATGTCGTGGCGCGCCTGCATCTCGGTCAGCGCCGCCATGCGGGCGCTGCGCGGCGCCAGGTCTTTCGCGCGGAAGGGGCCGCCGCGGGCGAAGAAGGCGTCTTCTTCACCGATGCGGGTGGTGAAGAGCGCGTCGAGCTGCCCCTCGAACTGCGTCACCAGCCCGGCGAAGAGCGCCTCCTTCGAGTCGTAGTGAAGGTAGAAGGCGCCTTTCGACAGCCCGCAGGCCGCAGTGATGTCCTCGATGCGTGCCCGCTGAATGCCGTGGGCGCGGAACTGCTGGCGGGCGGAGGCCACCAGGGCGCTGCGGGCGTGGGGGTCGGCGGGGCGGGCCATGGGGCTGAGACGGCGTTCGGATGCATTCCTAAACGGCGGGTCAGAAACCGCAACGGAATTTCTGAATGTCGGGTCAGAAAAGCCGCCGGCCTTCCCACCTGCCGTCGTGGCGGGGCGAAAAATTGCCCGCTCCAGCGCGCCGCCTAGGGTGGCGACATGGAACACATCAGCCGACATGCTCTCGCCCTGGCCTCGCTCGCGCTCGTCGCCTGCGGTGGTGCACCGTTGACCGCGGGGCCGCGCTGCCTCTCGCTGAACGCGCCCGAGGGCGTCGACCCGCTGGCGGTGAGCCTGCCGGCGCGGGTGTCGCTCTTCTTCAGCGTGGACACCTGCGACGGCGCGCCGGTGGCGGGGCTGACGGCCGACGCCTTCGAGGTTCAGGAGGACGGCAAGCCGCTGTCGGCGCTCGAGAGCCAGCGCGCGGTGCGGCCGAAGGGGCAGCGCTCGCGCCTCTCGTCGCTGCTGCTGCTCGACCTGTCTGGCAGCGTGCTGCGGGCGGGCGACTTCCCGGCGCTGAAAGAGGCTGCGCGCCGTTACGTGTCGCGCGTGCTCGGCCCGCGCGACGACGGCCAGCGGCTGGCCATCTACACCTTCGACGGGCGCGAGGAGCCCCAGTTGCTCGTCGACTTCACCGGCGACGTGGCGGCGGCGCAGCGGGGCCTCGACTCGCTCGACGCGGTGGAGTGCTCGACCAACGCCCAGTGCGCGGGCTTCACCGACCGGCGCACGTGCGCGGGTTGGCGGTGTGTCGACGACTCGACGAACCTCAACGGCGCGGTGGTGCACGCCGTCGAGCGCCTCGAGCGAGCCCTCGAAGCCGAGCCGCTCGTCGCCTGGAAGGAGGGCGCCCTCGTCGTCTTCACCGACGGCACCGACCAGGCGGCGCGCGTGAGCACCTTCGACATGCTCGAGCGCACCGCGCGCACCACCGTGCGGCGCTTCACCGTGGGCCTCGGTAGCGAGGTCGACCCGAAGGTGCTGGCAGCGCTCGGGCGCGACGGGACGTGGCCGGTGGCGCGGGCGAACGGGCTTTCAGACGCCTTCGACCAGGTTGCCGCGCGCGTCACCGCGCGGGCGAACCGCTTCTACCTGCTCGAGTACTGCAGCCCCCGCCGCTCCGGGCAGCACACCGTGAAGGTCGTCGCGCGCGCCCCGGGTGAGGGCGCAGAGACGCTCGTCGGCGGCCTCTCTCGCACCTTCGACGCCACCGGCTTCACCAGCGGCTGCGAGCTGTAGCAGTCGTTGGAAGGAGGCGCTCTGGTCGCCAGCGCGCCGACCTCCGTCGCCGGGCAGCGTCAGCGGCCCTCGACACGCAGACCAGTCTTCCTTCGGGCCTCTTCCGTGCGCGGCCCGAAGCCCGCCGCTCGGGCTCGGTCGGTTCCTGGCCAACAGCTGCTCGCCTTCGAGCGCCGCCTGCGAAGGTGGCCACCATCGAGGAGGGGGACCGCGCCGCCCGACGTCGTGCGCCGGCCCTTGAGTCTCGCGGCGACCTCGGGCAGGTGGCCTCGTCATGACGACCGAACTGAAGGACGACGTCGAGACGACGCGCGATGGCGCGACGCTGCTGGTGCGTTTTGCCCGCCCGGCGAAGAAGAACGCCCTCACCATCGCCATGTACGAGCGGCTGAACGCGGCGCTGGCCGAGGCGGCCGCGGACCCCGGCGTGCGCGCGGTGGTCTTCGGCAGCACGAGCGAGACCTTCACCGCCGGCAACGACCTGGGCGACTTCATGCAGGACCCGCCGACGGGCGAGTCGTCGCCGGTGTTCCGCTTCATCGCCGCGCTGGCGGCCTTCGAGAAGCCGCTGCTCGCCGCCGTCGACGGCAAGGCCATCGGCGTGGGGCTCACCATGCTGCTCCACTGCGACTTCGTCTACGCCACCGAGCGCGCCTCGTTCGTGACGCCCTTCGTCAACCTGGGGCTGGTGCCCGAGGCCGGCTCGAGCCTGCTGCTGCCGAGGCTGCTGGGCCACGTGCGCGCCGCCGAGATGCTGCTGCTTGGCCAGCCCATCTCCGCGGGGCAGGCCCACGCCTGGGGCCTCGTCAACGCGCTCCTGCCTCCCGACGAGGTGCTGCCGAGGGCCCTCGCCACCGCGAAGCTGCTCTCCGAGCGCGCGCCGACGGCCCTCAAGCTGTCCAAGCGCCTGATGAAGGACTCGGCGGCGCTGAAGGCCCGCATGTCGGAAGAGGGAGCGCTCTTCGTCGAGCGGCTCCAGTCTGCCGAGGTGGCCGAGGCCATCGGCGCCTTCTTCGAGAAGCGCACCCCCGACTTCTCGAAGCTGTGAGAGGCCAGCGGCGAGGCCTCGAGCGCCTGACGAGGCGCCGGCGGTGGGCGCGCGCCCCGGCCTCGGCGCGTCACCCCCGGCGCCCGTCGACGGCGCCGCCGCGAGTATGAGCGACGACCCTGCGACCGCGGGCCACTCCGCCCTGGAGCGCGTGCGCGCGCTCGAGGCCCCCGCCGCTTCACCGGCACGGACACCGAGCGGGCCGCGCAGGAACGGCTCGGGGCCGAACTCGAGGCCAACGGCTTCCGCCTCGACTGGCGCCCCTTCACCTGGACCCGAAGCCTCAACGCCAGCCTGCTGCTGCACTTCGGCGTCGCCGCGCTGGCCACCGGCGTGGGGTTCGCGGCGCCGCTGGCCGGGGCGGCGCTGCACGCGCTCGTCGCCGTGTCGCACGCGCTGGAGTCGCTGCGAAAAGGGTTGGTGCTCCGCCGCCTGCGGCCGCGCATCTCGTCGCAGAACCTGCTCGCCACGCGGCCCGCTCGCCTCGCGCGGCTGGTGCTCATCGCCCACGCCGACGCAGCCTTCACGGACCTCGTCTTCACCCCGGAGCTCATCCGCGTGGCCACGCGGGAGCCGCCCCCGGGCCTTGGCTGGTTCAAGAAGCAGCTGGGCGTGGCGACGGCGAGCGTGGGGCTCATGGCGGTGCTCGAGCTGGTCGCGGGCCTCGGCTCCTAGAGCGCGCTGGGGTGGTTGCGGGGCCTCGTGACGGTGCCGGCGGTGGTGACGGCGCTGCTCATCCTCGACGTGGTGTTGCGGAACCGGGCGGTGCCCGGCGCCGCCGACAACCTGTCGGGCTGCAGCGCCTGCGTCGAGCTCGCCGCCCGCCTCGGGCCGCGCCTGCCGGACGACGTCGAGCTCGTCATCGTCATCTCGGGCGCAGAGGAGGCGGGCACCGGCGGCGCCCAGCGCCTCGCCGAGCAGGTCGTCGCGTCGGGCGAGTGGACGCACGCCGACACCATCGTCCTCGGCCTCGACACGCTGTCGAACGGGGCGCTGCGCGTGCTCGAGGAGGGCGAGCTGTGGCGGCTGCCCATCGCCCCGCTGCTCGTCGAGGCCGTCGCCGAAGAGAACGCCGCCCGCCCCCGGCTCCCGCCCGTCACCCGGTTTGTCGTGCCGACCGGGTGCACCGACGCGCTGCCCTTCCTCGTGCGCGGCTTCCCGGCGAGCTCCCTGACGTGCATCGACCCGGGCATCGGCGCGCCGCGGCACTGCCACCGGCCGAGCGACACCTGGTCGAACGTCGACGAGGTGCAGCTCGTCGCCAGCATCGAATTCGCCGAGCGCCTGGTGCTGCGCCTGTCGCGCCACGGGGGCGGCGAGCGGCGAGGGGCGTGAGGTGGTGACGCGGCGGGCCCGGGGGCGAGGGGCGCACGGAGGGTCAGGCGCCCCCGGGGCCGGCGAGGCGAGCCCGCCGTGATGCGGGCGCGAAGGCGGTGCGGGGAGGCAGGCGCAGGCCGCGGGCTTCGTCGCCGCCGCGCTCGCGGTGCTCCATCGGTCGTCACCTCGGCTCGATGACGCGCCGCTGCTCGTCGGCCAGCGCGCGCGCGATGGCGGCGAGGGGCCCTGGCCGGCGGTCGAGCTCGAGGAGCGCGGGGTCGCGCTCGGCCCGGCCGGCGGCGAGGTGCCCGAGCACCTTCGTGCGCTCGGCCAGCTTGCGCTCGACGAACCGCTTGAAGTCGCGCGGCCCCTGGATGACGTGCGGCGTGAGGAAGACGAGCAGGTTCACCTTCGCCATCGTCTTCGTGGTGCTACGGAAGAGGGCGCCGAGGACGGGCAGGTCGCCGAGCAGCGGCACCTTCGAGACCTGCTCGAGCTCGCGGTCCTGCATGATGCCGCCGAGCACCAGCGTCTCGTCGTCCTTCGCGACCACCGACGTCTTCTGGCTGCGTGTCGAGGTGATGGGGCCGGCCGAGCTGCTGGTGCCGGCGAGCTCCTCGGCCTGCTGGTTGATGTCGAGCCGAATGTCGCCGTCGTCTCCGATGTGGGGCTTCACCGACAGGCGCAGCTCGACCTTCTCGCGTGAGATGCTCCCCGTGAGCTGGGCGAGGTTCGCGGCGGTGGTGTTGCCGGCCTGCAGCGCGGCGGCGAGCTGGGCCTGGTTCACCCCCAACTGGAACGGCACCTTCTGGCCGACGGCGATCTCCGCCTCCTTGTTGTCGGCGGTGAGCAGGTGCGGCATCGAGAGCACGTTCACGTCCGACGTCGTCTGTGACGCCTGCACCGTGAGGCCGAACTGCGGCAGCTTGAGGCCCAGCACCTCGGCCACCTGGGTGAGCACCGGGCCTTGCAGGCCGAAGAGGAGCCCGGAGGCCGTCGAGAGCGACGAGACCGACAGCGACGACGGCGTGCCCTCGGGCTGACTCCCGTACACCACCCCGCCGCTCGAGCTCCCGCCCACGCCGTGCGCCGACACGCCGACCCTCGTGTCGCGCTGCACGTTCACCTCCATGATGACGGTCTCGATGAAGACCTGCCGGACGGGCTGGTCGAGCTGCTCGATGACGTCGCTCAGCGCGCGGAAGTCGGCGGCGCCCGAGACGATGAGCAGCGCGTTGAGCGCCTCGTTCACGCTGATGCGCACCTCGCCCGTCGTCGTGCCGCCGCCCGGCGCGCCGGGGAGGGCGGGCGCGCGGCCGCGGGCGCCGGTCATGGCGTCGAGCGTGGCGGCCAGCTCCTTCGCGTCGGCGTTCTTGAGCTTCAGCACGCGGGCGCGCGCGTCGCCCGGCACCTCGAGGTCGAGCGCGGCGACGAGCTCCTCGGCACGCGAGACGAGCGCCGGCGGCCCGACGAGGAGGAGGCGGTTCGTGCGCTCGTCGGCGAGCGCGGTGAGCGACTCCATGGCCCGCGTCGACGGCTTCGGCGCCAGCGCGCGCGTCACCTTGTCGAGCAGCGCGTCGGCCGGTGCGTGCTTCACCGCCACCAACCGCATCACCTCGGTCACCGGCCGCGGCACGTCGAGCCGCTCGAGCACGCGCGCGATGCGCTGCTGGTTCGACGCGAGGTCGGTGACAATGAGCAGGTCGGGCGGCACGGCGACGACGTCACCTCCGTTGCTCAGGAACGCGGCCACCGCGGCTCGCACGGCCTCGACGTCGACGTGCGCGAGGCGGTGGAGGCGGGTGAGCACCTCGCCCCCGCCCGGCACCTCGTCTCCGCCGTCCAGCACAGGCACCGAGAACTGCCGGGCCGCGCGCTTCTCGACGATTCGGGTGAACCGGCCGTGCGGCACCGCGGCGAGCCCGTTCGTGTCGAGCGCCGCGAGGAACGCCGCGTAGAGTTGGTCGGCGTCGAGCATCAGCTTCCCGTTCTCGGGGCCGACGATGCTGATGCGGCCCTTCACGCCGTCGGCGACGATGAACGAGCGGCAGGTCGCGTCGCTGATGGTCTGCACCAGCTCGCTTAGCTCGACCCGCTCGAAGTACGCAGTGAAGCGCGCCGACCGCTTGAGCGCGAGGCAGCCCTCCCGCGGCTCGGCGAAGGCGTGGGCGGTGATGAGCACGAACGACACCAGCAGGAGGCGCATGGGGGCTGGCATTGCGCACCGCGTGCCAGCCCCTGATTCCAGCGGGCTCTCGGGCCCGGGGCCTGCCGCGCTGACAACCTGACATGGGGCCGGTCGCTTGCCGGTGACACCCTGACGACGCTCGCCTGGTCGGCCGGCTCAGCTGGCCGGCGCGCCCGTCACGTCACTTCACGTCCCAGGCCTGGACCGCGTTGCCCAGGAAGAGGGGCACGAGGAGCCGGCGGCGCTTCGAGTCGAAGCCGAGGTCAGCCGGTGACTCGAGGCCGGTGAAGGCCTCGGTGAAGGCCTCGCCGGGCTTGCCCGCCCACACCGACTTGCCCTCCCACGACGAGACGAAGAGCGTGTCACCCACCACCACCACGCCGTCGAGGCCGCCCGTACCGAGCTTCATCGGCTCGCCCTTCCGCTTCCCGGAGAGGTCGAGCGCGTGCACCTCGTTGGCGCCGAACGTCGAGACGTAGATGGTGTCGGTGGTCACGAAGAGGCCGTTGGGCTTGTTGAGGTCCTTCGACTTCAGCAGCGTCTTGAGCTTCGGCGTCTTTCCCGGCTCGATGACGTAGACGCCGTCGGTGCCGGACGGCTCGAACGCGCCATCCTTGCCGGCCTTGAAGCCCGAGTCCGAGACGTAGACCCGCCCATCGGCGGCCGCGGAGACGTCGTTGACGAAGGTCGCGCCGGCGACCCGCACCTCGCCCTTCGCGGCGCCGGTCTTGCGGTCGAAGAGGCGGACGGTGTCGATGTCGGCGACGTAGAGCGTCCCCTGCGAGAGCGCGAGGCCCTTGGGTGCGTGCAGCGTGACGCCCCGCTGGCCGCCCTCGATGAACCTCGCAGCGACGACCTTGCCGTCGGGCGAGAACTCCGAGACGTAGCCGTTGTTGTCCTTCCCGAAGGGCGAGCCGTTGATGTTGCCGACGAGGTACGTGTCCGTCGCTGGGTCGTAGAGCACCGACTCAGGCGTCGCGAGGCCCTCGCTGATGACGAGGGCGGCGGTCGGCTTCAGCGGCTGGGGCGCACCGGCGTCCTTCGCGCCGGCGGCCGGCGGAGGCGGCGGCGAGGCGGGCTTCTGGGCGAAGGCGAGGGCGGCAACCAGCAGGCACGCGGCAGTCAGGGGGCGGTGCATTCGTGCTCCTCGGTTGGGCGACGGCGCGGTTTCTTGTCGCGCCCCGCACCGGCGTTCAACGCGAAAGCGAGCCCGAGCTCCCGGCGCGCCGGCCAGCGCCTTCGCCACCAGAGCGGCCTGCGAGCGTGGCGGCCGCGCGGGTGCGGGCGAGGCCTGCTCCGCTCGGTGGGCCTCTGCCTCTGGCCGGCCCATGGTCGAGGTGGGGGCGCCGGGCGCCCTGGCGTCGCGTCTGACGAGGTGCTCGAGGCCGGCGCCGAAGAGGGCGCGGCGGGTGCTTCGCTCCCGTCCGTCACGCTCCTCGACACGCCGCAATCGATGGGCGCCAGTGCGCTGCTGTGGAATGGCGCTTGCTCAGCGGAGCCGCATGCGGGCTTCGGGCTGGGTGGCGGTGCTGCTTCTCGTGGGTTGCGGGCGTGACGCGCTGGTCGAGCCTCAGACTTCCGAGGGGCCGGGGCAGGTGCTGTGGCGCGGGAGCCTGACGGTGACGGCGGAGCGCGCGAGCCGCCTGGGCATCGCCATTCCGTCGAGCCTCGAGTTCACCGTCGTCGGCGGGGACGCGGACCAGGAGCAGCAGGCGTTCGTCAGCCCCCGCTCGCTCGCGGGTACGACGTCGCTCGTGCGCGTCGCGCCGCGGGGGGCAGGCCACTTCGAGCTGGGGCGGTTGGCGCTCGCGCAGACGTCCCTCACCCTCGAGGTGGGGTCGGCATCGGTGACCATCGGGGGGGAGCCCGTCCCGGTGACTGGCACCGTTCAGACGACGGCCGGCGACGTCATCGACCAGGTGTCCTTCGTCGGCACGATGAGGCTCTCGCCCTCGCCGGGCGGTGCGGGCGTGGGGCTGCGCTCGCGGCGGTCGAGCGGCGCGCAGCGGCCCTTCGACGCGCTGGAGTTGCGGTTCGAGCAGCCCGTCTCTGCGGCCTGGCTGACGGGGCTGACACTCATCGAGGACGGGGCGCCGCTCGAGTTCGACCTCGAGGCCTCGTCGCAGCGCTACGCCAGCCGCTGGGGGCTGCGGCCGAGGCGGTGGCTCACGCCGGGGGCCCGGCTGTCGCTGCGGGGCGCGGTGGGCGGCGGCGTGGTGGTGCCCGAGGCGCCGCAAGTCCTGGTCGAGAAGGCCTCGCCGGGCTGGCAGACCACCTCGTTCGAGCCGCGCTCCCCGGCGGTGCCGAGTGCCTGGCTCGAGGGCGCGCCGACGTCGCCGGTCACCTTCGTGCGCGAAGGCGCCTCGGTGTTCCGGCGCGTCGAGGTGCCGGGGTCGGCGAAGACGATGCGCCTGTGGGCCTTCGCGGCCACCACCGAGCGCCGAGAGCGCCAGAGCGGCGTGCGCGTCTTCGAGCGGCCGGGCGCCGGGGTCGTGCTGCTCGACGCCGCGCCGTCGCCGGCCTGCGCGCTGCCCCGGGCCACGCTGGCGCCCTTCACGGCCTGCACGGGTTGGGTTCCGCTCACGCTCGACGTCTCGGCGCTGGGCGGCCGCGCGCTGTACCTCGAGGCGTCGTCGGCGGCCTTCACTTTCTTCTCGCCGGCGAGCTCCGCCGTCCTCGTTGGTGAGCCGGTCTTCGAGCCCGCGCGGTGACGGCGTGGCCTCAGGCCTTCACGCCCGGTGGCATGAGCGCCGAGAAGAAGTCGTTGCCCTTGTCGTCGACGACGATGAAGGCGGGGAAGTCGACCACCTCGATGCGCCAGACGGCCTCCATGCCGAGCTCGGGGTACTCGAGCACCTCGACCTTCTTGATGCAGTCCTGGGCCAGGCGCGCCGCGGGGCCGCCGATGCTGCCGAGGTAGAAGCCGCCGTACTTCTTGCACGCGTCGGTGACGGCCTTCGAGCGGTTGCCCTTGGCCAGCATGACGAAGCTGCCGCCCGCGGCCTGGAGCTGGTCGACGTAGCTGTCCATGCGGCCGGCGGTGGTGGGCCCGAAGCTGCCCGAGGCCATGCCCTGGGGCGTCTTGGCGGGGCCGGCGTAGTAGACGCAGTGGTCTGCGAGGTAGCGCGGCAGGCCCTGGCCGGCGTCGAGGCGCTCCTTGAGCTTCGCGTGCGCGATGTCGCGGGCCACCACCATCGGGCCCGACAGCGACAGGCGGGTCTTCACCGGGTAGCGCGAGAGCAGCGCGCGGATCTCGCTCATCGGCTTCGTCAGGTCGACCTGCACCACCTCGCCGCCGAGGTGCGTCTCGTCGACGTCTGGCAGGTACTTCGCCGGGTCCTTCTCGAGGGCCTCGAGGAAGACGCCCTCCCGGGTGATCTTCCCCAGCGCCTGCCGGTCGGCGGAGCAGCTGACCGCGATGGCGACCGGGCAGCTCGCGCCATGGCGGGGCAGGCGCACGACGCGCACGTCGTGACAGAAGTACTTGCCGCCGAACTGCGCGCCGATGCCGAGGCGCTGGGTGAGCCGGTGCACCTCGCCCTCGAGCGCGACGTCGCGGAAGCCGTGGCCGGCGGCGCTGCCCGTCGTCGGCAGGTCGTCGAGGTACCGGGCGCTGGCGAGCTTGGCCGTCTTGAGCGCGAACTCGGCGCTGGTGCCGCCCACGACGACGGCGAGGTGGTACGGCGGGCAGGCGGCGGTGCCGAGGGTGCGCAGCTTCTCGTCGAGCCACTTCATCAGGCTCGCCGGGTTGAGCAGGGCCTTGGTCTCCTGGAAGAGGTAGCTCTTGTTCGCCGAGCCGCCGCCCTTGGCCATGAAGAGGAAGTGGTACTCGTCGCCGTCGGTGGCCGTCAGCTCGATCTCGGCCGGCAGATTGGTACCGGTGTTCTTCTCGTCGAACATCGTCAGCGGGGCGAGCTGCGAGTAGCGCAGGTTCGTCTCGGTGTACGTCTTGAAGACACCCTCGGCGAGGGCGGCCTCGTCACCGCCGCCGGTGAAGACGAGCTGGCCCTTCTTGCCCTTGATGATGGCGGTGCCGGTGTCCTGGCACATCGGCAAGACGCCGCCCGAGGCGATGACGGCGTTCTTGAGCAGGTCGAGCGCGACGAACTTGTCGTTGTTGGTGGCCTCGGGGTCTTCGAGGATGCGCCGCAGCTGCGCGAGGTGCCCGGGTCGCAGCAGGTGGGCGATGTCGCGCATCGCCTCGCGGGTCAGCAGCATCAGGGCCTCGGGCGCCACCTGCAGGAAGGTCGAGCCCCCGGCTGAGAAGGTCGAGACGTGGTCGGTCGTCAGCAGCCGGTACGGCGTCGAGTCGTGGTGCTGGAGCGGGAGCAGCGGGGTGTAGGTGAACGCAGGCGCCATGCGCGCAGGTGCTAGCCGACCTCGGGACGGGCGGTCGATACAAAGCGCGCGCGTCGGCTGCGGGCGTACGGGGGTGCGGGCAACGAACGCCTCGGTGCTCAGCGGGCCATCGTCGGCGTGACCCGAAGACGGGCTCCGGCCGGTGTGGCGTCAGGGGGGGATGACGCCCAGCAGCGCAGGGCCACGGCCGCGCTCGCAGACCGATGACCCAGCGATGTCACAGGTGACCGAGAGCAGGAGCCGGCGCTGGCCGCTCGTGGACCCCGCGATGGCGGCCGACGACACGCGGAGGCTGGCGTTTCCTGCGAGCGGCCCGACGGAGCGGTACCAAAGGTCCTCGGAGAGCTGAATGAGCACCACCCCGCTGGCGGGCGTCACCTGCACGGGGGGGAGCGAACCATTCCGAACGATGGAGAGCATGGTGTTTGGGGTCGTTCGCAGCGCGACGAGCGGCTCATTCGCGTCGTTGACGGCGAGGGCTTCGATGGAGACGGGGTTCGCGGTCGGTTGGACCAGCAGCTTCGCGGAGGCGGGAAGTCCGGTTGGCCCCAGGGTCGCGGTCCCGTCGGGCTCGAGCCGCACGATGAACACCCCATCGGGCCTGACCACCGCGACGAAGGGAGCGCGTCGAGGCGTCCCTTCCCCGGCGATGGCCATTCGCGCCGAGGACACGGTCCCCAGGTTCAGGTCGTTGTTGTTGGAGCCGCCGGGCACGCTCGAGAGCCGGCCGGAGTAGGCCAACACGTGCGCCACGCCATTGCACACGCTGAGGGTGATGAGCCGGTCAGCCGAGCCGCCGTCGAGGGTGCCGAGCGTCGTGACGACGTCGGTCGGCAGCTGCGCACACGCGAAGCCGGGTTCGACGCGCTCGGCCGCGCTTGTCGTGGGAGAGAAGACGAGCTCGGTGGGGCTCGTGGGCGAGCTTCTCCGTACGTAGGCATCGCGCACCTGGGGGGGCGCCAGGCTCGCGGGGTCGACCAGCGTCAGGCGCCCGGCGGCGACGGCGATGGCGCCCCCGTTCAGGAACGTGAGGAACTCGCGCTCGAGCGTTCCAGGCACGAGGGGGACCTGGCCGATGGCGCTCCCGAAACCGCGCAGCCCGCCGTCGGGCAGGGCGGGGGCCGGGCCTCCGTCGACCAGCAGCTCCGACAGCGCCAGGCGCGCCGCGTCCTGGAAACCACCGCCGGTGCGGCACGCGTTCGGCGGACTGAAGAAGGAGGGCAGGTCTGCCTGCAGAGGGACGCCCCGCAGGCGCGAGGGCCCACCATCCGGCAGAACGAGCACGCCACCGTCCGACTGCACGTACTGCCCCGTCGCGGGCACGAGCGAGACCACGTAGCCCGAGGGCACGTTGAAGTCGGCGGCGCTGGAGTCCTTCGAGGACGAACTCACGAACCACAGCACCTGTCCAGCGTTGTTCAAGACGAGGTCACCGCGGAGCGGATCGCTGTTCGGGTCGCCTTCACCCTGGGTCCAAGCGACTTCGAACGACCCCATCACGATGGGATCGAGCATGCCCGCGTCCATGCCTGCGTGCAGACTTGGAACGCTCGTCACGGCACCACCTCCACGACGAAACTTCAATCCTCACGCATCCCTGAGCCGACTCTCGGTGATTGTACCTCGCCGTTTGCCGCTCCGGTGGCTCGTTCGCGGTGGGTTACGGAGGCACGACGTTGAGGAGCAGCGGTCCTCGGCTCTGCCCGCACGCCGAGCCGCTCGCCTCGCAGGTGACGGTGAGCAGGAGTTGCTGTGGTCCTGCGGCGGAGCCAGCGAAGACGGCTGATGTCGCGCGCAGGAGGCCGGCGTCAGGGAACTCGAGCGGGCCGTAGCTGACGAGCTTCGAAGCGTTCGCCTCCAACTGGACGAGGATGAGGCCAGTGCCCGACACCACCTGCTGGGCGCCTCCCTCGATGGCGACCGGGATGATTGGGTCTACGCGGAGCACCACGAGCGGACGGTTGGCATCATCGACGGCGATCGCCTCGATGCTGACGGTGGCAGACCTCGTCAAGGTGCGTGTTGCGCTCAGAGTCGCGACGAAGTTCCCTGCCGGGTCGAGCGAAATCAGCGCCGCTCCATTCGAATCAGCGACCGCAAGGTAGGGGACCCGGCCTGGAACGCCTGGGCGGGCGATGCCCATTCGGGCTGAGGTCCTCATGCCGACCTCGGACGTCTTTCCGTTCCAACTCCCATTGTCGAACTCACCCGAGTGCGCTGCGACGCGCGCTTCGCCGTTGCAGCGGCTGAGTGTGACGATGCGGTCCGAGCGCCCCCCGTCGGGATTGAGGGAGGTCGTCACCACGTCGACTGGCCGGTCACCGCAGTCGAAGGCCATCTGGATTCGCTCGGCGCCTCCGTCGGATGCGATGAACACGAGCGTCGTCGACGCTCCAGCGCCAAAGACGTACGCCTCACGCACCCCATTCGGTGGAAGACTAGGGTTGTCCAACGTCAGTCGGCCGGCGGCGAGCACGGACTCGGTCGCGCCCACGGACCGCACGGTTTGGGTGAGGGGTGCCCCCGCCGCCAGGCTGATGAACGCGTACGCGTTCCCGTTCCCTCGCTGGGTCCCGCCATCTCGCAGCGGCGCCACGCCGCCGTCGGTGAGCAGTGGGGCCAGAGGGAAGAACACGGCGTCTTCGAACCCGCTCCCTACTTGGCTCACGTTCGGAGGGCCGTGAAGCGAGGGCAAGGGCTCCAGCGCGGGTCGCTCTCGCAGGCGCGAGGGCCCACCATCCGGCAGAACGAGCACGCCACCGTCTGACTGCACGTACTGCCCCGTCGCGGGCACGAGCGAGACCACGTAGCCCGTGGGCACGTTGAAGTCGGCGGCGCTGGCCTCTCGCGCATACCTGCTCACGAACCACAGCACCTGTCCGGCGTTGTTCACGACGAGGTCGCTCCGGAACGGCTCAAGGCCCAGGACGCCTTCGCTCTGTGCCCACTTGACGGTGGCAACCCCGGCGTCGCGGCCTCCCCGCCCACCATCCGAGACCCCCGAATCCCGGGGGCCTGCGTCCGTACCTGCGCCTGCGTCCACGCCACCGGCGTCCCGCCCCCCGTCATCGACGCTACCGTCGAGCGCCCGAGGGCAGGAGGGCAACTCATTGCGGCACTCAGCCTCGCGGCGGAGTTCGTCGAAGTTCGAGCAACCCACCGCCGCGCCCGCGAGGAGCGCCAGCCCGACGCGCTTCATGGGAGCCTCCCGCTGAGGCCGAGGCCGCCTGCGCCTGGCGCCCAGAAGACGCTCACGGAGGCGCGTGCGTCAGGCCAGAAGAGGGCGAGGACCAGAGACGCCGCGGTGAGCACGCCGCCAGCGATGGTGCCCGCCAGGCCGATGGACTGGAGGCTCTTGCCCGAGGCGACGAGTCCGTCGACCTGGGACTGGTCGAGCGGTGTCTGGGTTCGAAGCCGGGAGGCAGCGCCCTCGCTCAACCCCAGGCACACCGAGCCCGCCGCCAGGAGCGTGAGCGAGACGCCCAGGGGCACCCAGCGCCAGGGGGGGCGACCGCCCGGGGCCCCCGGTCCGCGGTCTGTCAGCGACGGGGTCGGCGGTGGTGGCGGGGGCGGCAGGTCGGCGAGGGGCATCTTGTCGGGCGGCGTCGCGCGGCGCGTGGACGCGGCCAGCGCCTCCTCCATGGCCCGGAGCGCGCTGCGCATCACCAACAGGCCCTGGTCGAGGTTCCTGTCGAGCGACTCCTCGGGGCCGCGCGCCTCGCCGACCGCCAGCTGCCGGCCATCCTCGTCGACGGAGATGAGTCGCACCGCGATGATGCCCTCGCTGAGCACGTTCGCCGTCTCGACCGTCACCAGCGCCGCCCACTTCTTCGCCCGCGCCGCCTTGAGGACGCAGGGGAGGCGCGACTGGCACTCCGTGAAGTCCTCCGGCTCGCCGTCGAGGTTCAACTTGCTGCCCACCAGCCTGGCCCGCGCGACGCCCACGGGCTTGCTGACGCCGCTCCGTTTCGTGAGGGCCAACCCGATGTCGGGAGCCGCGAGGGCCGTCGTCACCAGCGCCGAGAACACCAGGCTCATCGCGTCTCTCCCCTCGAGCTCTGCAGCTCCGCTTCGATGAGCGCGAGCTCTTCGTCGAGGCGGTCGAGCTGAATCTCGACGTCCTCGAGCTCGGCCGCGGTCGCGCCGACCAATCGTGCTCGCACCCGCTCAAGCCGGGCCCGCTCCACCGCCGAGACCTCGGCACCGGCTGCCTCGGCCCTCGCCAGCCGCTCGCCAATCGTCTTCGCGCGCACCTGTGCCTCCCGGAGCGCCGGCGTGGGCTCGGCCGTGGCTGGGCGAAGTGGTGGCTCGGCTGCCGCTGAGTGAGGTGGGGGCCGGGCCGGCAGCCCCTTCACCGCCACGACGGGGGCCGGAGGCCGTGGTGTGTCGGTGGCTGCCGGAAGGGGCACGGGCTCGAGCGTCACGGGGCGCTCTGCGCTCCGTTCGTGCGGCGCTTCGGCCACCTGCGGGCGCTCGCCCGTCGGGGTCGTCGGCCCGACGCTCCCGAGCGTGAGCGCGACGCCACCCAGCGCCACCACCGCTCCGACGATGCCGACCAGCGGCCAGGGGCTTCTTCGTACGAGCTGCCGCTCGAACGTCGCGAGGCCCTCGGGCACCGCGCGCTCGATGGTCATCGTCGGCACCTGCGACTGGGGTCGCGGGGCGCCGAGCGGGGCCGGGCTCCCAAGCGAAATCGCCGGCAGCGTCGGCAGCGCCGTGTCGTCGCCCAGCTCCCGGCGCAGCGCCGACAGCCGGGTCCGCACCACGTCGGCCGACGGGTAGCGCTCCTCGGGCCGCTTCGCCAACAGCGTCAGCACGAACTCGTCGACGACCAGCGGCAGCGCCCGGTTCAGGCTCGACGGGCGGGGAGGCGGCGCCTCTTGGTGCGCCTGCAGCAGCGCCATCACCTCGGTCTGCTGGAACGGCAGCCGCCCGGTGAACAGCTCGAAGGCGATGACCCCCAGCGCGTACAGGTCCATCGACGGCGCCGCGGGCCGACCGGCGGCCTGCTCCGGGGCGATGTAGCTCGGCGTGCCCAGCACCACGTTCGCCATCGTCTGCAGCGACGTCTGGCCGCCGAGCTTCGCGATGCCGAAGTCGAGCACCTTCACGGCCGGCGTGCCCTCGGACGTCCTCGAGAGGAAGATGTTGGTGGGCTTGAGGTCGCGATGCACGACCCCCGCGGCGTGCGCCGCGCTGAGCGTCGAGGCCAGCTCGTCCAGCACCGCGAGCGCGTCGAGCAGCGGCATGCGGCGGCCCTCGGTGGCGAGCGAGGCGAGCTGCTCGCTGAGCGGCCGGCCCTCGAGGAACTCCATGACGATGGCGTGCCGGCCGTCGGGGAGCTCGGCGAACCCGAAGATGTCGATGATGCCCCGGTGCCGCACCGCGTTGGCCGCCCGCGCCTCCGCCTTGAAGCGGGCGACGAACTCTTCGTTCGCCGCCGCCGCCGGCAGCAGCACCTTGACGGCCGCCCGCCGTCCGATGGTGCGCTCGAGGGCCTCGTACACCCGGCCCATGGCCCCGACCCCGATGGAGCGGGTGATCTCGTACCCGAGCACCACGGCGCCGATGAGCGGGTCAGGCCGGGGCTTCGCGTCGGGCTCGACCATCACCAGATTCCTCAATCGCTTCAAAGGGTAGGCCCTTCTGGCATCCTCCGCCAGCCTTGGTCGGTGGCCGCGGCGCGGTTGCATTCGGCGGCGGCGCCCCGTTGACTCTCCGGCTCTTCGTCGTGCGCCGCCTCATCGAGAAAGAACTGCGGGAGCACGGGTGGGTGCTGGGCGCGCTGGGGCTCCTCGCGGGCGTTGGCCTGGCCGTGCAACTCGCGCGGGCCGACGAGGCCGGGGGCCGCTTCTCAGCGCTGCGCGGGTTCGTCCTCGTCTGGGGCTCGCTGGGCGCGCTCGTCGCCGGAAACCGCCTGGTGGTGCGCGAGTACACCGGCCGCACCCAGCTGTTCCTCGAGGCGCTGCCCATCGGCCGGGCGCGCGTGGCGTCGGCGAAGTGGCTCTTCGGCCTCGCCTGGGTCTGGGGGCTCACCGCCGCCGCCTGGGCCGCCACCTGGGCCTTCGTGGCCCACACCGCGTCGCTGGCAATCGCCGACGCGGCCTTCGCCCTGCCCCCCGCGCTGGCCTGGATGGCGGCCGTCTGGAGCGTGTGCTTCGCCGCGGGGCTCCTCGGGCGCTACCGGCTGCTCTTCTGGACCATCGCGGCGGGCCTCGCCCTGGGGCTCGACCAGCTTGGCGGCGTTCACCTCGCCGAGCTGCCGCCCGCGGGGCTGGTGTCGGAGCGCCTCTCCGTCGCCGGCGCCTGGCCGAGGCCCGTCGACCTCGCGGCGGCCGGCGCCGTCGTCGCCCTGGCCTCGCTGGCGGGGCTGTGGCTGGCGACGGCCGGCGAGGGCGCCATCGCCACCACGCTCTCGGGACGCATGACGTCGCGGGAGCGCCTCACCGCGGCCAGCGCCGCCCTCGTCGGCCTCGTGCTCTTCACCGCCCTCGCGAAGGACCGCCAGCGCCCTCCGTTCCGCCTGGCGAGCGCCGGGGCGAGAGACACCCCGGCCGGTCCCGTCGGCGTGCTCGCTGGAGACGGCGTCACGCCGGAGCGCGCCGCGGCCCTGCTCGGCACGCTGGAAGGCGACGTCACCTCGTTCGTCGAGGCGATGGGGATGCCACCGCTCCCCGGCGTGTACGTCGTCTCGCAGGGCGGCCTCGACCCCGACGTCGTCGTCCGCGTGCCGCTTGGCGAGCGCGACGGCGTCGTCATGCAGGCCAACCTCGCCGACCCGCGGCTCGACGCGCTCGGCCTGCGCTCTCTCGTACTCCACGCGGTGATGGCCGAGCACACGCGCGACCGCGGCCTTCAGGAGGACCGGCACTGGCTGCTCGACGGCCTGACGATGCGCTGGGCGGCGCGCGGCGACCCCGAGGCGAGGGCGCTGCTGCGGCGCCGGGCGGCGGCGGCCCCCCTCGCGCTCTCGCCGCTCACCGTCGCCCGGTGGGACGAGACGTTCGAGCGCGCCGGCGCCTGCTTCGGCGCGGCCCTGGGCTTCACCCTCGTCGACGCGCTGGTCGACGCGCTCGGTGAGGCGGCGGTGCTCGACGTCACCCGGCGCGTCCTCGGCCGGCCGCGGGGTGACGTGCGCGACGCCCTCTTCGAGCCGAAGCTCGAGCGCGAGCTCGCCGCCTTGGGGGTCTCGGTGCCGCAGCTCGTCGGGCGGGCCGAGGCGGCGCGGCGCGCGGGCGGTCCGGCCGGCCCGGGCTACGAGGGCGCCGTCGAGGTGCTCGACCAGGGCGGGCGCCAGCGCCGCCTGCGCTTCTCGCTGCGCCGCGACGGGGAGCCCGTGGCGCGCTTCTCGGGCCTCTCGGCGCGGGCGGGCCCGTGGGAGACGTACCTCCGAGAAGACGAGCTGGCCCGGGTCGACGCGCGCGAGGCCCGGGCCCTGGCCAGTGGCGTCTTCGCGGCCGGCGAGCGCGTCTTCTTGGCCATCGAGGTCGATGACGAGGCGCTGGGCTGCCGCGTGCGCGTGCACCAGGCGTGGCAGGTGCTGCAGTGATGGCCACCCTGCTGCGGAAAGAGCTTCGCGCGCTGCGGCCGTGGTTCCTCTTCTGCGCAGTGCTGGGCCTCGCGTCGGTGCTGGGGCAGGCGATGACCGAGCCCGGCGCGGTGTCGCTCGGCGCGAGCTTCGAAGCGCTCATCGGCCAGACGACCACCCTCATCCTGGCGGTGGTGGCGCTGGCCCTCGGCGTCGGGTTGGCGGCGAAGGAGCGCGACGACGCGACGCTCGCCTTCCTCGACGCGCTCCCCGTGACGCGCACGCACGTCTTCTTCGCGAAGGTGCTCGCGGCGCTGGGGGTGCCGCTGACGCTGGCGACGCTCCTGTTCGCCGAGGCGCTGGTGAACCACCACTTCGCGCGCGGCAGCCTCGACGCGCCGTTCCACCCACCCATCCTCGTGGGCGCCTTCCTGATGCAGGCACAGCTGGCGGCGACCTTCCTGGCCGTCGGCACGCTCCTCGGCTTCGCGCGGAGCGTGGCGTGGCTGCTGGTGGGCGTGCTGGCCTCGGGGCTGCAGTGGCTGGTCCGCGAGGTGCCCCGCGCCGCGCTGCTCGACCCGTTGCGGCTCGTCGAGGCGGGGGTCGAGGGCCTGCGCTGGCGGTACGACGTCGAGGCCGTCGCGGCCCAGGGCGCCCTCGCGCTCGGCTGTCTGCTCCTGGCCTGGGCGCTGTTCGTCCGTGCGGGCCGGGGCCGCGCGGTGACGGTGAGCCCGCGCCCGGTGGTGAGCGCGCTGGTGGGCCTGGCGACCGTCGCCTCGCTGCTGGTGGCGCTGGGGCTGTGGGGGCGGTCAGGTGCCGCGGGCGAGGGCGGCGCCGCGGAGCCGGACGTCGAGGCGCTGCCCCGCTCTGCGCCTGGCACCACCACCACCGCGCGCTACGTCTTCAGCTACCCCGGCCTCGAGGCGAGGCGGGCGCAGCAGCTCGCCGACCGGGCCGACGCCATCTTCGAGACGGTGTCGTCGCTGCTGGGGGCCCCCGACGCCGGCGCGCCCATCTTCGTCGACCTGTCGGGCTCCCTCGAGAACACGCTCGGCACCGCGTACGAGGACCGGCTCCGCATGCGCCTCGACGAAACGCCCGAGGCCACCCTCGCGCACGAGACAGCGCACGTGCTGGCGCGGCGGCTCACGGGGCCCGAGGGCGGGGTGCGGTGGTCGGCGGCGCGCGTGCTCGACGAGGGGCTGGCCTCATGGGTCGAAGGGCGCCTCCGGCCCCACCCGGCCGAGGACGAGCTGGTGCTCGCCGCGCTGCGCGAGCGCCACGAGCTCGAGCTCTCCGACCTCGTGGACTTCGACCGCTTCACGGCGGTGCAGGACGACGACCTCAAGTACGTCATCGGCCGGGGCCTCATCGAGGCGATGGTGCGCCGCGCCGGAGCGGGGTCGATTCCCCGACTCCTCTCGGCCTTCGGCGATGCGCGGCTGTCTCCGAAGCTGACGGGCGCGGCGCTGTGGCAGGCGACGTTTCAGCTCGCGGGCATGGACGTGGGCCTCTTCACCGACGACTTCTTCGCCGCCGTCGAGCGCACGCGCCTCGAGCGCCGCGCCGAGCTGAACGCGCTGCCCCGCCCCGAGGTGCGCCTGGTGTCGTTCGATGAGAACTACGGCGTCGAGGCCCGCCTGCCCGACGCCGTGGCCGGGGCCTCGGTCGTGCTGCGCTTCCGCCCGGGCCCCGACAGCCCCGTCGACGCGTACGAGCGCGTCTGGGTCCCGTCGGGGCACATCGCGTGGCGCGACCCCTCGACGCTGCAGGGGCGGCGGGTGTGCTTCCAGGCGGGCGTGCCGCTGTCCGAGCGCAGCGTGCTCTTCGAGCCGTGGGGGTGCCTGCCTCTCGCCGCGGCGGCGCCCTGGACCCCGCCCGATGAGGCGCCCGGGGCCGACGCGCCGGCAGACGGGGCGACCCCTGCGGCGCCGCCGTGACGGCTGCGCGGGGCCGGCGCCCGTGATGTCGGCGCGCATGGCTGGGCCGGCAGACGACGAGCCAGCGGCAACGCCGGGGCGGCGGCGCGCCATGCGGTGACGGGCGGCCGGGAGCGGGCAGGGGGCCTCGTCGCCGTGGGCAGGGCCCGGCGCGCCGTGCCCTCTCCCCGGGTCGTCAGGTCGCCCCACGGTGCCGTGCGCCTCGAGTCGCGCCTCGTCGGGCGCACCGCGGAGGGCTGCGCAACGTCGCCCTGACCTGAGGGCCTCGCAGCAGCACACCCCGCGCCGTTCGGACTTGAATGAATCTGCACGGCCGTTCAGTCTGGGCCCATGTCCGCCGGTCCGACGCCACAGCTGCCCCTCGACTTCTCTGCCGCCGCCCAGGTGCCGGTGCACGAGGCGCTGCGGCCGTTTCACCCCGTCGTGCGGGCCTGGTTCCACGAGACGCTCGGGGCGCCGACCGAGCCGCAGGTGCGCGGCTGGCCGCTGGTGCGCGCCGGCAAGGACGTGCTCATCGCCGCGCCGACCGGCTCCGGCAAGACGTTGACGGCCTTTCTCTCGTGCCTCGACGCGATGTTCCGCCTCGCCGCCGAGGGGCGCCTCACCGACCAGACGCACGTCCTCTACGTCTCCCCGCTGAAGGCCCTGGGCAACGACGTGCAGAAGAACCTGCTCGAGCCGCTCGAGCAGCTGAAGGCGCGCGCGCAGGCCGCGGGCCTCGAGCTGCCCGACATTCGCGTCAAGGTGCGCACCGGCGACACGCCCATGTCCGAGCGCGCCCAGCTGGTGAAGCGGCCGCCGCACATCCTCATCACCACGCCCGAGTCGCTCTACCTCTCGCTCACCGCCGAGCGCTCGCGGGCGACGCTGGCCTCGGTGCGCACCGTCGTCGTCGACGAGCTGCACGCGCTGGCGCGCGACAAGCGCGGCTCCCACTTCGCCCTGTCCATGGAGCGCCTGCGCGCCCTCGTAGCGGCGAAGGCTCCCGGCGCCACGCTGCAGTGCATCGGTCTGTCGGCCACCGTGCGCCCGCTCGACCGCCTCGCCCACTTCCTCGTCGGCGCGCGTGACGGCGGGCCCGCCGCGCCCGGCGGCGCCACCGGCGCGCCCGCGCTGCCGTGCGAGGTGGTGCAGGTCGGCCACGTGCGCGCGTGGGAGCTGGCCCTCGAGACGCCCGAAGAGGAGCTGTCGGCCGTGCCCACCCACGAGATGTGGGGGCAGGTCTACGACCGCCTCGTCGCGCTCTCGCAGGTGCACCGCACGATGCTCGTCTTCACCAACACCCGCCGCCTCGCCGAGCGCGTCGCGCACGACCTCGGCGAGCGCATGGGGCACGAGCTCGTGCGCGCCCACCACGGCTCGATGTCGAGGGAGCTGCGCCTGGCCGCCGAAGACCTGCTCAAGGCCGGGCGCCTCAAGGTGATGGTGGCCACGGCCTCGCTCGAGCTCGGCATCGACGTCGGCGCCATCGACCTCGTGGTGCAGCTCGGCAGCCCGCGCAACATCTCCGTCATGCTGCAGCGCCTCGGGCGCTCGGGGCACCACAAGGCCGCCGTCTCGAAGGGCCTCCTCGTCGCCATGACGCGCGACGAGCTCGTCGAGTGCGTCGCGCTGCTGCGCAGCATTCACGAGGGCACGCTCGACGCCGTGCGGCTGCCCGAGTGCCCCCTCGACGTGCTGGCCCAGCAGGTGGTGGCCGAGGTGGCCGCCGGCCCCTGGGCCGAGGACGCCCTCTTCGAGACGTTCCGCCGCGCCATGCCCTACCGCGCCCTGTCGCGGGCCGACTTCGAGAAGGTGCTGCACCTCGTCAGCGAGGGCGTGGCGACGTCGCGCGGGCGCTCCCGCGTGCACCTGCACCGCGACCGCGTCAACGGCGTGCTGCGGCCCCGCAAGGGCGCCCGCCTCATGGCGCTGCAGAACGGCGGCGCCATTCCCGACCTCTTCACCTACCCCGTCATCGCCGAGCCCGACGAGAAGCAGGTCGGCACCGTCGACGAAGACTTCGCCATCGACTCGTCGGCCGGCGACGTCTTCGTGCTCGGCAGCACCTCGTGGCGCATTCGCCGCATCTTCGACGGCGCGGTGCGCGTCGAGAACGCCCACGGGCAGGCGCCCAACGTGCCCTTCTGGCGCGGTGAGGCGCCCGGCCGCACCGACGAGCTGTCGTTCGAGGTGGGCCGCCTGCGCCACGAGGTGCTCGAGCGCGACGACGCCGCCCGGTGGCTCGAAGAGGCGCTGCGCGTGCCGCCCCACGCGGCAGACCTGCTGGTGCGCTACCTGCGCGCGGCGAAGGCGGCCCTCACCGCGGTGCCCACCACCACCACCCTGGTGGCCGAGCGCTTCTTCGACGAGGCCGGCGGCATGCAGCTCATCATCCACGCCCCCTTCGGCGCCCGCGTCAACCGCGCCTGGGGCCTGGCCCTGCGCAAGTCGTTCTGTCGCGCCTTCGACTTCGAGCTGCAGGCCGCGGCGACCGACGACGCCATTCTGCTCTCGCTGGGCGAGCAGCACAGCTTCCCGCTGATGGACATCTTCGACTTCGTGCACCCGAAGACGGCCGAGAAGGTGCTGACGCAGGCCGTGCTGCAGGCGCCGATGTTCGGCACCCGCTTCCGCTGGGCCGCCGGGCGGGCGCTCACCCTCTCGCGCCTGTCCAACGGCAAGCGCGTGCCGCCGCCCATCCAGCGGGCGCGCTCGGAGGACCTCATCGCCGCCGTCTTCCCCGAGCAGGTCGGCTGCCAGGACAACCACGGCGGCGCCGAGCTCGAGCCCCCCGACCACCCCCTCGTCACCGAGACGATGAAGGACTGCCTGCGCGACTTCATGGACGTCGACGGCCTGGTGCGCGTGCTCGAGGGCCTCAAGCAGGGCCACATCACCCGCGTGGCCGTCGACCTGCCCGAGCCCAGCGTGCTGGCGCATCAGATGCTCAACAGCGCGCCCTGGTCGTTCCTCGACGAGGCCCCCCTCGAGGAGCGCCGCGCCAGGGCCGTCTCGGTGCGGCGTGCGCTGCCGTCGGCCGACGAGGCGGCCTTCGGCGCGCTCGACCCCGCGGCCATCGCCCAGGTCGTCGACGAGGCCCGCCCCGTCATCCGCGACGACGAGGAGCTGCATG
>JADCJJ010000607.1 GCA_020247085.1 Myxococcaceae bacterium | reverse complement strand
TGGGCGCCTTCGGCCGGCTCATGCCCTGGGGCACCACGACGCGGCCGTTGCGCACGAAGTCTTCGCGCAGCACCAGGCCCTCGTCCTTCACGGCGCGCGCCGCGGCCGGGCCGATCCACGAGCCCTTCGGGTCGCCCTTGCGGAACGTCTTCGTGAGCCAGTTCGACAGCTCGAGCACCCGGGCGCGGAAGGCGGCTGGCGCAGCCTGCTTGCGGCCCGTCTGTTCTGTGATGTCGAGCTCGGCCCACAGCTGGCCCGAGAGCAGCTCCCCGTCGTCGTTGCGAACGCTGCGCTCCCAGAAGAGTACCGGCGAGCGAACCTCGTCGATGCGCCAAGAACCCTTGTCGGGGCCCCGCTTGATGGCGTCGACGTGCGCGGGCCCGAGGTCCGAGGCTACGAGGTAGACATCGCGCTCCGGCAGCCGCGGCAGCGCCTCGAGCGACAGGCGAAACGTCTTCCAGTCGGGAGCGACCCGGCTCGGGTACACCTCGAACACCGAGCGCGAGAGCGTTCGCACGAAGGTCTCTTCGTCCTCCGGCAGCATGAAGGTGAAGAGCTGGTGGGCCATGGCGACGGGGGGAAAGCACGCCTCGGCTGCCGGCTCCAGCACTTCGAGTACGCTGCCGCGCCATGCACGAGCCGCTGCTGAACCGCGTCCACGAGCTGCGCGACCTCGCCGGCGTCATCAACCTCGCCACCTGGGACCAGGAGACGTACCTGCCCCGGAAGGCCGAGGCGGCTCGCGCGGCGCAGCTCTCGACGCTCCAGGGGCTGTACCACGAGCGGCTGGTGGACCCGCGGGTGGGCGAGTGGCTGGCCGCGACCCCCGTGACGACGGCGCGCGAGCGGGCCCTCGTCCGGGTGCTGACGCGAGAGCGCGACCGCGCGGTGCGACTGCCGTCGCGGCTGGTGAAGGCCATCGCCGAGGCGCAGTCCCTCGCGCTCGGCGCGTGGCGCGAGGCCCGCGCGAAGCAGGACTTCCGCGTCTTCCAGCCGCGCCTCGAGACGCTGGTGCGCCTGCGCCGCGAGCAGGCCGACGCGCTCGGCCACGACGGAGAGCGCTACGACGCGCTCCTCGAGGGGTTCGAGCCCGGCATGCGCGTGGCCCGGCTGGCTCCGGTGCTGACGTCGCTGGTCGCTCGCCTCGAGCCCCTCGTCACCGCCATCGAGGCGAGGGGGCCGCCGCGCGACGTCTTCGCCGGCAAGCAGTTCCCCGGCGAGGCCCAGTGGGCCTTTACCCTCGAGGTGCTCGAGGGGCTTGGCTTCGACCTCGAGGCGGGCCGGCAGGACCGCTCCATTCACCCCTTCTCGAGCGGGCTGGCGGCCACCGACGTGCGCCTCACCACCCGGCTGCGCGAGGCGCAGCCGCTGTCAGCCATCTTCGGCACCATTCACGAGTGCGGGCACGGGCTGTACGAGCAGGGCTTCTCGCCCGACGACGCGCGCACCCCGCTGGCGCAGGCGCCGTCGATGGGCCTGCACGAGTCGCAGTCGCGGCTGTGGGAGAACCTCGTGGGCCGCAGCCGCCCCTTCTGGAGCTTCTTCTACCCGCGCCTCGTCGCGCGCTTCCCGGCGCAGCTCGGTGACGTGTCGCTTGACGCGTTCCTCGCCACCGTGAACCGGGTCGAGCGCAGCTTCGTGCGCGTCGAGGCCGACGAGGTGACCTACAACCTGCACGTCGCGCTGCGCTTCGAGCTCGAGCTCGGCCTGCTGCGCGGCTCAATCGCGGTCGCCGACGTCGAGGCCGCCTGGAACGAGAAGACGCGGCGGCTGCTGGGGCTCGAGGTGACGCGCCCCACCGACGGCGTGCTGCAGGATATTCACTGGGCGTGGGGTGAGTTCGGCTACTTCCCGACGTACGCCCTGGGCAACCTCTACGGGGCCACCCTCTTCGCCGCGGCGAGGCGCGCGCTCCCCACGCTCGACGCCGACCTCGCCGCCGGTCGCCCGCGCGGGCTCCTCGAGTGGCTGCGCCAGAACGTGCACCGACACGGCGCCCAATTCGACGCCGAGGACCTGGTGCGGCAGGTGACCGGCCAGGGGCTGCGCGACGATGACTTCATCGCGGCGCTGACGGCGCGGTATGGCTGAGGCGCGGGGCGCGCTGGGGGCCGAACAGGGGCTGCACGATGACGGCATCGCGGCGCGAACGGTGCGGTACGTCTGAGAGAGCGGGGCCGCGACAGGCGGTCAGCGTGGGGTCCGGGCGCTTCGCCGGAGCGGCGCAGGCAGCGTGCGGGCTCGGAGGTCGTGACACGCATGGACGAACGCCGTCCGAGGCTGCGGCGCGACCTCGTACTCCTCGACTGGTGTTTGCGCATGCCGAGACGCGCGGGCACGACCGCGACGAGGTACGCGTGCGCCTGGAGCTCGGGCGCCGAGCCAGGTGCGGCTGGACGCGCAGAGGGGCTGAGCGGCCACCGCGGCGGCGCGACCTCGCGCTCCTCGCCCGGTCGCGTTGACGCTCGTGACGCACGCGCACGGCGAGGTGCTCGTGCGCCACGGGCTCCGGCGCCACGCCAGGTGCGGCTGGACGCGCAGAGGAGCTGAGCGGCCACC
>JADCJJ010000606.1 GCA_020247085.1 Myxococcaceae bacterium | reverse complement strand
ACGAATCGCTGCGAGGCATCGCTGTGCGTCGTACTCGTTGAAGACTCTTCGGCCTGCCATGTGCGCGCGACCTCCATCCAGCTCGCTGAAGTCTGCGTGCTGGCGAGGTCGCCGTCATCCCGGTGTCGCTGATGGCTCACGGCAGTCGGTTGTGTTCGCGTACAGCGTTCGCGAGGACTGGGAGCGCAAACTTCGGGATGACTGCGCCAAGGTCAAGGCGCACGGTCACCCGTGCGACATTTTCGCGTTCGTCGTCACGGCAAGGATCTCGGCAACCGAGCGAGACGCGTCGATCAAGCAAGTGAAGAAAAGGTTTGGCTGGGCGCTCGAGCTTTTCTCACTCGAGCGGCTGCGTACGATGTTGGTCGCGGCGCCTCAGTTGATCGCGCAACACCCGCAAATTTTGGACCTCATGGACTTCCTGTGGGTGACGGGAGGGGAGGAGAGAGCGTGATGCCGCCGCAGCAGAGGAATATCATCGCCATCAGGGCCTGAGCCGAGTGAAAGCCATACGCACGACGAGTGATGAGGCGAGTCTTGTTGTTGAGCCCCTCGGTCGGCCCGTTGCTCAGCCCCGTGCGGATGTACGCGAGGATGCCGGCCGAGAACTGCTTGATGGTGCGCGAGAGCTTCACGAAGGGCTTGAGTCTGCTCCGCGCTGCCCAGTTGCACCAGCGGGTCAGTTCCCTGGCCGCGACGCCAGGTTGGCGACGTCGAAGGATGTCGGCGAGGCCCTCCTTGAGCAGGTAGGCGCGGAAGATGCGTTGATTGGTGCGCTGCACGTCGGCGAGCTTGGCGCTCTCGTCGGCGTTGAGGTTCCACGCACTCTTCAGCAACGGCCACCGCGTGCCCTTCAGCGCCTTGGCGCCGTTGGTGGACTCGGCGGCGCGAACTTCGCTGCGGCGGACGGCGTCGACAGCGTCAGAGGCGAGCCGCTGGATGTGGAACCTGTCGAAGAAGAGCTCGGCCTGGGGCGCATGCGCGCTGACCGACGAGCGGTAGGCAGCCGACAGGTCCATCGTCACGTGCGTCAGAAGCTTCGCGCGCTCGGGCCCGAGGGCCTTGAAGAACTCCGCGAGGGTGGCCGACGACTTGCCCTCGCCCACCCAGACGATGCGCTGGCGCACGTGGTCGACGACGACCGTGACGTCGTTGTGGTTGCGACGGAACGAGAGCTCATCGACTCCGATGACGGAGAGGTCGTCGAGCCGCGTCGCGTCGAGCTTCTCGTTGATGATGCGGGTGACGGTGGTGCCCACCGTGCGCCAGTCGATGCCCGCCAACTTGCAGACGGCCGTCTTGCTCATCTGCAGCGCCAGGTAGGCGACCAACTCCTCCATTCGACGCGTGAACCGGGACTTCGGGGCGGTCCACTGCACCGCCTCGACGTGCACGCCGTGCGTCTCGCAATGCACCCGCCTTGGCGCGTAGCGCACCATCGCCACCGTCTCTCCGAAGGCGAGGTCGCGCCACAACCGCGGCTCTCTCGTCTCGTGAATGGTACCCGGCTTCCCACACGCAGGGCCCCGAGGCCGTCGCCAGCTCGGACTCACGTCGACCACCAACTCCTTCCCCTTGAGCCCGACGTCTTCGACGCCCGCAGAGGTGACGCCCAGCAGGCGTTTGAATACGGTCGACATGCGCACGGCGGTCCTTTCTTCGGTGACGAGTCTCGCAACCCGGAACCTACGAAATCCGCCCGTGCGCGTCCTTCTCTCAGCCTCCTACACGGGGCTCTGCTTCACCCACACGAAGTCCAGGAGAGCCCAAATTTTCATTCCGCCCTTCTTCCCCCGTGTCGGAGGTCTGAGCATCGCCTCGGCTGGAGACACCGTCATTGTCGACGCGGTGGCGGCGGACTTCGCTCTTGCAGGGTGGCTCGCACGTCGTTTGACGCTGCAGGGGTACCGCGTCTGGTCGGCTGTCACTGCGCCGCTCGCTGGTGAATCGGAATCTGACACGATCAACGCGCTGATCAGCACGCGAGCCGCGAAGGTCGTCAGCGTTCTGTCGAATGCGGCACTTCGCGATGCTGACGCAGTTGCGAGACGAGGCCAGGCGGCTCAGGCGTCCCTGCTCATACCTGCAACCGCGGAGGTCATCGACTGGACGGTGCTCGATTCCAAGAGCAAAGCCCTGAGCCCCGCGCGTTTCGAGGTCAGCCTGGCTGAGGGTCTCCGTGTGGTCTTGCAGCAGCTTGAGCATGCCGGTGTCCCTCGTGGTCCAGAGACCGCGGTTCTCGACCATCGAGTGTTTGCGGCTGCCGACTCGCTGCGCCGGGAACCCGAAAAGCTGCACTCGAACCAGTTCGCAGTTCTGATTGCGCCGACCAGGGCGCTGCGGTTTCGTGCCAGCGATCGCGCCGTCGGTCAGGCTTGGCCGGACGTCGAACTTCAATGGGGCTTCCGCCGCGAGGGCAGATCGTTTCTCGCGCTCGTCGAGCCGCCGTCTGCGCTTGTCGAGCAGCTCGGGCTTCGTCCCGATGGCTCCGCGCAGTTCAGCGAGGCGAAGATCGACAACGTCCGTTCACGTGACCTCTTGGTCGAGTTGTTGACTAAGACGCTCCGCGCTCTGGCGGTCTCGCGGGGTCTCTCGTGGTGCCACCAGAAGCGTGAGCTTCATTTCCCGCAGACTGAAGCGGTCGAGCGGCTCTCCTTTGTGCTCCCTGGCGGCAAGGGCACGCACGTAAAGGCCTGGGGAGAACGCTCGTTCTGGCGGCCTGGAGCATCGACAAGATACCGCTATGCGCTCGCGCCCGAGCTCGGCTTCGCCAGCTTCGGCGACAGCGACCTGCGAATGACGGTTCGAGTGCACGTGAGAATCTCAGACGACAACGGCAAGCTCGAAAAGGATACCATCGCATTTTCGCGGCGTAAGCGCCTGAGCGCCTCCTGGTACAACGACGAATGGTTTAAGCGCCTGCTCGCGGTCGCGCAGTTTCTCGCTGGCGGCGCTTCGACAATCGACGTGCTGAGTGGCACCGAGTCCGTCGTTCGGATCGGGGTGGCACCTTTGGCCTACGACGCTCCGTTCGGGGTGAACGAAGAGCAGCTGAAGGATTTTGCTGCGCTTCGCCAAGAGGCGATCGAGATGCAGCTCGACGATCAAGATGGCGACGAGGCCGCAGAAGAGGAGGTCGCCGACAATGCGTGAAGAGCTCACCATCTTCGACGAACCCCTGATGGAATTTGAGGGGGGTCGCTTTTCGAGTGACCCACATGACGGCCTCGCACTTTTTGGGCTCTCTTGGACTTCGTGTGGGTGAAGCAGAGCCCCGCGTAGGAGGCTGAGAGAAGGACGCGCACGGTCGGCTTTCGTAGGTTCCGGGTTGCGAGACTCGTCACCGAAGGAAGGACCGCCATGCGCATCACGACCGTATT
>JADCJJ010000605.1 GCA_020247085.1 Myxococcaceae bacterium | reverse complement strand
CTCGGCGGCTCGACGGTGCGCAGCACGAAGGGGCTGATGAGCCGCAGGCGCTCGAGCTGCTGCCCCTCGACGCGCGCCCAGAGGGCCTCGCGGTAGCACTCGAGATCTGGGTATTCGGGCATCTGGCGCTCACCCCGGGTCGAAGCGCTCCACGAGCGCCTGGGCCCAGGCAGTGTACGCCGACCCCGAGGGGTGGAGCCCGTCGTCAGCGAACATCCGCTGCGCCCCCTGTGCCACGAAGAGCGGCCAGAGGTCGACGAAGACGCCACCGGCGGCCGTCGTCTCTTCGGCGAGAACGGCATTGGAGGCCTCGATGCGGCGACGCAGCGTTTCGCGGTCGCCGAAGGCCTCGGCGACGGGCGCCTGGCTCCAGTCTGGCTGGGGCAGCACCAGCAGGCGCCCGCCGGTGACGCCCGAGCGCGCGAGGCGCGCGAAGATCTGCCTGAGGCGCGCCCGGTACTCGGCGGAGCTCGCGCCCCGCACCAGGTCGTTCGCGCCGATGGCGAGCGTCACGTGGGTCGGCTTCACCACCTCGAGCGCCGGCAGCTCTTCGGCCAAAAGCTCGCGCGTCGAGTAGCCGTTGACGGCTACGTTCGTCAGCCGCACCACCCGCCCCCGCCGCTCGAGCATCGCCGCGAGCTGGCTGGGGAAGTTGAGGCGTTCGGGCTGCCCGGTGCCGATGGTGAAGCTGTCACCGAGCGCCAGGTAGCGAAGCGCGGGCGCTTGCGCTGGTCGTCCGCCGTCCACCCCGCCGACCAGCCAGGTGAGCAATGCCATGGTGCGCCACAGCACGAAGACCTCCAGAGTGAAGCTTTTCGCGTCAATCTCGTATCGTCTTTCTCGGAGGCTTCATCATGACTGTCGGTCGCGCCGGTGCCTGTGTGCTCATCGCCTCGCTCGTGTGTACGGGCCCCGCCGAGGCCCGGTTTGGCCGGCGCACGAGCGGCGGGGCAAGCAGCAGCGCGAGCGGGGGCTCGTCGAGCGGCGGGACGGGCTCGTTCCGGCCGAGCGGTGGCTCGTCGGCTGGCTCCTTCCACCGGGCGGCGCCGGTGGGCTCCGTGCCCCCCAGCAGCTTCAACTCGTGGAACGGCAACCCTTCGCGCGGCTGGACCGGCTCGTCGTGGGGCTGGGGGCCGACCTACCGGCCCTGGCGCGCCGGCTATTGGTCGGGCGCCTTCGTTCCCTCGTGCGGCTACGGCTGTGGTTACTACTACGCGCCGCCCGCCGCGATGGGCGCAGCGGTGGTGACCACGCCGACCATCCAGCAGGAGCCGAGCGGACTCCGCGTGGCCGTCGGCGCCGAGGGCCTCTACTCGCTCTCGGCCACCAACGGCGGTGGCTTCGTACTCGGGGCGAGCGCCCTCTTCGAGGGCGAGCGCCTGGGCGTGTCGATTCTGGCGCAGACGATTCAGACGCAGCTGAACCAGCTCAGCCAGCTCAACGCGCACCTGACCTTCGCGTTCCTCACCGGCCGGTACGGGCGGCTGCGCGTCGAGCTGGGTGCCGACACTCTCTTCGCGCGCGACCTCATCGTGATGGCGCCCACCGGCGGCATCTCGGGTCAGCTGTGGATCGCCGGGCCCGTCGCGCTCGAGGGCGCCGTCTTCGTGACGCCCTGGCCCATCTGGCAGCTCGACTACCGCGCCGGCGTGGTGCTCGGCGTCGACTCCATCGGCATTCGGGCCGGGTTCCGCTCCCAGACGCTCGAAGACCGCGGCATCGTCAGCGGCGTGCCCGAAGACACGACGGGCTGCCAGCAGCTCTCGAACGGCAACTGGAGCTGCCGCGACGTGGTGCTCGGCCCCTACGTCGGCATCGGCGTGGTGTTCTGAGGCGGGCCCTCGAGGCCGACGCGCCGGGCCAGCTCGGGCCGCCGCAGCTTCCAGATGACGCCGTCGAGCCAGTAGTGAGACAGCGTCAGGGTGATCCACACCACGCCGCCCCAGGTGACGAAGTTCCACCCGCTGTCGCGGGTCACCAGCGACAGCGCGAAGATGACGCCGTAGACGCTGCCGGCGAGGGCCCCCAGGAACGCGACGTAGAGCACCGCGCGGGTCCACCCCGGCTGGGAGAGCCACGAGATGAGCTTCGCGTCGGGGTCGACGCCGGCCCGCCAGGTGTTGCGGTGGTAGAAGCGAATCATGCCCAGGTACTGAAAGCCGTGCCAGCAGGCCGCGGCCGCGAAGGCCGAGGTGTCGTCGGTGGTGATCATCTGAAACGGCACGAAGAAGCCGAGGAAGGCGCAGCCGAGGAAGGCCAGCCGAACCCGGGCCGCCCTCGCCCACGGGGCGCGGCGCTGGCTGAAGCGCTCGGCGAGGAAGATCCCGAGGACGACGAGCACGATGGCGAGCAGCGAGTTCACCAGGTCTCGAGAGGGCAGCGCGTAGAAGACCTCGGTGCCGAAGAGCAGCCGGGGCCCGGTGTGCAGGCGGTAGAGCACGCACCACAGCACGAAGAGCAGCAGGAGCGGCCGCTCGAGCGACAGCGCCAACGACGTCTCGGGCTCGCCCGACTTGCGCTGGTAGATGCGCAAGATGCCCCAGTTCTGCGCCACGAAGTGCCACGTCGCCCAGTAGAGGATGACGCTGTTGAGCAGCCGCACGCCGGGGTACCCGGCCTTCCACGTCGTGAGCGCGACGAAGACGAAGATGACGGCCGGCATCACCAGCAGCGCCACCGGGCGCTCCTTCACCTCGCGCTTGTCGAAGTAGACGCGGCTCCAGGTGGCCACGAGGTGCGGGCCGTTCGAGACGACGGCGACCGCGGCGAGCACGTAGAAGGGTTCGACGTGGAGCAGCGCCGTGGCGGCCCAGGCGACGAGCACGACCGCCGCCGACAGGAAGAAGAAGAGGAAGTCCTGGACGGGCGAGATGATGGACAGGCGCGTGGTCGCGGGAGCTGACATGCCGCCGCGCTCGTAGCAGAAGCCGGCTCGGCTCGTCATGGCACCGCCGCGTCTCGTCCTGCTCCGCCCTCGCAACGCCGACAACCTGGGCGCCATCGCGCGGGTGATGAAGAACTTCGGCCTCTCGGACTGGGTGGTGGTGTCGCCCAACCCGAAGCTGCTCGAGGTGCCCGGGCTGCATCGGCTCGCCGTGAAGTCGGGCGACCTGCTCGAGTCCGTCAGGCGCGTCGACGACCTCGAGGCGGCCGTCGCCGACTGCAGCTGGGTCGTCGGCACCACGATGCGGCTCATCGAGGGGCGCCGGCGCCTCACCCCGAAGGAGCTGTCGGCCGAGGTCGTCGCGCGCGACGACGAGCGTTGGGCGCTGGTGTTCGGCGACGAGCGCAACGGGCTGTCGCACGAGGACGTGCGCCAGTGCCATGCGCTATCGTTCATCCCCTCGTCCGAGGAGCAGCCGTCGCTCAACCTCGCGCAGGCCGTCGGCGTGTACGCGTACGAGCTGGCGATGGCGAAGCGGCCCACCAGCGCCCCGCCGGCGCCGGCCTACGCCGACGACGCGACGCTGCGCACGCTCAAGGCCTCGGTCGACGAGACGCTGACGTCGGCCGGCTTCTTGCGGCACGACGACCGGCACGCGGTGGACGACCTGGTGGCGACGCTCTCCCGCGCCCGGCTCACCCGCAAGGAAGCCGGCCTGTGGATCGCCGCGCTCAAGGTGATCGGCAAGCGCCTCACCGCCGCGGGCGACACGCCGGGCTGAGGCTCACCCGGCCGCGCCGCCGCGCGCACGGCCCTCCCGAGACCAGGCCAGCCGCGGGAGCGCCGCGCGCGGGGCGATCGCCGAGCGCCCCACCGCCGACGCCGACGCGCCGGGCTGACGCTCGACGGCCCGCGCCAGCGCGCGCTTGGCATTCCCCAGACCAGCCAAGCCCCGGCAGCACCGCGCGCGGGGCGATCGCCGAGCGCCCCACCGCCGACGCCGACGCGCCGGGCTGACGCTCGACCGCCCGAGCCGTCGCGCGCTCGGCATTCCCGAGACCAGGCCAACCGCGGCAGCACCGCGCGCGGGGCGATCGCCGAGCGCCCCACCGCCGCCGCAGACGCGCCGGGCTGACGCTCGACGGCCCGCGCCAGCGCGCGCTCGGCATTCCCCATACCGGGCCGGCCACGGCGAGCGCCCCACCGCCGCCGCAGACGCGCCGGGCTGACGCTCGACGGCCCGCGCCAGCGCGCGCTCGGCATTCCCCCAGACCGGGCCGGCCACGGCGAGCGCCCCACCGCCGCCGCAGACGCGCCGGGCTGACGCTCGACGGCCCGCGCCAGCGTGCGCTCGGCATTCCCCCAGACCGGGCCGGCCACGGCGAGCGCCCCAGCGCCGCTGCAGACGCGCCGGGATGACGCTCGACTGGCCGCGCCGTCGCGCGCTCAATCGCCCCGGCCACCGGAGCGCCGCGGACGGGGCGTTCGGCGAGCCCCCGGCCGGCCCCTTCGACACGCCGTCTCCGAGGTGTTGAGGCGCCGCCTCTCCGGCTTTGCGCGCGCCCGGGGTCGGGGCATGCTGTTACGCCTGTGTCACGCCCAGGTCTCCTCCTCGTCACGCTCGCCTTGTCGTCTGCCTGCCCTTCCCCCTCTGGCGTCGATGCCGGCGCGGGCGGGGGGACCGGAGGCGGCGGCCCCTCGGCGGGCGGCGGCGCGGCGGGGGGCGAGGCCCCTTCTGGCCGCTGCGACCTCGCCGATCTCGACGCCTTCGTGACGGGCACCTCGGGCGCCGTGCGCCTGCGCCGCGTCACCTCGGAGAGCGAGCTCATCGGTGGCGACAACGCGCAGGGCCGCGTCGGCGACTTCCTGTTCGAGAACGAGAAGATCCGCGTCGTCGTGCAGGGCGACGGGCGGGCGTTCGGCCCCCTTCCCTTCGGCGGGACGATCATCGACGCGGACCTGGTGCGTCAGGGCCAGGGGCGCGACCAGTTCGGCGAGGTGGGGCTGCTCTACAACTTCGGCCGCACCGTGAAGCCCGAGCGCTTCGAGATCCTGCGCGACGGCTCCGACGGGCGCGCGGCGATCCTCGCGGTCACGGGCCTCGACGAGCCGAACGACTACCTGTCGATCCGCTCCCAGCTCGTCGCCTCGCTGGGCCGAGCGCCGATCGCCGACCCGTACGTGGCGGTGCCGCTGCGCATCACGAACTACTTCGTGCTCAACCCCAACGAGCAGCGCCTGCGCTTCGTGACGAACCTCTGCAACCTGTCGCAGACGCAGACGCTCGAGCTGGCCGTCGGCGATCTCACCGACCCCGGGTACGTGCTCGAGTACTTCAACCCGCGGGCCTGCACCGACGGGTTCGGCTACGGGGGCTTCTGCTTCTCGCTCGACCGCATGAACTGGTACGGCTACCAGGGTGACGGGGTCGCCTACGGCTACGCGCCCTATCGCGTCGGCCGGCCCACCCAGCCCGAGGGGCAGAACGCGGTGCTCACCGTGGCCGGCATCACCGGGTCGATTGTCGGCGCCGACGGGCTCAATGGGCTGTTCGGGTGGATCAACCCGTCACCGAGCCCGCGCGCTGGCGAGCTGCGGCTGCCGCCGGGCGGGCTCGGGGCCTTCTCGCGCGACTTCTGGGTGGCGACGAACCTGGGAGAGATCGGCTCGCTCGTCGAGGCGGCGCGCGGCGGCGCCTCTGGCAGCAGCGGCATTGTCACCGGGCTGGTGACCTCGGGCGGACAGCCGCTGCCGGGCGCGCGCGTGGTGTTCAACTCGGGCTCGACGCGCCACGTCTTCTTCACCGGCGCCGATGGCCGCTACTCGGGCCTGGTGCCGGTGGGCGGGTACGACGTGACGGCCTGGGCGCCAGCCAGGCTGCCCTCGATGCGCCAGCGCGTGCAGATTTCACCCGACGTGCCGACCGCGACGAACGCCTCGCTCCCCGCGCCCCAGCGCTTGACGGTGACGGCGCGCGAGGTCGGCGGCGGCCCCGTGCCCGCGAAGGTCACCGTGCTGTGCAACGGCCCCTGCCCCAGCCCGCGCCGCACGCTCGTGCCGTACGGCGACGTCTTCAAGGACCCGCTCCCCGACTCGGTGCGCGAGGTCGCCTACGTGCCGCCGAGCGGCTCGCTCGACCTCGATCTGCCCCCAGACCAGTACCTCGTCATCGTCAGCCGGGGCCCTGAGTACTCGGTCTTCCCGAACACGTTCCCCCGCACCCCAGGCGTCGCCGTCGACCTGCGCACCCAGGGCGCCACCGTCGACGCGGTGCTCGCGCGGGTCGTCGACACCGCCGGGTGGCAGAGCGGCGACCTACACGTGCACGCGGTCAACAGCCCCGACAGCATCATCACGAACGAGCTGCGCGCGCTCTCGTTCGCTGGTGACGGGCTCGACGTCATCGTCAGCACCGATCACGACGTGGTCACCGACTACGCCCCGGCGATTCAGCGCACCGGGCTGGCGCCGTTCCTCGCCTCGGTCATCGGAGAAGAGGTGAGCCCGATGGAGTTTGGCCACTACAACGTGTTCCCGCTCGTGCGCGACGCGAGCGACCCCATCACCGGCGGCGCCATCGACTGGGCTGGCGCCACCGGCCCCACGCTGAGCGCGCGCGAGATGTTCGCCGAGGCGCGCAGGAAGGGGGCCCGCACGATTCAGGTGAACCACGCCCGCGGCTCCCTCGGCGGCTTCACGGCGCTGCAGGTCGACACCGACACCTTCGCGACCCGCATCGACCCCGCCGTGCTGCGCATGGCCCCGCAGCCCGGCGCCACGGCCAGCGACACGAAGCTGCTGTCGGCCGACTTCGACGCCTTCGAGCTGCTCAACAACGCAGAGGACCTCTACGACGCCACCGGCGACGTCGCGCACTCGAAGTTCAACGACTGGTTCGTGATGCTCTCGCGCGGGCTGCGCGTCGTCGGCACCGGCGTGTCGGACACGCACTACGGGCGAATCGGCACCGGCTGGCGTACCTGGGTAAAGACCGACGCCGACACCCCCGCGCAGCTCACCCCCGCGCGCTTCTCGGAGCGCCTCAACGCCCAGCAGGCCGTCGTGGGTAACGGGCCGTTCGTGACGGCGCGTGCCTATCGCGTCGACGGGGCCAACGCGGTCACCACCGTGCCCGTCGGCCTCGGCGGGACGGTGCCGGCGGGCGCGGGCGACGTGGTGCTCGAGCTCGACGTGCAGCTCCCCGAGTACCTCGACGTCACCCGCGCCGAGCTGCACACGCACCGCCCGGCCGACGACGCCGCCTGCCCGCTCGACCCGCAGGGCCCGCGCGTCACCACCACGCGCGTCGCCTGCGGAGGGCGCGCCCAGACGAACTGGCCGGCGCCGGCGGTGACCCAGGCCATCGCCCTGACGGCGGCCGACCTCGAGGTCGCCGCCACCGAGGCCGGCGTCAGCTACCGGCGCTACCGCAAGCGCGTGCTGCTGCGGCTGCCGCGGCCGGCCAACGACACCTGGCTCGTCGCGATGGTGTACGGCAGCCGCGGCCTCGAGCCCCTCGCCTACAACCCGCCGGGCCTCACCGGCAGCGTGCCGCCCAGCGCCCCCTTCGCCCTCACCAACCCCATCTACGTCGACGCCGACGGCAACGGCTTCGACAAGCCGCCGTTCAACCCCGCCCGCCCCAGCGGCGTGCAGCCGAAGCCGCTGCCGCCCCAGAGGCCCGTCACCGCGCCCGAGGAGATCCCCGCCCGTTGGCACGAGGCCTTCCACGCGCACTGACGGCGAGCGACCGCGCCCCTGGATGCGCGTCGCGCTCCCGGTGGGCCTCCCTGGCGCCGGCGATGACGAGGGCCTCCGCGAGCGCCGACGGCATGGACGGCATGAACGGGTGCCCGCCGGCTGGACCGATGCCTCCCTCCGCGACGAGCCCCGACGCGCGCTCCCGGCCGCCGTCACCAGGCGCAGGCCGCGACGTAGGCCGCGGCGAGGGCCTCGACGCCCTGCCGATCGTCGGCGTCGAAGCGGGCCACCCGTGGGCTGTCGAGGTCGATGACCCCCAGCACCTCGGCGCCCCTGAGCAGCGGCACCACCAGCTCGCTGCGCGAGGCCTCGTCGCAGGCGATGTGGCCGGGGAAGGCGTGCACGTCGGGCACCAGCACCGACGCCCGCCGCGCCACCGCCGTGCCGCAGACCCCCTTGCCCACCGCGATGCGCACGCAGGCCGGCTTCCCCTGGAAAGGGCCCAGCACCAGCTCGGGCCCCTTCGTGAAGTACAGGCCCGCCCAGTTCAGCCCCTCGAGGTGGTACGCCAGGAGCGCCGACAGGTTCGCCGCGTTCGCCACGACGTCGGTCTCGGCGTCGAACAGCCCCTTCGCCTGCCGGAGCAGCTCAGCGTAGACGTCAGCCTTCGGGCCCTGCGCGCGGCTTTCGTGGAACGCGGTCATGTCGTTGCCTTTCAGCGCCGTCTGTGCCACGAGCCGCCCCGGTTTTGAATGACGCATCACCTCACGGGTGGTGCCGTAAAGGAGGTGACAGGCTCAGATGACGACGATTCGTGTCAAGGACGGCGAGTCCATCGAGGGCGCGCTCAAGCGCTTCAAGAAGGCGACCGAGAAGGCCGGTATTCTCTCCGAGATCCGCAAGCGCGAGCACTACGAGAAGCCATCGGTGAAGAAGAAGAAGAAGATGATGGCGGCGAAGAAGCGCGCGGTGAAGAAGTACCGCAAGGTCGCCTGACGTACCCTCAATGACACGCCGGCCGACCGACGTCGGCTGACCTGTCAGAAGCCCCCGGAGGTTGGCGACCCTGGTTGCCAACCTCTGTTTCTTTGAAGCACCCCGGAGGACTGCATGGCCACGCTGAAGGAGCGCATCGACCAGGACCTGAAGGACGCGATGCGCGCGAAGGACGAGCTGAAGTTGACGGTGGTGCGCATGCTCAAGAGCGCCATCAAGTACAAGGAGGTCGAGGGCGAGGCGAAGGTGCTCGACGACGCCGGCGTCATCGGGGTCGTCACCTCGCTGGTGAAGCAGCGCCGCGACTCCGCCGCCGAGTTCAAGGCCGCCAACCGCCCGGAGCTCGCCGAGAAGGAAGAGCGAGAGATCGTCGTGCTCCAGGCCTACCTGCCGGCGCAGCTCGACGGCGCCCAGCTGACCGCGGCCGTCAGCGGCTGCATCCTCGAGGCCGGCGCGAAGACCCTCAAGGACCTCGGCGCGGTGATGAAGCTCGCCTCGGCGAAGCTCAAGGGCCAGGCCGAGGGAAAGGCCATCTCGGAAGAGGTGAAGGCGCAGCTGTCACGAATGGCGTGAGGCTCCGCCGAACGGGCCGGTGCGGGGCCCCGTGCCGCCCCGCGAGTGGTTACGTGTCGAGACGACGAAGGAGCCGCGCCCGCCCGTGCTGATCCCCGAGCACAAGATCGACGAAGTGCGCGAGCGGGTCGACCTGGTGGCGCTCGTGCAGCGGCACGGCGTCGAGCTGAAGAAGTCGGGGCGCAGCTATCGGGGCCTCTGCCCATTCCACCAGGAGAAGTCGCCGAGCTTCTACGTCTGGGCCGAGACGCGGCGCTTCAAGTGCTTCGGCTGCCAGGCCGGCGGCGACGCCATCAGCTTCGTGCAGCGCCTGCTCGGCAAGCCCTTCGTCGACACGGTGCGCGACCTCGCCAAGGAGCTCGGCATCGACCTCGAGGCCGCGGTCGACCCGGCGATGCGCGAGAAGCAGCAGCTGAAGGACGCGACGGACTTCGCGGCGCAGCACTTCCAGCAGCGCCTGTGGGACCCGGCGGTGGGGCACCACGCCCGCGAGTACCTGCGCAGCCGCGGCCTCACCGACGAGCTCATGCGCGCCTTCGGCCTCGGCTGGGCGCCGATGGCCTGGACGGACCTGGCCGACCGGCTGCGCGAGCAGGGCCTGTTGGCGTTCGGCGAGAAGGCCGGGCTGGTGGCGCCGCGGCAGAAGGGCGACGGCTTCTACGACACGTTCCGAGGGCGGGTGATGATCCCCATCCGGTCTCCCGAGGGCCGCACCATCGCCTTCGGCGGGCGCCTGCTCGAGGGCGACGACGGGCCCAAGTACCTCAACTCGAAGGAGTCTCGGCTCTACAACAAGAGCGAGGTGCTGTACGCGACCGACCAGGCGCGCGACGACATCCGCAAGAGGAAGTCGGCGGTGCTGTGCGAGGGCTACTTCGACGCCATCGGGCTGCACCAGGCCGGGGTGAAGAACGCGGTGGCGCTGTGCTCGACGGCGCTCACCCCGGGGCACCTGGGGCTGCTCTCGCGGCTCGAGGCCAAGGAGCTCGTGCTGCTGCTCGACGGTGACGAGGCCGGCCGCAAGGCCGTCGAGCGGCTCGCCGGCGCCATCCTCGGGGGTGGCCAGGCGGCGCGCGTGGCGGTGCTGCCCGAAGGCGAAGACCCCGACACCTTCGCGAAGAAGGCCGGCGCCGAGGCGGTGCAGCAGCTCGTCAAGCAGGCCCGGCCGCTCACCGAGCACCTGTTCCGCACCCTGCTGCCGGACGGGCCCGGCGCCAGCTTCGAGGACAAGATGGGCGCGCTCGACCGCCTCAAGCCCGTCGCCGCCCAGGTGCCGGTGGGGCTGGTGCGCAGCGCCCTCTTCGGGGCCATGGCGAAGCACTTCGGCATTCCCGCCTCGGAGCTCGAGGCGGCCCTGCGCAGCCGCCCCCCCCAGGCCACCCGCCCCGCGCCGAAGGGGGGCCCCGTCGAGCCCAGGCCAGACCAGATCGAGGCCCTCTACGTCGCCTGTGTCGTCCGCGACCGTCAACTGCTGGGCCGCGACGAGCACCGCTGCTTCGACGAGCTCAAGCACCTGGGCCTGCGCTCGCTGGTGGCCGCCGTCCAGTCGGGCAGCCCCCCCGAAGACGCGCTGTTCGAGGCCAGCGAGGGGGTCAAGACGGCCCTCACCACCGCCGACGACCAGCTCCCGGGCGCCAATCAGCCCCTCGAGCCCGCCTTCCAGGCCATCGGCCGGCGCATCAAGCTGCGCTCCATCGAGGAGCAGCTCGCCCGCATCGCGCGGGAAACGGCCCAGACTCCGGGGGCTTCCGAGCTGACGGCCGACGCGCGCACCCTGCTCGAGCAGCGAGGGCAGCTGCTGGCGCTGAAGCAGCGGCTGCTGTCACAGAGAGACCATGGCGGGCGTTGACGGAGAGCAGGCTGGCAGTTCATTGAATTCCGTTCGGCCTTTGGGGTAAGGGCCGACACTTTCAGCAGGTTTCCACACCCCCGAAGGTGCACCTGATCATGCCGAACAAGAACGCCCGCGCCGACAAGAAGAAGCTCGAGAAGGACCCGAAGAAGAAGGTCGTCCCGGCCCGCGCGGGCGAGCCCGAGAAGAAGCGCCTGGTGGTGCGCCCAGCCACCAAGGCCGCGGGGGCGACGGCCACCGGCCCGCAGCAGGACGCGGCGGCGCTGGCGAAGGCGAAGCTGCTCAAGGCGAAGGGCAAGGGCGTCTCCGAGGTCGACACCGACGAGGTCGAGGAGCTCGCCGAGGAGGCGATGCTCGAGGCCGAGGTCGACCCCGACGCGCAGAAGGACGAGGCCGAAGACGAGCCCGTCACCGAGCGCAAGGAGGTCAAGGACCTCGCCGAGTCGGGCAAGCAGAAGGGCTACCTCACCTATGACGAGGTGAACGACGCGCTGCCCGCCGACGTCGTCTCGTCGGACCAGATCGACGACGTCATGTCGATGTTCGGGGACAACGAGGTCGAGGTCGTCGACGCGCAGAAGTCGGTCGACAACGCCGAGGTCAAGCCGACCGTCGCCGCCGAGGAGGAGCAGCAGAAGAAGAAGGAGGAGGAGCAGGAGGAGGAGGAAGAGGAGCAGCCGAAGATCGCCGACGACCCGGGCGCGAAGTCGAACGATCCGGTGCGGCTGTACCTGCGCAAGATGGGCTCGGTCTCGCTGCTCACCCGCGAAGGCGAGGTCGAGATCGCCAAGCGCATCGAAGACGGCGAGAAGGAAGTGATGCGCGCGCTGCTCGACTGCAAGGTCGCGGTGCTCGAGGTGATGGAGATCGGCCCGCGCCTCAAGGCCGGCAAGCTCCGCATTCGCGAGGTGCTGAAAGACGCGCCCGAGGAGCCGCAGCGCGAAGAGGAGGAAGAGGCCGAGTTCGAGGCCGAGGCCACCGTCGAGGGGGCCGAAGCCGCCGAGGGCGTGCCGGGCCAGCCGAAGGAGCTGCAGCTCAACCAGGCCGAGCTCAACCGAATCGAGGCGATCAACAAGCAGATCGACAAGTTCCGGAAGATCTACAAGGACCTCGAGGACGTCGAGGAGGACCTGGGCGGGCGCAAGAAGCTCAGCGACGTCAAGCGCAAGGAGCTCAAGGCCGAGGCCACGACGCTCCGCGAGGGGCTCATGGAGGCGCTCGAAGAGATGCGCCTGTCGAAGAAGATGATCGACCGGGTCGTCAAGCACGTCTCGGACATGATCGACACCGTCAACCGCGCCGAGGACGAGCTGCGCGACATCGAGCGGCAGTACGGGGTGCCGCTCAACGAGCTGAAGCTGTGGCTCAAGGAGTCGACGGGCAACCCGCAGGCGCTCAAGCGGCTCGCACGCAAGTTGAACACCACCGACGAGCTCGTCGAGGCCCTCGACCGTGACGTGCGCACTGCGCTGCGCCGGGTGAAGAAGGTCGAAGAAGACGCGGGCATGGAGATCGAGCTGCTCCGCAAGAAGCACGAGGCCATCAAGCTCGGTGAGCGCCGCGCCGAGCGCGCCAAGAGCGAGCTGGTCGAGGCCAACCTGCGCCTCGTGGTGTCGATCGCCAAGAAGTACACGAACCGCGGTCTGCAGTTCCTCGACCTGATTCAAGAGGGGAACATCGGCCTCATGAAGGCCGTCGACAAGTTCGAGTACAAGCGCGGCTACAAGTTCTCGACCTACGCCACCTGGTGGATTCGCCAGGCCATCACCCGCGCCATCGCCGATCAGGCCCGCACCATCCGCATCCCGGTGCACATGATCGAGACGATCAACAAGCTGATCCGCACCAGCCGCTACCTGGTGCAGGAGATTGGCCGCGAGCCGACGCCGGAAGAGATCGCCGAGAAGATGGAGCTGCCGCTCGACAAGGTCCGCAAGGTCCTGAAGATCGCCAAGGAGCCCATCTCGCTCGAGACGCCCATCGGCGAGGAAGAGGACAGCCACCTCGGGGACTTCATCGAGGACAAGGCCCTGGTGAAGCCCGACGACGCGGTCATCAACATGAACCTGGCCGAGCAGACGCGGAAGGTGCTCGCCACGCTGACGCCGCGTGAAGAGAAGGTGCTCCGCATGCGCTTCGGCATCGGCGAGAAGAGCGATCACACGCTCGAAGAGGTCGGCCAGGACTTCGAGGTGACGCGCGAGCGCATTCGGCAGATCGAGGCGAAGGCGCTGCGGAAGCTGCGCCACCCGTCGCGCTCGAAGCGGCTCAAGAGCTTCGTCGAGGGGCAGTAAGGCCCCTCTTGGAACGCCGCCGTCGGCTGGCGAGCGCGCTTGAAGGCGCCCTCGGCAGCACGCCGCTCGGCCTGCGTCAATCCTTCGGCTGGGTAAAGCCTTCGACCGGCCACGAGCGCACCAGGTCGAGCTGGCCATGGTGCGTCAGGTCGAGCATCAGCGGCGTCACCGAGGCGAGCTGCTCGTCGTGCACGGCGGTGACGTCGGTGCCTGGGTCCTTCTCGTGCTCGTAGCCGGTGCCGCCGATCCAGTAGTACTTGCGTCCGCGCGGGTCCTCTTTCTCGATGACGTCGGCGCCGTAGCTGTGACGGCCGGCCCGCGTCACGCGGTAGCCCTTGATGGGGCCGTAGGCGGGCAGGTTGACGTTGAGGAGCAGCCTCGGCGGGAGCGGCTGAGCGAGCAGCGCCGCCACCAGGGCCCGGGCGAACTGCGCGGCGTGCTCGAAGACGAAGGTGCGCCGGCTCACCAGGCTGAAGGCGACGGCGGGGACACCGAGGATGGCGCCCTCCATCGCGGCGGCCACGGTGCCCGAGTAGATGACGTCGTCAGCCAGGTTGGGCCCGTGGTTGATGCCCGACACCACCAGCGTCGGCCGCGCGTCCTTCATCAGGTGGTTGATGGCGACGTACACGCAGTCGGCCGGCGTGCCGTCGATGGCGAACTGCCGCTCGGCGACCTTCCGGATGCGCAGCGGATCGTGCAGCGACAGCGAGTGCGAGGTGGCGCTCTGCTCGTGCAGCGGCGCCACCACCCAGGTCTCGCCCAGAGGCTCCATGGCCTTGACGAGGGCCTGGAGCCCGCTCGCGTGAATGCCGTCGTCGTTGCTGACGAGGATGCGCGGGGCGCTCACGAGGCGGCCTTGATGGCGCCCTTGCCGGCGTAGCGGGCGCCGCTGCCGAGCTCCTCCTCGATGCGCAGCAGCTGGTTGTACTTGGCGACGCGGTCGGAGCGGCTGGCCGAGCCCGTCTTGATGAGCCCGCAGTCGAGGGCGACGGCGAGGTCGGCGATGGTGGTGTCTTCGGTCTCTCCGGAGCGGTGGCTCATCACCGAGGTGAAGCCCGCGCGGTGGGCCATGCGCACCGCCTCGAAGGTCTCGGTGAGGGTGCCGATCTGGTTGACCTTCACCAGGATGGAGTTGGCCACGCCGGCCGAGATGCCGCGCGAGAGCCGCGTGACGTTGGTGACGAACAGGTCGTCGCCGACGAGCTGCACCTTCTGGCCGAGCGCGTCGGTGAGCTGCCTCCACCCCTCCCAGTCGTCCTCGGCGCAGCCGTCTTCGATGGAGACGATGGGGTACGTCTTCGCGAGCTTCGCGTACCAGGCCACCAGGGCCGCCGAGTCGTAGGCCTTGCCCTCACCCTTGAGCTTGTACGTCTTCGACGCCTTGTCGAAGAACTCGCTGGCGGCGACGTCGAGGCACAGCGCCACCTGGTCGCCGGCCTTGAAGCCGGCCGCCGCGATGGCCTCCATGATGAGGGTGAGGGCCTCTTCGTTCGCGGGCAGGTCGGGGGCGTAGCCGCCCTCGTCACCGACGCCGGTCGCGAGCTTCTTGCCCTTGAGGATCTTCTTGAGCGCGTGGAAGATCTCGGCGCCCCAGCGAAGCCCCTCGGCGAACGAGCCGGCGCCCCAGGGCAGCACCATGAACTCCTGCACGTCGACGCGGGTGTCCGCGTGGGCGCCGCCGTTCAAGATGTTGAGCATCGGCACCGGCAGCGTACGGGCCTGGGCGCCGCCGACGTAGCGGTAGAGCGGCAGCCCGACCTGGGTGGCCGCGGCGCGCGCCGTCGCCATCGACACCGCGAGAATCGCGTTGGCCCCGAGCTTCGCCTTGTTGGGCGTGCCATCGAGTTCGAGCATGCGGGCGTCGACGGCGAACTGGTCGGCGCCGTCGAGGCCGGTGACGGCCGGGGCGATGGCCTCGTTGACGTGCTGCACGGCCTTGCGCACGCCCTTGCCCAGGTAGCGGCCCTTCTCGCCGTCGCGCAGCTCGTTGGCCTCGTGCTCGCCGGTCGAGGCGCCCGAGGGGACGGCGGCGCGCCCGAAGACGCCGGTCTCGAGCACCACCTCGGCTTCGACGGTGGGGTTGCCGCGTGAATCGAGGATCTCTCGCGCCTTGACGTGAACGATTTCGGTCATGGCGGGGCTTGTACCGAAGGCCTTGGGGTTCTCCAACGGCTTCGCGGCGCGGGGCCCGAAAGTTCACCCGGGGCGCCGAGTCGCTACACTGATCGACATGCGGCGCTTCGGGCTCGTCCTGTCCGACCTTCACCTCGGCACTGGGCACCGGCGGGGGCGCATCAACATCTACGACGACTTCAAGGAGGACGAGCGGCTCGCGCAGCTGCTGCTGCGGCACGCGTCGGGCGAGCTCGGCGACGACCAGGTGCACCTGGTGCTCAACGGCGACGTCTTCGATCTGCTGAAGGTGCCGGTGCTGGGGCGCTTCCCCGACGCGATCTCGGAGCGGCTAGCGAAGATCAAGCTGTACCGCTGCATTCGCGGGCACCCCGAGGTGTTCGCCGCCCTGACCCGCTTCCTCGAGAACGGCAAGAACCTCATCACCTACCAGCCGGGGAACCACGACATGGAGTTCCACTTCCCCGGGGTGCAGCGGCTCTTCTGCCGCGCCCTCACCGGCGCCGACGAGCACCCGCGCGTGCGCTTCTCGACGGCCGAGCCCTGGTTCACGATCGACGGCGTACAGTTTCACCACGGGCACCAGTTCGAGGCCATCCACGCGATGGACTGGAAGCGACTGACGCTGCAGCGCCCGGGGCGCGAGCCGATTCTCAACCTGCCGTGGGGGAGCCTCTTCATCCTCCACGTGGTGAACGAGCTGGTGCGCGAGCGGCCGTACCTCGACAAGGTGCACCCGTTCTGGCCGCTCTTCGTCGGGGGCATGCTGCTCGACACGAAGTTCACCGCGAAGATGATCGGCGTCAGCCTGTCGGCGCTGGTGCAGGCGCGCTTCAACCCGGCCTGGT
>JADCJJ010000604.1 GCA_020247085.1 Myxococcaceae bacterium | reverse complement strand
TTCCGCTTTAACCGCCGAAACGCGGCCAGCCGCTGGCTCCTCTTCGACCGCGTCCTCTCCGCAGCTCCCGCCGCCCGGGGGCTCCGCCTTGCTCAGCTCACACAACCTGTTGGGGGCACCTGAGCCAACCCGACACCCCAACCGCAACGAAGCCGTATTCTTGATCGGCAACATCGGCGGCGCCATGAGCCTGTACCTCGCACTTTCGCGGTGAACACCCACGCCGAGCCGCGCGCGATGACATGCCTCGATGCCAACCCCAGGGTCGAATGCCTCATTCGGGAAGTGCGGCCCCATGACGCCAGGCGCCGCGTCGTCTGAGGTGCGACGCATCGCCAGCGCGGGGTCAAGGCCGGCCCTGACGATTGCGGCGTGCGGTTTCGAGCAGCGTCGGGCACGTCTTGCGCTGCCCCAGCGGCCGGCGCCGTCGGACGGAGAAGGAGCCCAGCCCGGTCAAGCGCGCGGTGGACTCGCGTGAATTGGCGCTCCGACGCGGCCACAACGCGGTCGTGCTCGAGCGCGAGGTGCTGGGCTCCCTCGAGCTCAACTCACGCCACACCAGCACGCGCTGCTTCCAGAGGCGCTGTGGACGAAGGACGGCGAGGAGGTGACGCTGCCCGCCCCCGCCGACTCAGCGGTGGAGTCCATTCTCAGGCGGGTGCTGCGCGGCGCGCACAAGGACTTCGCCGACGCCGAGGCCCCGTGGCCGCAAGACGAGTACGAGGACCCACCGCAGCCGCCGGGCGCTCGCCGCGAAGGGCGGGGAGCGGCGGCTCCGCAGCGCGCGGAGCCGCTGACGCGTACGCCCGGGCGACACCGCCTGGCAGCTCACCCGCGCGAGGGGCGGGGCACCGACAGGCCGAACCAGGCGACGAGGGCGGCCGTCGGCCAGAGCTGGACCAGCAGGCGGTTCACCAGGGTGCCGCTCTCGGCGAACACCCGCACGCGCTCGGGCCCGACGACGAGGGCCGCGCCCATGAGGGCGACGTTCGCCAGCAAGGCCCAGCGGAGCCCTCGCGCCTCGGGCCGAGCTCGGCCCTGGACTCCAAGCACGAGCACGGCCACCCAGAAGACGCCCCACGTCCACACGTCGAGGGCGTGCACGCCGAGCAGGCGCGCGAAGGTGGGTACCCAGCTCCACGCCGGGGCCGAGAGCGCGTGGTCGCTCGCCGTCACCCCGTGGGCGTGCAGCGACCAGCGCCACGTCACCGCCGCGATGACGGCGAGCAGCGCCGGGCTCGCCAGCGACAGGGCCTGGCGGCCCCAGCCGCGCACCGCGCCCGCCGCGAGGGTGGCCGCCGCGACGTGGGCGAGGCCCTCGTCCTTCACCGCGCTCAGCACCACCGCGGCGGCGCAGGCGAGGGGCAGCCGCTCCGTCACCAGGAACCCCAGCAGCGCCAGCCCCAGCAGCCCCACCGGCAGGTCGACGTAGGCCGACCGGACGTGCACGAGGACGATGGGCGACGCCAGCAACACCGCCGCGGTCACCACCTTCGCTGCGAACGCGGCCTCGAGGCGCGGCCACCACGCCTCGAGCGCCGCGGCGCCGCACACCACCAGCAGCAGGCCTGAGGCGACGACGTGCGCCGCGACGTCGTCGACGCCGAGCGACACCCAGCCCACGGCCAGCGGCCAGAGCGGCGGGTAGCCCGCCGGGATGAGGCGCTGCGAGGCGTCGAGCGCCGCCTGCACTCCGGCGCCGAAGCCCAGCGCCTCGAGGCGCGCCTTGCCGAGCCAGACGAACTCGTCCCAGGAGACCGGCGCCCAGGGGCGGGCGAGCACCACGCCCGTGAGGGCGGCGAGGGCGAGCCAGGGCAGCCGCTCCGAGCGCTGCGACGGAGGCCGCGGCGAGAGGCGCACGCACAGCAACAGCGCCGTGCCCAGCACCACGCCGACGAGCCCGAGCGCAGCGGCGTACAGCACCCCAAGGGCCACGAGCGCCGAGGCCGGGGAGCGCAGCGCGTCGCGCAGGCGCTCCCTTCCCACCGTCGCGCGCAGGACGCTGCCCAACGCATGCACCAGCAGCACGCCGGCGAGGGCGCTCATCGCCAGGCTCCATGACGCCCGCGCAACCCCGTGGTCGCGCCCTCCCCAGCGGTGCGGAGCGAAGCACGACGCGGGTGCACCCTCGCCCCTCCCGCGCGCTCCCCGCCGTGTCCGACGGCCGTGCGGCGGCGCAGGCGCGCCTCATGCCTCTCCACGACGCACGAGCGCGGCCGCCCCGGCGCCATCACGAGCCAGGCGCACTGCGGACGCTCGCGCGCCACCGCCGCGCGCGAGCGCTCGCCCACGGCGTGCGCCCGGAGCGCACCGGCGAGGGCGCTCATCGGCGCTCCCCGCATCGCGTGGGAGCTCCCGGCGCGGCGGCCTCGCAGGCCGTGCGCAACGACGCGCCGCGCAGCTCGACCGTCACGCGGGCGCCTCCGTCGACGCCCGGGGGTCGCGCGGGCCACACGTATCTCCCGAGGGGGAAGAGCACGTCGCCGTCGTCGTCCACCTCGAGCTGCGTCGCCACTGGACCAGGCCCCAGGCGGGCGAGGTCGACGAGGCCCTCGCGCACCCGCGCGGCGAGGTCGGTGCGCCGCGCGGGCGCGTCAGCCCGTTCGACGGCGACGGCCCAGAGGCCGGGGACGGCGGCCAGCGCCAGCAGCAGCGCGACACACCAGCGCGGGGCGCGGGCGCGCAGGAGCGCCGCCATCAGCACCAGCGCGCCGAGCGCCAGCCCGGCCGACGCCCCCGCCTCGGGGAACCGTGCGCGCGGCGCGCCCGTCACCCCGTTGGCGCCGTCGATGAGGATGGACTCGGGGGTCGAGAGAGGCGGACCAGCCACGGGGGGCGCTGTAGCAGACCGCGCGCTCATGAGGGGCGCGCCCTGGGGATGCTCGACGGCGCTGCGAGGGCCACGCCCTTCGGCTACGCAGGCGGCGTGCGCCTCACCGCCGCCCTCGCCCTCTCTGCGTTCGCCTGCGCCGCGACGCCGTCGACGCGGCCGGCCCGGGTGGACGTGCTGGTGCTGGCGCCGCACCCCGACGACGAGGTGCTGATGGCGGGCGGGGCGCTGGCGGCGGCCGTCGCGCGAGGCGCGCAGGTGGCGGTGGTGGTGGTGACGAACGGTGACCTCTCGTGCGCCCGCGACGGGCGGCAGCGCCAGGCCGAGACGGTGACGGCCCTCGCCTCGCTTGGCGTGCACGAGGCGCAGGTGCGCTTCCTCGGCTACCCCGACGGGCACCTCTCCCGGCTGGGCGACGCGCCGCTGGCACCGCTGGAGCGGATCGGGCCCGACGGCGCCTGCGCGCGCGCCGACGTGACGTGGGCGACACGGGGTCTCGGCGGCGTCGACGAGCGGACGCGGCGAACCGGCCGGCCGGCACCCTACACGGCGGCGGCGCTCACCGAGGACCTGGCGGCGGTGCTCGAGGCGCTCGAGCCAGGCGACGTCTACCTGCCGCACGGCATCGACATGCACCCGGACCACGCCATGACGTACGTCTTCTTCCGACGCGCGCTCGACCGGCTCGCGAGGGCCCCCCTGCGAGCGCACCGCAGCGTGGTGCACGCGAGCGACCCCTGCTGGCCGTCGGACTGCCGCGCGCCCCTGTCGCCGACGACGCCGACGCCGCCGCTGCCGGGGGCGTTGGGGGGCTACCACCCCACGGAGCGGGTTCCAGTCGACGCAGCGCGGAAGCTGGCCGCCATCACGACGTACCGCTCCCAGCTCGAGGGCCCGGTCGAGTCGGACTGGCTCGCCGGCTTCGCGCGCACCGACGAGGCCTTCTTCGTGGAGCGGTACAGGCGCGACGGCGGGCCCTGGGTGGCCGTGCCCGACGGCGCGGAGGCGCCCGAGTGCCGACGCGAGGGCGCGCGCGTCGAGTGCAGCGCCCGGCTCCAGGGAGACCTGGACGAGGTCTCCACCTGGGACGAGGCGGGCTTCCGAGCGGTAGCCGTGCGCCCACGCGGCTGACGGCGGCCACCTCGCCGGGTCCTCTGCCCCTTCGAACTGCGGCCCCGAGTCCCCCAGGCTCCCAACACCTGGCATCGCCGCCAGCACAAGGCTACGCCCCGCCCCATGACCGTGCCGCATGCGCTGACCCGCCAACAACAGGTCCTGACGCTCGCGGGCACGCTCATCGCGCTGTTCCTCGCGGCGCTCGACCAGACCGTCGTCGCCACCGCGGGCCCTGACATTCAGAGGTCGCTGCACCTGCCGCCGGGCCTCTACACGTGGATTACGACGGCCTACTTCGTCAGCTCGACGGTGCTGGTGCCCGTGTACGGCCGCCTGTCCGACGTGTACGGCCGCAAGGTGGTGCTGGTGGTGGGCGTAGTGCTCTTCGTCGCCGCCTCGGCGCTGTGCGGCGTCGCGCAGTCGGCGTGGCAGCTCATCGCCTTCCGCGCGCTCCAGGGCGTCGGCAGCGCGTCGCTCTTCACCTCGGCCTTCGCGGTGGTGGCCGACCTGTTCCCGCCGAGCGAGCGCGGCCGCTACACCGGGCTCTTCGGCGCGGTCTTCGGCATCTCGTCGCTCGTCGGGCCGCTCCTCGGCGGCTTCATCACCGACCACTTCGGCTGGCACTGGGTCTTCTTCATCAACCTGCCGCTCGGCCTTGTGGCGCTGGCCTTCATCGTCTGGCGCATGCCGCCGCTCGAGCCGGCCGGCGGCCGCGGTGGCTCCATCGACGTCACCGGCGGCGTGCTGCTGGCGACCGGCGTGGTGCCGCTGCTCATCGGTGCGTCGCTGGGCCGCGTGGTGCTGCGCGAGGGCGACGTCGGCTACCTGTGGACGAGCCCGCCGATGCTGGCCATGGGCCTCGTCTCGCTGGTGGGGCTGGCCGGCTTCGTCACCTGGGAGCTGCGCGTCGAGCAGCCCCTCGTCGACCTGCGGCTCTTCCGCGTCCCCACGGTGCGCTGGGGCGTCAGCACGATGTTCGTCATGGGCGCCGCGTTCCTCACGCCGATGGTGTTCCTGCCGCTGTTCATGGTGAACGTGGTGGGCGTCACCAACACCGCGTCGGGCCTCACCATCTCGCCGCTGGTGATGGGCATCGTCGCGGGCAACGTGCTGTCGGGGCAGCTCGCCTCGCGCTTCGGCCGGTACAAGCCCTTCATGCTGGCGGCGCTGCTGGTGCTCACCGCCGGGTTCCTCATCATGGGGCTGACGCTGCGGGCCGACTCCACGCAGGGCGAGGTGACGGCGAAGATGGTGCTGCTGGGCCTGGGGCTGGGGCCCGCGATTCCGCTGTACACGCTGGCGGTGCAGAACGCCGTCGGCGCGCACCAACTGGGCGTCGCCACCTCGATGACGACGTTCTTCCGCTCCCTGGGCTCGACCATCGGCGTCGCGGTGGTGGGCTCGCTCTTCGCGTCGACGCTGGCGCGCGAGCTCGACGTGGGCGTCGCACAGGCGACGGCGGGGCTCCCGGCGGCGCTCGTCGCCTCGGCCGTATCCCGCCCTGCCGGCGCAGCCGTCGAGGGTGGTGAGGGCGCCGCGGGCATGCGCTTCGACGTCGAGGCGGCGAAGCAGCGCGCCGCCGACGGGCTCGAGGGTGCCCGGCGCGTGGCGCTGCGGGCGCTCGAGGGTGACGCGCTGGCGGCGGCGGCCGTGGAGCGCAGCCCGTTGAGCGACGACGCCCTCAAGGCCCAGGTGCAGGGCGGCGGCCCCAGGGCCCAGGTGCAGGCGCGCTTCGAGGCGACCTGGCGCCGCGTGCAGGCCGCCGCCGAGACGCCTCTCACGTGGACGGCGTTGCTCGAGACGTCGGAGCTGCCGCCGGCGGTGAAGGCCGCCGCGCTGGGCGTCTCTCCGGCGGCGCTGAAGGACGGCGCCGGCCCCGCGGAGGCGCTGGCGCCGGTGAGGGCCGCCCTCGACGCCGAGGCGGCCCGCCTGGGCGCGCTGGCGCTCGAGCAGGCCCGCTCGAAGCTCGAGCTGCGCATCGCCACCGAGCGCCCCCGGCTGCTCGCCGCCATCGACGCCGTCAGCCTCGCCATGCGCGAGGCCTTCACCACCGCCACCTCACTCGTCTACCGGTTGATGGCCGTGCTCTCGGTGCTGGCCTTCCTGCTGACGCTGCCCCTGCCCCAGCTGAAGCTTCGGGGCCGGGCGACACCGATGCCCGCCGGAGAGTGACGCCAGGGGCCTCGGCCCCTCGACGGGGCTGGTGCGAGCGGCCGCGCGAGCGCAGCCTCCCGAGGCTCGAGGGTGACGGCATGCCGCCAGCGCGACGGGGGTCCCGTCAGCGGCGCGTGGGCCCGTGCGACGAGGCGTGGACGCCACCAGCCACTCCGCGCGTGGACGGCGCCGACGTGACGCGCGGCGTCCGCCCGCCGCATCGCGGTCGCAGACCGGTGACGGAACCTGCGGGTTCGGTCAGGAAGAAGCGCGTGAGCGCTGCCAGTCCGCGGGCCCGAGGGCCGGGACAGCCTCGAGGCGGAGTCGACGCGACTGGCGGGGCAGGACGTCGGCGAGGTACGCGACGGGGTTGCCGGCAACGAGGGCGCAGCAGCCCAGCACGGTGGAGGCGACGGCGGCGCGCTCGCTGCAGGCGTCGCTGCCGGCGCAGAGAGCGTGTTTCCGCGTCATGGCCGCGCGGACGTGGAGGCGCTCGACGATGCCGTCGTCGACGGGGCTGTGGCCGTCGTCGAGGAAGCGCGCCAGGGCGACCTCGTTCCCGGCGAGGAGTCCCCGAACGAGGGCGGCGCGGTGGGCGAGGTCGGGCCAGCCGGTGACCGACCTCGAGAAGGCCCTGCTGGTGACGAAGGACACGCCGGCCGGCGCGCAGGTGTCGAAGGCATGTTCCACGCCGAGCAGTTCGAGCCGGCGCCGCGCGTGGGCTCTCACGCCCTGTACCGGGTCGCCCTCGCCAGCCTCTGGGCGATTCAGGTCGCGCGCGCCGCTGCTGGCCCGTCGAGCGCCAGCTTCGTTCTCCAGAACGCGAGCGTCTCGAGGAGCGCGGTGTCGCAGTCGGTCGCGCGCACGCCGAAGGCCTTCACGAAGCGACTGTCATCGACCACGAACGGCTGCTCGTGCTGGTAGAGCACCTCGGGGAGTTCCCGCATCGTCGGCGAGAAGAGCCCCATCACCTTGAACATGGCGTGAACGGCCCACGAGGGGAGCTGTCCGACCGACGCGCCAGTGCCCGCGAGGGCGACGATGCGGTGCGCCTGGTCGAGCTCGGTCATCGGTGGCGCGACCGGCAGGTGCCACACCTTGCCGAATGCGTCGCCGTGCAGGGCGAGCGTGGCCAGCCCGCGCCCCACGTCGTTGATGAAGGACGTCGAGTGGAGCGTGGTGCCCTTGCCCATCACCCGAACCGTCCTTCCCTGAAGCGCCGCGCCGAAGAGCATCTTCAGGTTCGGGTAGGTGACGCCCGGCCCGTAGAAGTCGGCGGCGCGGCCGATCGCGACCTGCACCTCGCCACGCTCGTGCGCCTGCATCATCAGCTCCGCGGCTTCCTGGCGAGCGCGGCCTTTGGGCCCGTGCGGATTGAAGGGCGTCGACTCGGTCATCGGGCCTTTCGGCACGCCATAGGCGTACAGGTTGTCGCAGAGCACGATCCGGGTTCCCGTCCTCCGCGCCGCCTCGAGCACGTTCTGGAACATCGGCACCAGCTCGGTCGGCCACGCCCAGTAGTCCGGGCGCGCGCAGACGACGGCGGTCTGCACGCCTGCGAGCGCTGGAGTCAGCGAGTTCGCGTCGGCCGCGTTCGCCGCGACCCCTTCGACGGGGCCGCGGGTGCTGCTCGGCGCGTGGCGAGCGATGACTCGAACAGACTGGCCAGCAGCGACGAGCGCGTTGACCGTGGCAGCGCCAGCGAAGCCGGTTCCGCCGATGACGGCGAGGGTGGGAGCGGGCATGTCGGACTCCTCTGGTGGGCCGTCACGCAGGAGCGCGTGCGGTCAGCCGGAAGATGCCCACCTGGCAGGCCTGACGTCGGGTCTCGCGACGAACGGAGTCCGGGCGCCGACGAACGGTTCGACCGACGAGCCTCCAGTGCGGGAGTCGACCTCGTACGCCCCGGGTTGAGCCCCGCGGTTCGAGCACGGACCTCGTGCACGCCCATGACGGGCACGCTCAGGACGCAGCACAGGAACAACGCGCGAAGCCGGGGAGGAGGGCCAGAGGCCATGGGCGCTGCGGGCGCTCGAGGGTGACGCGCTGGCGGCGGCGGCCGTGGAGCGCAGCCCGTTGAGCGACGACGCCCTCAAGGCCCAGGTGCCGGGCGGCGGCCCCAGGGCCCAGGTGCAGGCGCGCTTCGAGGCGACCTGGCGCCGCGTGCAGGCCGCCGCCGAGACGCCCCTGACGTGGACGTCGTTGCTCGAGACGTGTGAGCTGCCGCCAGGCGGCCCAAGGCCCTCGTCCGGGCCAGCGCCAGGGCCGCGGCCGAGGCCAGCAGCAGCATCGCCGCGCCGCGCCAGGCGGTGAGTGCGCCCAGCGCGGGCAGCACGCCGAAGCCACCGGCGAGGGAGCCAGCGATGGAGCCGAAGGTGTTCGCCGCGTACGCGAGCCCCACCTCACGGCCCACGCCCTCGCGGCCACACCCCAGCATGGCGATGAGCAGGGGGAACTGGTAGCCGGCGATGAGCGAGGCCGGGAGCACGACGAGCGCGCACAGCAGCGCCCACGAGCCGACCAGTCACGGGAAGCCCACCATGCCGACGGGGCGCAGCGCGCCAGCCAGGAGCGCCACCCGGTCTCCGGCGGCGAAGGGCAGCATGATGGCGAGGGCCTCGGCCGCGCAGGTGGCCGCCAGCGCCGTCAGCGTCGGGCTGCGGCGCCAGCCGAAGTGGGCGTAGGCCGCGCCGCCGGCACCGAGGCCGGCAAGGGCCACCACGAGGATGAGGCCGAAGGTGTAGGTGGAGCCCCCGAGGATGGGCGCGAGCATTCTGTACCAGACGAGTTCGAGCAGCATGAAGGCGAAGCCGACGAGGGCAGCCGCGCCAAGCACCAGCTGGAGCGGGACGGCGCGAGGCCCGGCTGCCGGCTCGGCGGAAGGGGGCGCCTCGAGCGGGGCGGCGGCCGGGGCTTGGGGCTGGCTCCGCGCCCAGCTGCGCGCCGACATTCCGACGAGCGCGTTGAGGAGCGCCGCGACGAGCAGCGTGTCGCGGGTGCCGAAGGCCTCGAGCATCACGAAGGTGGTGAGCGCGACGCCAGTCACGGCGCCGAGGGTGTTGACGCCCAGCAGCACGGCCACGCCGGCCCGCGCGGTGTCGTCAGGGCGGGCCGCGGCCGGCAGCGTCGCCCCCATGACGACCGCGCAGGGGCCCATGACGGCGGCGGCGAGCAGCAGACGAACGGCCGTCGCGCCGGCAGCGCCCAGCGCGCCACTGCCACCCGTCCCGAGGTAGGCGGCCGAGACCAGCTCGAGCAGGCCCAGGCTCGCGGCCGCGAGCGCCGCCACCAGCAGCTCGAGCGTGCCGTAGAGCGACAGCGGGTTCGGCGCGCGCTCGACGCGGCGGCCGAGCAACCACCCGCCGAGCCCGAGGCCCCCCATGAAGACGGCCAGCGTCGCGGCGGTGGCCGCCGTCGAGGCGCCGAAGAGTTGGCGAGAGAGGCGGGTCCAGGCCGTCTGGTAGACGAGCGCGCTGAAGCCGGAGAAGAACAACAACGCGCTGGCGCGAGGCAGGGGCGTCATCACGCGGAATTCTGAAGGGTCGGCACCGACGCGGCGAGCACCTTTGGGGGACGGCCCCGGCCGAGCGCCCATGTCCCTCGCCCGGAGCGGGCCGGTCACGACGGCGACGGCCCGACGCCCTGCTCGCGCGGCTCATCGACCTCGTCGGCCTCCAGGTGGCCGGCGCGCCTCCGAGGTCGCCCGTACCCGGCGCGGTGGCCCTCAGCGGGCCATGCCGGACGGCGCACCAGCCGCCGCCGCGGCACCGCGCCAACTGGGCGCTCCAGTTCGCCCCGCCGCGACCGCTCCACCGGGCCGCACAGCCGCTGCACCCACCACGCCCGCCGCCCCCCGGCGGCGCGCCGCCCATCGTCAGGGCTCAGGCAGGCGCTCACAGCGCCGGCTTGAGCGGGTCATGCTCGGCGATCAACCGGCTCACCCGCGCGTCGTCGATGCGCTGCTTGATGCTCTGCGCCTCGTGCTGGTCGCGCACCGTCTTCGCCAGCGAGAACGTCGACCCCACCGAGAAGAGCAGCCCCATGCCCATGAACGCCTTCACCCACACGTCCACCGGCAGGAACCAGATACCCATGGTGGTGATGCCGAGGGACACCACGAACGAGACCCACGTCTGGGCAACCCAGGCGCTGGAGTGGGGCTGCATCGGCTGCGGAATGGAGGACATCGTGCGTGCTCCTTGTCGTTTGGGGACGAAGGAATGATGCCCGACGGCGCGCGCCAGGTGCCTGGACAAGCGCGCACCTCATCGATTCCGATTCGTTATCGATACCCGCCATCAAGTGTCTCGAGGAAACATGATGGAGCGGACGCCGCGGTGTATGCCGCGGGCGTCGTCCCTGCGTCCTCCCCCTCATGCGCTCATCCCTCCGACTGGCAGGACCGCTGCTCGCAGCGCTTGGTTGCGCGACGCCACTCCCCGCGCCGGGCCGGTACCCCCTGGCGGGCACCGGGCAGCGGGCGTGCTACGGCGACGTCGCCGAGGTCGACTGCGCGCGGGCGGGCCCCTTCGACGGGCAGGACGCGCAGCAGGGCGCTCCGGCGCTCACCTACCGCGACGATGGCGATGGCGCCGTGACCGACGTCGTGACGGGCCTCACCTGGGCGCGCGCGCAGACCGCGCCGGTGACCTTCGACGAGGCCGTCAGGGGTGCGGCGTCGTTCCGCGCCGGAGGCTTCTCAGACTGGCGGCTGCCCACGATTCACGAGCTCTTCTCGCTGATGGACTTCCGGGGCCAGTTCGGGCCGTCGCCCGAGACGTCGCGGCCCTTCATCGACGCCACGGCCTTCGACTTCGCCTACGGCGCGCCGGGCGCGGGCGTGGGTGACCGCTTCATCGACGTGCAGGTCTGGTCATCGAGCGTGTACTCGCGCGGCACCGGCCCGGGGCTGGACGAGACGGTGTTCGGGGTGAACTTCGCCGACGGGCGCATCAAGGGGTACCCGCGGGTCGAGCCCGGGAGCGGTGGCGCCACGCCCGCGCGTCGGCTGGCGCGGTACGTGCGCGGCCCCTCGTTCACGTCGCACGGCTACGTCGCGCGCACCGACGGGGTGGTGGTGGACGCGTCGACAGGGCTCGAGTGGCAGCGTGACGATGATGGGGTCGGGCGGACGTGGGCCGCAGCGCTCGCGTACTGCCGTGACCTGACGCTGGGAGGCCAAGACGACTGGGTGCTGCCCGACGTGAAGCAGCTGTACTCGCTCGTCGACGTCTCGCGCGTGCCGGCCATCGACCCCCTCTTCGGCCTCACCCGGCCCGACGCCTACGCGTGGAGCTCGACGACGCTGCTCGACGGCCCCGACGACGTCGCCCCGGCGAAGGCGGCGTACGTCGCCTTCGGCCCTGCCCTGGGGTGGCTCGAGGTCCCGCCGGGCTCGGGGCAGTGGCGGCTGCTGGACATCCACGGGGCGGGTGCCATGCGGGCCGACCCCAAGCGGGGAGACCCCACCGCGTTCCCGCGCGGCTTCGGTCCCCAGGGCGACGACGTTCGCATCGAGCATCAGGTGCGGTGCGTGCGCCGTCACTGACCCACCGCGCTCGCCCGCCGCCTCGCTCAGCTCCAGGCCCTTCCTCGCCGCGCACGAGCCACGCGCCTCAGGACCCTCGACGCCTCTCTCGCCGCCTTGCGCACGGGGCGCGGAGGGGCCGACGCTCATCGTGCTCAGCGCCTCGAGCTGCTTTCTTCCACTCCGACGTGACCCGCGTCGCGCAGCAGTGGGGCCCACCTCACGGTTCGCCTGATGAGGTCGGAGACGCCGGCGACGCTGGCGAAGCCGCTCGAAGGTCCCGGAACGCTCGCCTGCATTCGGGACATAAACGCCGATCAGGCTCTCACCTGCATCGAGCGCCATGGCGCTCAACCATGCGTTCGCCCCCGCTCGGCTGCTCTCCGCGACCCTGACCTCCCGCCTTTCGAAGTCGTCATACGCATTCACGAGGAGAATTCCTTTCGTGTCGTCTCGAGGGGAGCCAGCCATGGCCGAGAACAGGTCTGCCGTTGACTGCTCG
>JADCJJ010000603.1 GCA_020247085.1 Myxococcaceae bacterium | reverse complement strand
CTGAAGGAGCCGCTGCCGGCGGCGAACGGCCCAGGCGCCCCCGTCGACGAGACGGCGCGCCGCGGTCGCGCCCGCCCAGCTCCGCTCGCCCCGCGGCGCCGCGGCCCGGCCCTCAGCCCTTCGTGACGAGCTTGAAGTTGAACAGGCCGTTCTTCGTCGCGCCCCAGATGCGCACCCAGATGGGCAGCACGCTCTCGGTGCCGCGCGCGGTCGTGATGTCGCCGAGGTCGACGACCTCGTCGTCGCGCCAGCCGAACTGCTTCAGCAGGGCCCGCGCCTCGGCCTTCGCGCCTGCGTCGTCACCCGAGAGGAACGTGTGGTGGGTATCGGGCAGCAGGCGCGGGTTCACCATGATGGCGCAGTTCATCGTGTTGAGCGCCTTCACCACCTTCGCCTTCGGGAAGCGTCGCTGCAGCTGCTCGCCGAGCGAGTCGGTGTTGCTGACGAAGAGGCTCGGCGGCATTCCCTTCGAGAAGTCGAGCGGGTTCGAGACGTCGATGACGGTCTTGCCCGAGAGGTGCTGCTCGCCCGCCATCGAGAGGGCCTCGGCGGCGCCCGCGCCGAGCGTGCAGTTGACGATGAGCTCACCGAAGCCCGCGGCGTCGGCGAAGGTGCCAGCCGAAGCCATCGCGCCGGCCTTCTTCACCCAGGCGGCGGCCTTCTCGTTGCTGGCCGTGCGCGACCCCATGCGCACCTCGTGGCCCAGCTCGACGAGGCGTGAGGCGATGGTGTCTCCGACCATTCCGGTTCCAAGGACGGCGATTTTCATGACGTGCTCCTCGCGGTGTCGGCGCGGGAGACGTTCCCGCGCCGTGATGGGCCCACCCTACGGAGGCCGCCGGCCGCCCAGAAGAGCGAGAGTGGCCATATGGCTCATTCCGCGCTGGAATGAATCACCATGGACGCACTGCAGCGGCTGCGGCTGTTCGGGAAGGTGGTCGAGCGCGGGAGCCTGTCGCGGGCGGCGAGGGACCTGGGCGTCGGGCAACCGGCGGCGAGCAAGGCGCTGGCGGCGCTCGAGGCCGACGTCGGCGCCCGACTTGTGCTTCGCAGCACCCGGCGGCTCACGCTGACCGAGGCGGGGCGGCGCTACTACGAGCGCTCCCGGCAGGCACTGGCGGTGCTCGACGAGGCGAGCGCCGAGCTGGCCGACGGCGACGCGCCCCGCGGCACGCTGAAGCTCCACGGGCCGGTCGTGCTGGGCGAGCTGTTCCTGGGGCCGGCAGCGGTGGAGTTCCAGCGGCGGCACCCGCAGGTGCGGTGCGAGCTGACGCTCCTCGACTCGTACGTCGACCTGGTGGCCGAGGGGGCCGACCTCTCGATTCGCCTCGGGGCCATCACCGACGCGTCGGTGGTGCGGCGGCGCCTCGGCACGATGGAGCGGCTGCTCGTGGCGGCGCCAGGCTACCTGCGGCGGGTCGGCGTGCCGAGGCGCCCCGCAGACCTCGCGGCGCTGCGCGCGGTGCGCTTCTCGGGGTTCCCCTCGGGCAACGCCCTCACCCTCGGCGCGCCCGGAGGCGTCACCACCGTCGAGCTCGAGCCGGCCTTCCTGTCGAACAACGCGCTGACGCTGCGCCAGGCGCTGGTGGGGGAGCTCGGCGTCGGCCTCGTGCCGCGATGGCTCGTCGAGGACGACCTCGTCGCGCGCCGGCTGGTCGAGGTGCTCCCGGCCTTCCCGCCAGCGCCCATGGAGGTGAGCGCCGTGGTGCCGAGCGCGAAGTTCACCCCGACGCGGGTGCGCGAGTTCCTGCGGCTGATGACGAAGCGGCTCGCGCGCGTGCCCGGCATGACGCTCGCCCCGCCCGCGCCGACGTGAGCGCGCCGTCACCGTCGGACTGCTTCGACGCCCGCCAGCGGAGGCTCACGCGTCGGCCGAAACGGCTGCGGAGCCCGGTAAATCGGCCTGCGACGCGCCTCGTCAACCTCGCAACCCATCGAACTTCGGGCACCTCTCGAAAGAGGGTGGACGTGCCATACATGTGTTGTAACGGAGGGGCTTGCAGGCGCCGCGTGAGGAGATCACGCTGGCGCCACGAGGCAGAGGAGGCCCGACGGACATGACGCAGAACGTCCAGGACATGATGAGCCGCTTCGACGAGGTGCACGCCCGGTACAAGGGCGTCCGCGGCGAGCTGCTGGCGAAGGTTCGCGCCGAGTTGGTGAAGCCGGGCGCATCGACGACGAAGGAGCTGCTCGCGCGCTTCGACTCCGTCGCCGCGAAGTACAAGGGCGTGCGTGGGGAGCTGCTGGCGAAGGTGCGGGAGCACCTCACCGGCGATGCGCCTGGCGCGGCGGTGGTGACGAAGCCCGCGGCGGCGGTGGTGACGAAGCCCGCGGCGGCAGTGGTGACGAAGCCCGCGGCGGTGACGGCGACGAAGCCAGTGCCCGCTGTGCCGCTCGCGGCGGTCGCGGCGGCGAAGGTCGCGGTGGCGCTGCAGCCGCAAGCATCCATCGACTCGGTCCGCCAGCTGCGCCGGACGACGCCGGAGCAGAAGGCCGCGGTAGCGAGCATGCTGCCGTCGTGCCGGGTATGCGGACGGGGCATGAAGCCGGCTGGCAGCGGCACGCTGACCTGCGAAAAGGGTCACGTCCGCAACGTGGCGAGCTGAGCGCAGAAGGCGCCGGTGCGCAGGCGTCGAGCACGGCGCCGGCCTCCCAGGACGAGCCGAGGTGTGACGCCAGGGTTCGTCGATGTCCGAACGCGCAGCCGAACGGTGTGCGATCTGCCCCGAGGCGATGGGGCTCCCTGCTGCGCCTCTGAGCGGTCTGCGGCACTTCGGCGCCAGCCCGCGCCACGAGCCGACGAGAGACCTGTGCACCGAGGCGCCCAGCGGGCGAAGCGCCGCCGATTCAGGCCGCTCACAGGGGCTTCGACAGGAGCACGTACACCGTCGCCGGACGGTGCGCGGACAGCGTGATGGGCCCCTCGGCGACGAGGGCGGACGCATCGGAGGCCTCGAGCGTCACCGGCAGCTGTCCGGGCTGGCGCAGCGAGACCCGGCCCGCGTCGACGACGAGGTTGACGGCATCGCCCGGAGCGACGCCAGGCAACTCGAGCTCGGCGCCGACGTCGAGCGCGAGCTCGAGCCAGCGCACGCGCTGCAGACGTGGGTCGTTCGCCAGCTCACGCACGCGGGCCAGCGGGCCGACGGCACGCCAGGGCTGCTCCGGCCGGCGCGTCACCACGACGGGCGCGTCACGGGCGTCGCCGAGCAGCTCGGTGACGGTCACCTGGAGGCCCCCGGCGACCCGGCCCAACACCGTGATGGTGGGCATCGAGCGCCCGGACTCAATCTGGCTCAACATCGCCCGGCTGACGCCACAGCGCGCCGCCAGCCGCTCGAGCGACAGCCCGCGAATCGTGCGGAGCCGCCGCAGGGTTCTCCCCAGAGAAGCGCCCGGCCCCTCGCGCTCCGCCAGGGGAACCGCTGCCGTCACGGACGAACGTGCGGAGCCGGCCATACCCAGACCCAGACCCAGACGGGGAAGACCGGAGGCGTCGAGACGGCACGCAGGGTCACGGGCATCTGCCCTTCGGTCCGCTTCTTCCGGAACTCTCCGAGGTCGATGACAGTGGCCGCGCTCATGTGCAGTGCTCCTTCGCCGTTCGCGTCGTCTGCGATGCTACCGCCGCCGACGAGCGGAAATATCCACTAAGACGGACAACGTGTCAAGCAGAGCAGAAACGAACCACTGATGCCTCTGTGACGAGTGGCGGATGGGCCGACGAGGACCTCCTCCAGGAGCGAGTCATCCGTCAGAGCAGACGGCGTCACTGACGGAGCGCGAGGCGTGGTTCAGGAGCGGCGGGGCCGCCGGCGCGCCAGCACCAGGAGCCCCCCGACGGCGGCGAAGACCCCGGGGCCTGCGCCGCAGCCACAGGGGACGGGGGCGTAGATGTCGACCATGGGCCCCCCGTCGGCGGAGCCCGCGTCTCCAGAGTCTCCGCCGGCCGCAGTGCCTCCACCCGCAGTGCCTCCACCCGCAGTGCCTCCACCCGCAGTGCCTCCACCCGCAGTGCCTCCACCCGCAGTGCCTCCACCCGCAGTGCCTCCGCCCGAGGGCCCGGCATCGGCGGTCCCTGCATCGACTCCGGCGTCGACCGATACGCGCTCCTGAACGACGGTGAAGTCTGGCTCGTCCTCGCGGTTGGCGCCGAAGGGGACCCACCGGGTGGTGAAGCCGCCAACCCCCGCGTCGCCCGTCACCGCGCCGGCGCGCAGCCGCCCCCGCCAGTGGTACCGGCCCAAGGGGAACGAGGCGAGCTGGACGCTCGCGGCACGGGGGCTCTCGAGCGCCGAGGCCTGGGTGACCCCACCGTCGAAGCCGACGCCCACTGGCCTCACCTCGACCTCGAAGCGCACGCGGTGCAGGCCGGCCGGGCCGTCGACCGTGCGCATGCTCAGCTCCACCGCACGTCGAACCTGTAGGCCGGGCGAGGCCCCGGACATGCCCGCGCCGCAGAGACGCTGGCGGAGCTCGAGGGAGCGGCCGGGGCGCTCGTCGCCACCGAGGAGCACTCGGACCTCACCTTCCTGGTTCAAGAGCATGGAGGAGCTGGCGTTCGGGGCCCCCACGACCACGTCCGAGAAGCCGTCTCCGTTCACGTCGCCGGCGCTCGCCACGCTGGCGCCGAAGTTCGAGCCCGCCCCTTCAGGCCCGTCGACGAATCGCCCGCCATCGAGCACCAGCCCCGTCGAACTGCCCAGGTAGACGACCGCCCGGCCGGCCTGTGGCCCGCCACCGATGCGGGACGCCCCCGGCGCTCCGACGATGACGTCAGAGAAGCCGTCCCCATTGAGGTCGCCGGCGCCCGCCACGCTGCTGCCGAACCGCCAGGGCGGGTTTTGCATCAATGGCCCGGTCGGTGAGAACGTCATCATCGGCAGGCTCCCGCCGCGCGTTCCGGAGAAGAGCACCGCTTCGTCCGAGGCACCCGCCAGCACCTCCGCGAGGCCATCGCCGTTGACGTCGCCGGCGCTGGCGACGCTGAGCCCGAGGAGACGAGAGACACGGTTCCCTTCCGTCGTCCACGTCGGCGGCGTCGCGAGCCCCGCGTCGGTTCCGAGGAACACGGAGACGCGCCCCTCGTCGTCTTCGGGGTTCTTGAAGTACGGCGCGCCCACCACGACGTCCGAGCGGCCATCACCGTTGACGTCGCCGGCGGCCGCGACGCTGGACCCGAAGCCATCGCCGGGCATGCCGCAAGCGAAGGAGGCGGAGCTCGGCGGCGCTCCTACCGCAGCCCCCAGGTACAGCGTGGCACAGCCCAAAACGCTTGACGTCCCCGGAGCCCCCAGAACGAAGTCTGCGAAGCCATCACCGTTCACGTCGCCGACACCGGCGACGCTGGCACCGAGCCTCGCGTCACTCATGTTGGACGCCACCTGCCAGGCCGGCGTCGACCCCAGCCCCATGGCGCTGCCGTGGAAGAGGAACGCAGCACCGCCACGCGCAAGGGGGCCTGCGAACCCCGGCGCCCCCACCAGCACGTCCGCAAAGCCATCTCCGTTCACGTCGCCCGCGCTCGCGACGCTGGCACCGAACCCCGCGTCGGCCTGGTTGGACTCGCCAGACCAGGTCGGCAGCAGCCCGCCGTCCGGCCCCAGGCCGGTTCCGCCGAGGACGAGGAACGCCCGGCCCTCGTTCGGCTCGCCGTTGTCGAAGCCCGGCGCACCGACCACCACGTCCGAGAAGCCGTCACCGTTGACGTCGCCGGCGCTGGCGACGCTCACGCCCAGGCCAACTTCGCGCTGTCCCGAGAGGTGGCTGCCGCAGAGGGT